>CAVGIJ010000001.1:0-162055 GCA_963629305.1 Acutalibacteraceae bacterium
ACATGGATATTTTAGAAGCAGTTCTCACTGAAGTATATGGAGCACTTGCAGAAGAGCACATCAAAAGAGCAATAGAGAACAACAGTGTGGACGCATTGTATGACATCGCAATAATCAAACTCGAAGAAGAAAAGGAGAAATTGTATGTATAACTACCCCTATTATCAAGCGGACGACCGTGTATGGGTACAAGGTGAAGTGGCTGCTAAAGCATATCCGGTGATACCCGGAAACACAGTGACCTTGTGGGACAGTGAACAGAAGATTATCTATGTCAAAACTGTACCACAGAACGGAATACCTAGCATGCAGAAACTGTCCTATGAGTGGGTAGAAGACGCTCAGCCGCAATCTAATTACATCACAAGAGAAGAATTTGAAAAGGCAATAGAAAATCTGACAAAGAAAGAAGAGGTAGAACATGAATAATCCAATGCAGATGTTACAGCAATTCCCACAGTTTGTTGAGCAAATGAGAGGTAAAGACCCGAATCAAATGTTGAACGATTTAATGACTTCCGGCAGGGTGTCACAGTCTCAACTTAATGAGGCACAAAGACTGGCAAATCAATACGGAGGAATGCTTCAGTCAATGTTTAAGTAACAAATTTTGCAAAATTTGAAATAAAACAAAAAAGGAGAAAGTGCTATGAGTATTAACACAATGACTCCGGCTGACATTGCAGCTGTAACAGGCAATGGCAATAGAGACGGTGGTATGTGGGGTGGAGATTGGTCAATCTTAATTATTCTCTTCTTCCTGCTTGCAATCGGTGGCTGGGGTAACAACAGAAACGACAACCCGTATGCGGCAAGTGCCGTAACACAGGCAGACCTTCAGCGTGGCTTTGATGCACAGGCAGTTGGAAGCAAACTTGACAGTCTTACCGGAACGGTATCTTCGATTAAGAACATTGCCAAAATAGAGGCAATGGGACAGGAAGAAGAGTGTGAGGACTACGAAGAACACATGACGGAACGGCTCGGAGAACTGATGAAAGAGGACAATCTTTCACAGCGTGAGCGAGAGGTTCTTGAGGTCGCAATGAAGATGCTCAAATAACAATTGGGAGGGGTGCAAAATGTGCCCCTCTTTTTTATGGTGGTATACAAGTGGTATACATAGACGCTTATAAACAACGTAGATGCGTATGTTATAATTCTCAAAGAGATAATCTTTCGAAAACGAAAATATCAAAAGCAGAGAATCCCACAAACATTATGTTTGTGGGATTTTTTTGTGTAAACTTTATTGTATACAAGCAGTATAAAAGTTATAATTAGAGTAATTTTGAATATTACTTAGAGGACAAAATGCTCTGAACGCGATGAAGATGCGTCAGATAAAAGTTCAATACTACGTTAAGAAGTATCAAAGAGGTGAGAAAAATCGATGTTTAGGCCGATTAGACGAAAGAAAAGAGAAATTGACAGAGGTACAGCGGAGAGTCTTTTGGAAAAAAGTCGCCGAGGTGTTCTTGCCGTGAACGGAGACAACGGATATCCGTACGCCGTTCCGATAAACTATCTTTACGATAAGGACTCAAATAAAATCTATTTTCACGGCGCACGGGCAGGACATAAATTTGATGCATTGCAAAAATGTGACAAGGTTTGTTTCACTGTTTACGGAAACGAAACAATAAAAAATGAAATGGAAGCATGGGCTCCGTTTGTACAGAGCGTTGTTGTATTCGGACGATGCCGTCTGCTTGAAACCGATTCTAAAACCACTTCAATACTAAAGCGGCTCGCGATGAAATATTATCCAAGCGAGCAACTCGTCAATGACGAAATCGCTCATGACGGAAAGGCTGTGCAGGTTTTCGAAATTGAGATAGAACATCTCAGCGGCAAGGAGATTCAGGAAAAATGAGTTGTCTCTAATTTATATCTTGGGAGATTTATTTTGTTATTTATGTTAAGGCTGATTGCATTAGCTGTTGACTAATGTTATAATATGCAAAATAATTTTTAGGAGGACTTCTTATGAACATTGTTTGCCTTGATATGGAGGGCGTACTTGTGCCTGAAATCTGGATTGCCTTCGCTGAGGAAACCGGTATACCGGAGCTCAAGAGAACAACCAGAGATGAGCCCGATTATGATAAGCTCATGCAGTACAGACTTGACATCTTAAAGGAGCACGGGCTCGGTCTTAAGGAGATTCAGGAAACAATTTCTAAGATAGATCCTATGCCGGGTGCAAAGGAGTTCCTTGATGAGCTCAGAAGTCTCACTCAGGTTATCATTTTAAGCGATACCTTTGAGCAGTTTGCGGGCCCTCTTATGAAAAAACTCGGCTATCCCACAATTTTCTGCAACACACTCGAGGTTGCCGAAAACGGTGAGATCACAGGCTACAAAATGCGCTGTGAAAAATCAAAGTACACAACGGTAAAAGCTCTTCAGTCAATCGGATTTGAGACTATTGCCGGCGGTGACAGTCACAATGACCTTGGCATGATAGAGGCATCAAAAGCAGGATTCCTTTTCAAGAGTACAGACGCTATAAAGGCAGAGTATCCGAATCTTCCCGCATATGATGAGTATGATGACCTTCTCGCTGCAATTAAAGCGGTACTTTGAGACTTCGCGTAATCAGAAAAAATAAGTAAATAAAAATTTAATAACGAGTGCATATAAAATTTATTCTGAATGTATTTTCAGTATATTAAAGAGGTGTGTTTCTGATAAAAAGGAAACATTAATGGGTGGCGCATACTCTGTGACGGCTTCTCTGTCAAAAGTGTGTGCGATCGGCTCGACGTAACAAGTGATGAAAACATGCCACTTAGTATAAATAGTATTAAGTACAAGGAGTAAAAACATGAAAAAACTCAAAAAATTCCTCAATGAAATTTTCATTGACGGTCTTTCGGGCATGGCTCTGGGTCTGTTTTCGACACTGATAATCGGAACGATTATTGCTCAGATAGGCACACTTATCGGGGGAACAGTCGGTACATACATGATTATTATTGCCAACGTTGCAAAATCACTTACCGGTGCCGGAATCGGTGTCGGTGTTGCAGTGAAGCTCAAACAAAGCCCTCTTGTTACGGTGTCGGCGGCTGTTACGGGACTTATAGGAGCATTTCCCGCTGTCGGAAGCGGTCTTGCCGAAATAACTCTCGGAAAGCCGGGTGAGCCGCTTGGTGCATTTGTTGCCGCTATTGTCGCAATAGAACTCGGAAAACTTATTTCCGAAAAAACACCTGTTGACATAATTGTCACCCCGTTTGTTTGCATTCTTACGGGTGCTGCTGCGGGACTTGTTGCCGGACCGCCTATTTCAGCATTTATGGGATGGCTCGGAAATCTTGTAAATTACAATGTCGATGCACATCCGATAATCGGAGGCATCATAGTTTCGGTTCTTATGGGGATAATTCTCACTCTTCCGATAAGCTCGGCTGCAATAGGCATTTCAATGGGTATAACCGGGCTTGCCGCAGGTGCTGCAACTATAGGATGTTGTTGCAACATGGTCGGCTTCGCTGTTGCAAGTTACAGAGAAAATAAGATGGGTGGTCTTATTGCACAGGGTCTCGGAACATCTATGCTCCAGGTACCGAATATTGTAAAAAAGCCAATCATATGGCTACCGGCTATAGTTTCAAGTGCAATTTTAGGACCTGTTTCATCTGCTATACTCCACATGAGGAGTACCCCTATAGGCTCCGGAATGGGATCCGCAGGCCTTGTGGGACAAATTGCATCTTTTGAAACAATGGCTCCCGAACTTGGAGTGGGAATTACATTGCTCGAAATTGCTATTATGCAGTTTATTCTTCCCGCAGTAATTACGCTGGCTGTCTCCGAGTTTATGCGAAAACGCGGATGGATTAAGTTCGGTGACATGAAACTGGATTTATAAAAAATGCCGGATATTTTATAGGAAAACAAAGCAACCGGTTAATTGGTCGTTGACTGATTAACCGGTATTTAATAAATAGAGAAAGATGGGGAACAAAATGCGTATTGTTGTTAAAGTCGGAACATCAACGCTTGCACATAAGACAGGTAATTTGAATATCCGCAGAGTCGAGCAGCTCTGTAAAGTTTTATCTGACCTTAAGAATGCCGGTCATGAGATTGTTCTTGTGTCATCAGGCGCTATCGGCATGGGACTTGGAAAACTTGCAATAACCAAAAGACCGGATGATATCCCGTCAAAGCAGGCTGCGGCTGCTGTCGGACAGTGCGAGCTTATGTACATATATGATAAATTGTTCTCTGAATACAATCATACGGTCGCCCAAATTCTTCTTACGGGGGACGATGTAAAAGATGAGGAACGCCACCGCAATTTTAAAAATACCATTTACAGGCTTCTTGAACTCGGTGCCATTCCCGTAGTAAACGAAAATGATTCAGTGGCAACGGACGAGATTGTTATAGGAGATAACGATACTCTCGGCGCGATAGTTGCCGAATCCGTCAAGGCTGATATGGTGGTTATTCTTACAGATACAAACGGTCTCTATACCGCTGATCCGAGAAAGGATAAAACCGCAAAGCTTCTCTCTGTTGTTGAGGAAGTGACTGAGGAGATATTCGGTCTTGGAGACGGAAGCGGAACAAAACTCGGAACAGGCGGTATGAAAACGAAAATCAGTGCTGCAGTGATAGCCAATAATGCCGGCATAGATCTTTATGTGGTAAACGGCGAGAGACCGTCTGTTCTTTACGATATCGTTGAAGGAAAGAAATTTATCGGTACAAAATTCTGTGGAAAAAAGTAATCCGGTCCACATACAAAAAAGGAGGGCCTGAGCGCTATGGCTGAAAACTCAACTATTGAACTTTGCAAAAAAGCAAAAATTGCTTCGAAAGAAATTGCAATTTTGTCTGCCGATGAAAAAAACAGAGCTATACTTGCGTGTGCCGATTCACTTGTTTTGCACGCAAATGAAATTCTTATTGCAAACGGACAGGATGTTGAAGCTGCAAAAGGTTCTATGAGTGAGTCAATGATAGACAGACTTACACTTACATCTGAGAGAATAATCGACATGGCGAATGGTATGCGTGAGGTTGCAAAGCTTTCGGAGCCTGTGGGTCGGGTTCTTTCGAAGGTGACGCGAGAAAACGGACTTGTTATTGAAAAAATAACGGTTCCGCTCGGCGTTGTTGCAATGATTTATGAAAGCAGACCGAATGTCACTGCTGATGCCGCGACACTCTGCTTTAAAAGCGGCAACGCCTGTGTTCTTCGCGGAGGAAAAGAGAGCTACCGTTCGTCACTTGCAATAGTGACTGTTCTCAAAAATACGCTTTTGAAACTTGGTATAACAGAGGATGCGATAAACCTTGTATCGGATACCACAAGACAAAGTGCAAATGACCTTATGACTGCAACCGGACTTGTCGATTTACTTGTTCCTCGCGGCGGAGCCGGGCTCATAAAAAGTGTTGTGGAAAATGCAAAAGTTCCGTGTATTCAGACAGGCACGGGGATATGCCATGTTTATGTTGATGAATCGGCGGATCTTGATATGGCTGTAGAAATAGTGAACAATGCGAAAACCTCAAGGCCGTCTGTATGCAATGCTGAAGAGGTTTGTCTTGTGAACGAAAAAATTGCGGGTGATTTTCTCCCGCTTCTAAAAAAATGCCTTGTGGATGACAGACGCAGTGCCGGGTTTACCCCCGTTGAACTCAGACTTTGTGAAAAGTCGGCTGAAATAATAGACGGTACACCCGCGACAAAAGACGATTTTGACACAGAGTTTCTTGATTACATACTCGCTGTTAAGATTGTCAAAGATGTAAATGAGGCAATAAGACATATCTCGCTTCATTCTACCGGACACAGCGAGTCTATAGTGACGAATGATGAAAAATCAAAAGATGTATTCTTAAGAGGCGTTGACAGTGCGGCGGTTTATGTCAATGCATCCACTCGTTTTACCGATGGCGGGGAATTCGGACTTGGCTGTGAAATGGGTATTTCAACACAAAAGCTCCACGCACGCGGTCCGTTCGGAATTGCGGAGCTTTGCTCTTATAAATACATCATTCACGGAAACGGGCAGATAAGATAAACAATGACGGCAAAAGTAAATGCTTTGGAGGCAATTATGCGTTACAAATACGGTTTTATAGGAACGGGGAATATGGGTTGCGCACTTGCACGTGCAGTCGTAAAGAAATGTCCGCAAAATGAAGTGGCTCTTGCAAACCGAAGCTCTGTAAAGGCGGAAGCCTTGTCGGATGAAATCGGGGGCACAATTCTTGACAATGTAACCCTTTGTGAGAAAAGCAAATTTATACTTCTTTGCGTAAAACCTCAGATGCTTGAAAACCTTATGCCTACGTTGAAATCGGCACTTTTGAAAAATTTTGAGGGCAGTGCGGAAAAACCCATCCTTGTAACGCCGGCAGCCGGGGTTACCATGGATACGCTTTTGTCGCTTACAGGCATTAATGAGTGGCCTGTTATAAGAATTATGCCGAATACGCCTGTAAGCGTCGGAGACGGCGTCATACTCGCAACAAAGAATGACTTTGTTACCGACGGCGACTTTGCGACCTTCGTATCCGACTTTTCGGCTGCCGGCAGCATAGAAATTTTGCCGGAGAATCTTATAGATGCAGGGTCCGTTATTTCGGGATGCGGACCGGCTTATATATATATGTATATAGAGGCACTTGCAAAAGCGGGTGAAAACTTGGGACTCTCACGGGAAACCGCGGAGAGTCTGGCAAAGACAACGGCGAGAGGTTCAGCGGCTCTTTCAATAACGAGTGATGAATCACTTAAAACGCTCAGAGAACGTGTATGCAGTCCCGGAGGAAGTACGATTGAGGGTGTAAAATCCCTTCTTGAATCGGATCTTGATGGGGTGGTTGAGCGTGCTTTGAACGCTGCTTTTAACCGCACAAAAGAACTTGCTGAAGGCAAATAAAATGTTACAAAATGTAAAGAAGGCCCCTTTACAAGGGGCCTTTTGTTACGAATTTGTAACTTTTGCAGGTTTGCACAAATTATCAACGCTCTATTTTCTGTATTGGAAAAAAGACGATGAAAACGACATTATTTCATCTTTATTGTTGTACAAATTGCACAAAAAGTTCATTTCAAAAAATTTGACAATTCACAAAGGTGTACATATAATATCGGGCGTCAAGGGAAAATAGCGTCAAAACCCATGAAAAGGAGACATTTGATGAATAAATCCGAAGACGTCCGAAGAATAAGAGCCTCAGTGCGAAACAGAGTAGTGGCTACCGTATTTTTGGCTGTCATCTGTTGCTGTACTCTTGTTGCTGCCGCAAAGTCAGGCTATACGGTTGATGTCGTGGTGGACGGTAAGACTATTCAGGTTAATACATCCGAGCAGGATGCAAATGAAATATTGGCATCTGCCGGTGTAACGCTTGGTGAAGACGATAAACTCGACACAAGCAGTTTTATATCCGGAAAAGATGCAAAAGACGGTAACAAGCTTGTTGTACTTCGTGCAGTACCTGTCACAATAATTGATGACGGTGAAGAGGTAGCAACAATAAACGTTGCCGGCAATGTATCCGATGCACTTTCCAAGGCCGGAATAATATGCAGAAAAGTTGACGAGATGAACTATGAAAAAAGTGATAAGCTTGTCAAAGATATGAAGATTGAAATAACAAGAGCATTCTCCATAGACGTTTCTGCCGACGGGAAAACACAGACAACCGATTTCCTTTCGGGAACGGTTGCAGACATCCTTAAGAAACTCAGTATTGAGCTTGGTGAGGATGATGAAGTTTCACCGTCACTTAACACAGAACTCAAACCGGGAAATACTGTTACGGTTTATCGTGTTACCTATGAGGAACGCACAGAGTCTGAGGTTATTAATTACAAGACAATAAACAGGACATCCGCAAGCCTTTATAAGGGAACCACTCAGGTAGAACAGCAGGGTAAAAACGGTAAGAAAACCGTTGTATACAGGGATAAAATCGTAGACGGAGTTGTCTCAAAATCAACTGTCATTTCCGAGGAAGTCGTAACGCCCGTTACAAACAAGATTGTTGTTACCGGAACAAAGATAAAAATTCTTTCATCCGGTGCGCCTATTTCCTCAATTCCTCTTCCGTCACGTTATTCACTCAGTGACGGAATACCTACAAGTTCAATAACAACTATTACGGGTCGCTCAACATCCTATACGGCAAACGTCGGTGCAGGAACGGCATCCGGTGTGGCAGTAAAGACAGGTTATGTTGCGGTAAATCCAAGACAAATTCCTTACGGTACGGAGATGTACATTGTCTCAACGGACGGAAAATATGTATACGGTTATTGTATTGCCGCTGATACCGGAGGATTTGCCACAAACGGCAGCGGTATTGTCGTTGACCTATTTATGGACACTCTCAGTGAATGCAGACAATGGGGATCCCGTGAAGTTTGCATCTACGTTCTTAAATGGGGTAGTGGCAGAGTTTAAAAACTTATCGAAAAATAATGAAAAAGGTGTGGTCTCACGATTGTGATGCTACACCTTCTTGTCTGTTTGTTTTTAATTTTTGCATACTGCGGATTCGGATTTTTGATATTTATAGGATATTGTAGTTTTTTCTCATAGGCAAACATCAGCAATCCTTCTCTGTAGTACTTTGGAAATAATAATTTCCTGATTTATCCTATGCCGTATACTTGAAATGAGTAAAAAAAAGCCTATAATGGTACTATGAATTCAGTATAGATGGAGCAAAGATATGATAATTGATTCACATGCGCATGTTTTTCCTGAAATAATTGCTGAAAAGGCAGCAAAGAATATAGGAAAATTTTACGGTATTGAGATGAGATACAATGGCACAAGAAGTAAACTTCTTGAAGAGGGAGGCGCTGCCGGAGTAGATAAATTTCTTATACACTCTGTTGCTACAACTCCGAAGCAAGTCGAATCCATAAACAGATTTATTTCTGATTCGGTTAAGCTTTATCCTGACAAGTTCATAGGCTTTGCCACACTTCATCCGGATTGCGAGAATCTTGAAGAAGAGTTCAAGTGGGCTATGGACAACGGACTTCGCGGAATAAAACTTCACCCTGATTTCCAGAATTTTGATCTCGCTTCTGACAAAGCAAAAGAGATTTACAAGCTTGCGGAGGGGAAATGCCCCGTGCTTATTCATATGGGCGATAAGCGTACACAGTTCAGTAAGGCTGAACATCTTGTTCCCGTTCTTGACGAGTTTCCGAGGCTTGACGTTATAGCTGCACATTTCGGCGGATATTCCGAGTGGGGAACAGGTGCGGCATTTCTTGCAACGACCGGGGCATATGTTGACACCTCAAGTTCCATGTTTGCACTTCGCGATGAGCAGATACGTGAACTTATTGAAATATACACGCCGGAGCGTATTATGTTTGGAACGGATTATCCTATGTGGGATGCGAAGGAAGAGCTTGACCGCTTTATGAGTCTCGGCCTTTCTGAGGAAATCCGCGAACAAATACTACATAAGACACTCGAAACTTTACTTGCGAAGTATGACAACAAAATCTGAAAATTATAACGGATAAAATATGAAAACCCATTACCGGATAACTTTCCGATAATGGGTTTGTTATTTAATGAAATTATTTTTTGAATCAGCTGAACTTAAAGAACTTTTTCCGCAAGCTTCAATGCGGCATCTACGGTATCGTCCATATCATAGTACTTGTAATCTGCGAGGCGACCTCCGTAAAGAATCCCCTCTTCGTCGGCAAGTGCTTTGTATTTTTCATAGAGCTTATTGTTACGGTCATCATTTATCGTATAATAAGGTTCCATCCCTTCTTCCCAGTTTGCCGGGTATTCCCTGGTGACAACTGTCTTCGGATTGTCAAGCTGAGCGCCGCACATGAAATGCTTATGTTCAATAATTCTTGTATACGCAGGTTCTCTGTCGGTATAGTTTACTACCGCAACGCCCTGGTGATTTGATTCATCAAGTACTTCAGTTTCAAATTTGAGGCTGCGATACTCAAGTTTACCGTATTTATAGGAAAAATAAGCGTCCAATTGACCGGTATATAGAATTTTGTCAGCGACTGTAAAGTACCTATCCTTGTCAGAAGCCGAAAAACTTGTTGAAAGTTTGATGTCGGCACCCTCAAGAAGTTTATCAATAAGCGCAGTATAGCCATTTACGGGTATTCCCTGATAGCGATCATTAAAGTAATTGTTGTCGTAAGTAAGTCTTACCGGCAGGCGCTTTATTATGAATGCCGGAAGTTCTGTGCAATCACGTCCCCACTGTTTTTCCGTGTAGCCCTTTACAAGCTTTGTATAAACAGTACGACCTACAAGGCTTATTGCCTGTTCTTCAAGGTTTTGCGGGTCACCCTTTATTTCAGCGCGCTCCTTATCAAGTATTGCTTTTGCCTCATTCGGGGTTGAAACGCCGAACATCTTTGAAAATGTGTTCATGTTGAACGGCATATTGTACATCTCACCTTTGTAGTTTGCGACAGGCGAGTTTATAAAATTGTTAAATTCAACGAGGCTGTTTACATAGTCCCAGATTTTTTTGTCTGAGGTGTGAAATATATGAGCTCCGTATTTGTGGACATCGATATTTTCTGTTTTTTCAGTGTATATATTTCCTCCTACATGATCGCGTTTGTCTATGACAAGTACGGATTTCCCGCGCTTTATTGCCTCGTGTGCAAATGTTGCGCCGAAAAGCCCCGCACCGACTATGAGATAATCGTAATGTTTGTCCATGATGAACCTCCGTATTTTGATGAGTAAATACTATCATTTTTTTAAATCAAAATCAATTGATATACCTGTGGCGGTTGAATGATTGTGCTTTATATGATAAAATATCACGGTATTTTCGCAATAATAATTAAGCTGCCGGCGTTACAGACTTAATTGCAGAGAAGTTGGTGTTGTACAGTGGGCCAATTGGCTAAGAAAATGAAAAAAAACAAGTTTCTCTTTGAAGAGCTTGTAAAGAGGGACTTCAAGAAAAAATACAAAAGGACTGTTCTCGGGATGCTGTGGAGTGTGCTTTCGCCGCTCATGCAGCTTCTTGTAATGAGCGTGGTTTTCGGTCAGTTTTTCGGAAAGGGTATGGAGCACTATACCATTTATCTTTTCTGCGGAAACCTTTTGTTCGCATATTTTAAGGACTCCACTAACGGCGGTATGAATGCGCTCGTTTCAAATGCGGGAATCTTTACGAAGGTCAATGTACCGAAGTATATGTTCCTTCTTTCAAAAAACATTTCATCACTTATAAACTTCGGATTGACACTTCTTGTGTTTTTCCTGTTTGTAATACTTGACCATGTACCTCTCGGGTGGCATTTCCTTATGCTTATTTATCCGATTTGCTGTCTGGTTGTATTTAACATCGGCTGCGGACTTATACTTTCGGCATTGTATGTTTTCTTCAGAGATATGAAATATCTTTATGATATTTTTACATTGTTGCTCATGTACTGCTCGGCAATTTTCTACGATGTAAATAAAATGGCACCTTCCATGCAACGCTATTTTCTTCTTAATCCGGTTTACACATACATAAAATATTTCAGGAGTATTGTACTTCACGGGACAATTCCATCTCTGCAGTACCATGCACTCTGTGCGTTCTATGCTGTTCTTGTTCTTGCGATAGGCGCGTGGGTATACAGGCACTATAACCACAAGTTCCTGTACTATGTCTGATACGCAAAAGGAGGAAGCACCATGGCAATCATAAAAGCTGACGGAGTGTCTATACGGTATATGACCGGTGACTTTAAGGATATCGGACTTAAAGAGTACGTTGTCCGCAAACTGAGCGGAAACTACCACGTCAAAGAATTTTGGGCTGACAGAAATATCACTTTTTCTCTTGAAAAGGGGGATATGCTCGGCATCATAGGAACCAACGGAGCCGGAAAATCGACTCTTTTAAAAGCGGTTTCAGGCATAATGATTCCGACTGAAGGTCATATGGAGATACACGGGAGTATTGCGGCACTGCTTGAACTTACAAGCGGCTTTGATAAGGAACTTACTGTTCGTGAAAACACCTATCTGCGCGGAGCAATGCTCGGGTATACACGCCAATTTATGGACGAAAAGTATGATGAAATAATAAAGTTCGCTGAACTTACAGAGTTCCAGGACAGACCGTTCAAACAGCTTTCCAGCGGTATGAAAAGCAGACTTGCTTTTTCAATCGCGTGTCTTGTACGTCCGGATATCATAATTCTTGATGAAGTATTGTCCGTCGGAGACGGTGCTTTCAGAAAAAAGAGCGGCAAAAAAATGAGAGAAATACTCAGTGCCGGTGTTACGGGAATTTTGGTTTCTCATTCCATAGCACAGGTAAGAGAAATGTGCAACAAGATACTTTGGATTGATCACGGCAAACAGATAGTATTTTCCGACAATGTAAAATATTATTGTGATGCCTATGAGGAGTTCCTCGCCACAAAGAAGCTTCCCGCATCTGATGAGGAGATGGATGCGCTTGTAGAGGGGCATCTCAAAAGAGTTCAGAAGGAAAAAGAGGAAAAAGAACGCACGGAAGCACAAAAACTTCAGGCTGTTCTTGAGTCGGGAACATCATCTGCAGCCGTTGAAGCAGCACTTAATATCATAAAGAAAAGTAAACCTGAATTACTGAATCGGGAACTTACCGACCTTATTGCAGGCGGAGAGGAGAGCGACATATGAAGATACTGTGTACCGGAGGCGCGGGATACATCGGCAGTCACACCTGCGTAGAACTTTTGAATGAAGGCTATGATGTTATTGTAATTGACAACCTCTCAAACTCAAGTGAAACAGCTCTTGAGCGGGTTGAACAGATAACGGGGAAAAAGCTCAAATTCTATAAAGGAGACATAAGAAACAGGGACATCCTTGAGAAGATTTTTTCTGAGAATGAGATTGATGCGGTTATTCATTTTGCCGGCCTTAAGGCTGTCGGGGAATCAGTTGAAAAACCACTCGAGTATTATGAAAATAACATTGGCGGTACTCTTGTTCTGTGCGATGTAATGCGTTCTTACGGTGTGAAGAATATTATTTTCAGCTCATCGGCGACCGTATACGGCGATCCGGCATTTATTCCTATAACGGAAGAGTGCCCGAAGGGGTCACCTACGAATCCGTATGGATGGACAAAGTCCATGCTTGAACAGATACTTACGGATATCCACACTTCCGATAATGAATGGAATGTAGTGCTTCTCAGATACTTTAACCCGATAGGTGCCCATGAGAGCGGGCTTATAGGTGAGGACCCGAAGGGCATACCGAATAATCTTGTCCCGTATATTGCCCAGGTTGCGGTAGGCAAGCGAGAGGCACTCGGTGTTTTCGGAAACGATTATGATACTTCCGACGGAACGGGAGTACGTGATTATATACACGTTGTAGACCTTGCAAAAGGACATGTAAAAGCGCTTTCAAAGCTTGCTCCCGGTTGCGGTGTCAGTATTTATAATCTCGGCACAGGTGTAGGCTACAGTGTTCTTGATGTCCTTCATGCTTATGAGAAAGCGTGCGGCAAAGCGTTGCCGTATGTTATAAAACCCAGACGTGCGGGAGATATTGCCACATGTTACTGCAATGCCGAAAAAGCAAAAAGAGAGCTTTCATGGGTTGCGGAAAAAAACATAGGCGATATGTGCGCAGACTCGTACCGATGGCAGAGCAAAAATCCAAATGGATATGCCAAATAACATCTTTTTGTGAAGTAATGCATTAAACCCCACAGATATGCGTTAGCATTATCCGTGGGGTTTGCCTTTGCTTGTATCAAAGATAATATCATTTTGAAGTGCGTTGCGCTTTTGCAGTTATAAAAACCTATTTATGAGCATTCTTTATTGCCTCAAAAGTTTCGTCGCTTATTATATGTTCCATTTTGCAAGCATCTTTTGCGGCAGTTTCTTCGGATACGCCGAGTTTAATAAGGACATTCGTGAGAACGTTGTGTCTTTCGTAAATTTTTTCTGCAACGTCTCTTCCGTCATCAGTAAGAGACAATGCGCCGTCCTCTGCAACAGTAAGATACCCGCCTGATTTTAAAAGACCTACAGCTCTGCTGACACTTGGTTTTGAATAACCCATGTATTCGCCGACATCTATTGATCTAACCGTATTTTGTTCTTTTGACAAAATAAGTATGGTTTCAAGATACATTTCGCCTGATTCTTGGAGTCTCATAAAAGACACCTCGCTTTTCTACGTTAGAGAATTTATCTACAGAATTATACTATAGATAAAAGTTTATTTCAATATTTTTCGATTTCCGTATGAATTGCCGGAAAAATCGATTTTTTTAAATTTTTTCAGTTTGTTCGATTGACCTTGCGCACTAAAAGAATTACAATAGTTCTGGTAGAACGAATTTAAAATTCGTTCTTTGGGGGTTCGAATGATAAACATGCAAAAAGTGTCAATGACCTTTCGGAAGGAAGGTTATAAATGAGTATTAAAAACAGTAAAATGGAAGACGCGTATCAACTTGTAGGACAGGCTCTCAGAGGACAGGGATTTGAAGTACATCTTCTTCCTGTTTCGGCTTCTCCTGTGGCTCCGAACATCATCGGATACAGAGGACAGACCTTCTACAACGTTTACATCTATTTTGATGATGCGGAAAAACTTGCGGCATTTACGGGAGATTCAAGGGACAAAATTTTTGAATATGCTTCTGTTATGAACGCCGGGGTTATCTCGGCTGTATTGCACGAGACAACTAAACCGGGCCTAGTTTTATTTCTAGAATCTCAGGAGTAGTTTTGAGAATGACGGCAGCTTCGGAAAGAACGAGGCTGCCGTTCATTTCTTTTCTGGCTCTTATGATATCCTTATCGGAAACAAGTAAGTGGGCGGCAAAGGTATTTGCCTCAAGCTCTGTTTTTGTGTTTACGAGGTACAATTCGTACTCGTTGAGGACACCCTTTCTTGCAAGCCTTTTATGAAGTCTGTCGTGACCAAGCTCATGAGCGCAGATTATTTTTGCGGTGTACTCATCAAGAGAAGAGTTTATAACAATATACGGGATTCTGTTTTTTACGGTATAAAAGCCTTTTAGGGAACCAAGCTCTCTGAACATTACAACAATATCAAACTCTTTTGCCAATAAGAACGGATCACTTGTACCGTATGTTTCCCTGAGTCTTTCCGCTTGCCTTTTTATTGAAATAAGATCAATCATCGCGGCTGTGCTTCCCGTATTTTTCTTTTGCTCTTTCCTTGGAATCCCAATATATCTCGACAAGTGTTTTCATTACGAGTTCTTCATCCTCCGGTGTGAGTTTTCCGCCGGCGAAAAGTGCGGAGAGCTCGTTTAAAATTTTGCTGAGTTCACGTTCGGCGCGTGAGCCTCCCTGCTTTGCCGCGTCGAAAATGTAATAATCTCCCGGGCTGAGAAGATGGCTGAGCGGAACGTTGAAAAAATCTGCAAGTTTTACGGCTACAGATTCTTTTCTTGGAAAACATTTTCCGAGTTCATAATTTTGAAATGTCCGAAGGTTTATGTCAACGGCCTCTGCTACCTCCCGTTGGGTAAGGCCTCTGCTCTCCCTCAAATATCTGAGATTGTCTGAAAAAGGCATGGAATCACACTCCTCTCATTAAATTATAAATCTACTTTCCGGGGTGGGTCAACAGGGGAGAATAAAAGGTAAAAAATCGGCAACTTTTTGTCTGAAAAGAGTAAAAAAAACTGTAAATATTTTGCGTAACAGTGCCGTTCATAACAAAAGTCAAGAATTAAAAGTATACAAAATTTTCCTTGCATATTTGTTAAAGAGTTCACCGAAATATTGGGCTTTTCGTGTTGACTGAACACAATATATTGTGTAATATGTATATTGTGATTATAAAAACAGACGGAAACGACTTGCTGTAAAGTATAATGACTTTACATGCATTTCAAATTCGGCGCTGCTTTGAATAAACGAAGGGAGAAATGACGTAGTTATGAAGATTATTAAACGTTCCGGGTCAGAGGTAACCTTTGATATCAACAAAATTATTATTGCCATTGAAAAGGCGAATAAAGTGGTTGATGACAAGGATAAAATGACCGCTGCGCAAATAGATGAAATTGCGGCAAATATTCAGGGAATCTGTGAAAAACGCAACCGCGCATTGACGGTGGAGGAAATTCAGGACCTTGTTGAAAAACAAATAATGAGTCAGGGCGCGTTTGAGGTTGCAAAACGTTACATCACGTATCGCTATACCCGTTCTCTTGCTCGTCAGGCAAACACAACGGATGAAAAAATTCTTTCACTCATTGAATGCAACAATGAAGAGGCAAAACAGGAAAATTCAAATAAAAATCCTACGGTAAACAGTGTGCAGCGTGATTATATGGCGGGAGAGGTGTCAAGAGATATCACTGAGAGAATACTTCTTCCTCAAGAGATTGTCGAAGCCCACAGAAAGGGTATAATCCACTTCCACGATTCCGACTATTACGCACAGCATATGCATAACTGTGATCTTGTAAATCTCAAGGATATGCTTGAAAACGGAACAGTTATTTCAGGCACAAAAATTGAAAGACCGCATAGCTTCTCAACTGCCTGCAATATTGCAACTCAGATCATTGCACAGGTTGCTTCAAACCAGTACGGCGGACAGAGTATCAGCCTTACACATCTGGTTCCGTTTGTAGATGTTTCAAGACGGAAGATAAGAAAATTCGTCGATGAGGAGGTTGCTCTTATGGATCAGCCTGTTTCGGACGAGGTAAAGGAGAAAATGGTTCACAATCGTCTTATGGAAGAGATAAGACGCGGTGTTCAAACCATTCAGTACCAGGTGGTTACTCTTCTCACAACAAACGGACAAGCTCCGTTTATAACGGTTTTCATGTATCTTAATGAGGCCGAAGATGAACAGCAAAAAGCAGATTTGGCTCTGGTTATTGAGGAGACACTTAAGCAGCGTATACAAGGAGTTAAGAATGAAGACGGTGTATGGGTTACACCGGCATTCCCGAAACTCATATATGTCCTTGAGGAGGACAATGTATACGAGGATTCAAAATATTATTATCTTACAAAGCTTGCCGCAAAGTGTACGGCAAAACGCATGGTTCCGGATTACATCTCTGAAAAAATTATGCTTGAGCTTAAAAAGGATAAGAACGGTGAGGGTCATTGCTATACATGTATGGGATGCCGCAGCTTCCTTACGCCATATATAAATGAAAAGGGCGAACCGCAATACTACGGAAGATTCAATCAAGGTGTTGTTACTATAAACCTTGTTGATGTTGCGTGCTCGTCCGGTGGTGACATGGATAAGTTTTGGAAAATATTTGATGAAAGACTGGACCTTTGTTACAGAGCTCTCATGTGCCGTCATAACAGACTCAAAGGTACGCTTTCGGACGCTGCCCCGATTTTATGGCAATACGGAGCGCTTGCGCGTCTTAAAAAAGGCGAAACTATTGATAAGCTTCTTTACGGAGGTTATTCGACCATTTCACTCGGATATGCGGGCCTTTACGAGTGTACAAAATATATGACGGGCAAGAGCCATACGGATCCGGACGGAAAACCGTTTGCGCTTTCCGTTATGCAGCATATGAACGACGCATGTAAAAAATGGAAAGAGCAGGAAAACATTGACTTTTCTCTCTACGGGACTCCGCTTGAATCGACAACATATAAGTTTGCCAAAACTCTTCAAAAGAGATTCGGTATAATCCCCGGGGTCACGGATAAGCAGTACATCACAAACTCTTATCATGTACATGTAACGGAAAAGATTGATGCATTTACAAAGCTTAAATTTGAAGCGGAATTCCAGGCATTGTCACCCGGAGGCGCAATCTCTTATGTTGAAGTACCTAACATGCAGGATAATCTGGATGCCGTACTTGAGATAATGAAGTTTATCTATGACAACATTATGTACGCTGAGCTTAACACCAAGAGTGATTATTGCCAGGTGTGCGGCTATGACGGTGAGATTCAAATTGTATCTGATGACGGAAAGCTTGTCTGGGAGTGCCCGAAATGTCATAACAGAGACCAGGATAAAATGAACGTGGCACGCCGCACCTGCGGATACATCGGTACTCAGTTCTGGAATCAAGGACGTACTCAGGAGATAAAGGACAGAGTGCTTCATCTTTGATAATAATCGGTGCCCGGAGGCATATATATGTACTATGGTGAAATAAAAAAATGTGATATTGCAAACGGCACCGGAGTCAGGGTAAGTCTCTTTGTAAGCGGATGTACAAATAAGTGTAAAAATTGCTTCCAACCGGAAACGTGGGATTTTTGCTACGGCCGGCCGTTTGACGATAATGCCGTAAAAATCATCTTCGATGAGCTCGAAAAGCCGTATGTCGCAGGTGTTACTATCCTTGGCGGAGATCCTTTTGAGCCACGGAATCAGCCGGAAGTACTGAGGCTTCTCAAAGAGATAAAATCGCGTTTTTCGGCTAAGACTGTGTGGATTTTCTCCGGATTTAGGCTTGACGACGAGCTTACCGTCAAAGGTGCGTATCCCAACACGGAATATACAGAAAAAATTCTGAGTCTTACAGATGTCCTTGTTGACGGAAGATACATCGACGAGCTTCATGACATAAGCTTGAGATTTCGAGGATCCTCAAACCAACGTCTTATTGACATGAACGAAACAAGGAAAAAGGGCGAGATTGTTCTTTGGAACGGTTTTTGATAATGGGGGAGAAAACCTAATATGAAAAAAGAGTATGAACCCTGTGGCAGGGAAGGAGTCAAAACAGAAAATTTTAAGTTCTTTAGCCACAAGGCGTGTGAATATTTCCCTTGTCACGAAGGCATGGATTCGGAGCGATTTAATTGTCTTTTCTGTTACTGTCCGTTATACTTCATTGAGGATTGCGGAGGCAACTACTCTTTTACGAAGCATGGAAAGAAGGATTGTTCAAATTGCACCATTCCGCATGAGGCCGATAAATTTGATTTCATAACGGATAAGTTGATTGATGCGATAAACGAAGCAGGTCAGTGAGCGATTTTATTTTTTTGTAATTTATTTTTTAGGTTAATTTAAGTATGATTAATTAGACTGATTGTGTTATAGTAGTGTTGTAGCCATCAGACACAATGCTACATACAATATTTAAATTTAAAGGAGTGGTTTTATGTTTAAAGCATTCAAGGATATGATTTCGAGATGGAATGACTTTAAAGGAAAAACAGGAGTTGCTGACTATTGGCTTGCAACACTTGCCAATGTTGTTTTGAGCTTGATTGTAGGACTTGTTATTTCATTGTTTTTTGTAATAATTGCGACAACGGCATCATCGGATGCGGCAACAACAATTATTACGATTTTTTCCATAATTATCGGAATTGCGGGGTCAATTTTCTATATCTGGATTTTGATTGCCGGACTTGCTATGACGGTAAGACGTATTCGCGATGCGGGTTTTCCATGGTGGTTCATTTTTGTGAATTTTGTTCCGTCGATAGGACAGATTGCTCTCATAGTTTTCTGCTGTCTCCCGTCTGTTAACGAGCCGAGAATTGATTTCGGTACAAGTGATAATTCAGCACCGGCAAATCCTCCAAAGCCGGTAGACACTGAGGTGATTGATCTTGAACCGGCAGAAGATTCTCAGGAATCCGGCGGTACATGGGTATGTCAAAATTGCGGCGCTGAAAATTCATCTAATTTCTGTTCCGCATGCGGCTCAAGAAGACCGTAAGGTTTTATGATTAACAGTTTAAGTAATGAAAAAAGAGTCGAGCTTAAAACCCGACTCTTTTCTTAATATCCCCCACGAGCCGTATTCATATACCATTTCGCTCTTGAGAGTTTCATCAACATAGAACTTATACTCACGCTTTAAGTCTCTTGCGAATTGGTCTCTTCGAGAGTATTTTGTATTCCCAAACTCATCTACAGCACCTGCTTTTTCAAGCGCAATTTCCATAGGAGTTTTATGCTGTGAATTTTCCGGTTTGGCTTTACCGTTTGAATATGTTATTCTACGGATGAGACCGGTTGGTTTCACCCCCACCGGCAATTGGAGCCTATTAAGGGTGAGCCAATCGCTGGTCTCTTTTTTATTTGGATTAACCCACAGTATGTCATCGCTGCTTATGTAATGCCGTAATTCTGTTTTCATACAAAAAGTATAACAAAAAGGAAAACAGTCCGGGTGTGGGGAGCACCCGAACTGTTTCCTTAAAAATAGGAGAAAATGAAATGAAAAAGTGAGTGAAGGGGTGACTAATCCCTCATCACAGTTCGTATGATACAATTGAAAACTTAAAACAATCTTAAACAAATATTACAAAATTTCAAAGTCATAAATTTTGCTTGTAATGAATTACAGCTTATTTTATTTGGGCAAAAGCCCGCGGAACGGACGAGTGAAATGGAAAAATTCGCACAATTTATCAGTAACTTTGACGGTCTTGTATGGGGATGGCCGTTTCTTTACATTGAAATCGGAAATTGACATTACTCTTACAACTGTAGTTGTCGGTATAATAGTTACGCTTGCCACAGCTCTTGCTCTCTTAGTAGTGCTTATCAATATCAAGGCGATTCCCGCAGCAATTGCACTTGCAGCATTGAACGGCGTTATTTCCAAAACAACAAAAGAATATCATGACAGAATGAAAAACCAAAAATAATAAATTGTCACGGCCATGCAAGGCATTGCGTTTTGCATGGCTTATTTTTCTTGTAAAAAAGTTGTTTGTGTCGGTTGAAGTCAATATTATTAAATGATAGAATAAAAAAGGATTATGAACGGTACTTTGTCAGAAAAGGAGATTAAAATTATGAATACAACACTTGTTATAATGGCTGCCGGTATAGGCAGCAGATTCGGCGGCGGGATAAAGCAGATTGCTCCTGTGGGGCCGAGCGGAGAAATAATCATTGACTATTCAATCCATGATGCAATTGAAGCAGGATTCAATAAGATCGTATTTGTTATAAGACATGATATTGAAAAGGACTTCAAAGAGGCTATAGGCGACAGGATTTCAAAAAAGGTAAATGTTGAGTATGCTTTTCAGGAACTTGATGACTTGCCTGAGGGCTTTTCAAAGGGGGAGCGCACCAAGCCGTGGGGCACGGGACAGGCTATACTTGCGGTGAAGGATATTGTGCATGAGCCGTTCGCTGTAATAAACGCAGACGATTATTACGGTAAAGAGGGCTTTAGGCTCATACATGATTGGCTCGTAAGCGGTGCTTCGAAAAATACGGACAAGTATCATTTCTGTATGGCAGGTTTTCGTCTTGCAAATACGCTTTCTGACAACGGCGGAGTGACAAGAGGTGTATGCAAAGAAGACGGCGGCTTTATGACGGAAATTGTAGAGACATCTAATATTGAAAAGATTGACGGCAGAGCTGCTGTTCATCATGGGGATGAAACAAAATATTATGATGACGATGTACTTGTTTCCATGAATATGTGGGGAATAGGGCAGGAGTTTCTTTCAATACTCTCAGACGGATTTAAAGATTTCCTTGAAAATCTTCCAAAGGATGATATAAAGTCTGAATACCTCCTTCCGAATATAATCGGTGAGCTTGTCGCATCCGATAAGGCGGATGTCAGAGTATTACCTACGGATGACAAATGGTTTGGAGTGACTTACGCAGAAGATAAAGCCACTGTTGTGGCTGCATTCCGTGAGCTTATAGAGAACGGTGTTTATCCGAATAGCATAAAATAAGTATTTCAGGTGGAAAAATTGGCACAGCGTTTGAAGAACTTAGAAGAGAAATTAAGAAAATTTTTTGAAACAGTTAAGACATCTCGTAAGGTGCAAATAAGTATAGCTGTTACGGTTTTGATGATTGCGGTTATTGTTTCGGTTGTATTGGTGGTAAGGGGAAGACAAAGCAAACAGGTTTTAAAACCGAGTACCGTTAAAACCACAAAGGTAACCACGACTTTGCCGGAAACTACAACCGAACCGGAGACAACAACCGACCCTTATGAAAAATATGTGTCTCTTTCCATAGAAAGTATACAAAATGATATGCGTATAAAGTTTTATAACCATGACGGAAAGCTTTTTACGGGTGTTGAGTTTCATGTTTCACTTACCCCTGTGTCCGGTGGAAAAACAGTCATATATGCCGCAACTGAAAAAGACGGCAGACTTAACATTGCAAATCTTACTGCGGGAAATTACAAAGTAAAGCTTATAAAACCCGAGGACTATACGGTGGAGAAGGATGAGTATGAGGCAACCGTTAAAGCGAAGATTGAGTACAAGGTTATAAAAAATGTCAAGGATGACGCAAAGAGCGAATCTGAGATAAATGTTGCAAAAGAAGCTCCGAAGGTCAACAGGACGGAGGAACAAAAGGTGACCTTGAAGGACACGGTGGATTTTGTAAGGTCAGGCACATTTACGGCATATGAATATGTAGTCGTTCCGTTTTCGGATATTGTTAAACCCGAGGCAACAACAAGTGAAAGCTATTCTGAAGAATCTCCGGAAGAGACGTCTGAGGTTTCATCCAAAGGTGAATCCGACGACACTGATACCTCATCCGAGAAAAACCGACTCCTCGACAAGGACGGAAATAAGCTTTTTATCAAGAAAGAAAACGGATACACAGAGGCATATGCCGAGGATTATAATGAGTCCGGAGAATTTTATAAGTATGTTGAAGTGAAAAAATATACAGGTTGGCAAAACTTAGACGGGGACACATACTATTTTGATAAAAACGGAAATCCGGTAACGGGAAAACAGGTAATAAACGGAGCTTCTTATACATTTACCTCTGAGGGAAAATTACCGAAGGGTGCGGGTGTACTCGGTATAGATGTTTCAAAGTATCAGGGAACCATTAACTGGACAGCCGTCAAAAATTCCGGAGTGAAGTTTGTTATCATAAGATGCGGTTACCGCGGCTGGGGTTCCGGTGTCCTTGTAAGAGATGAAAATTTTGACAGCTACATAAAAGGTGCCACATCGGCAGGTCTTGATGTCGGGATTTACATCTTCTCGCAGGCGATAAATGAGAAGGAAGCTATTGAAGAAGCGAGTTACATTGTTGAGTGCGCAAAGGGATACAATGTTAAACTTCCGCTTTTCATAGATATTGAGACCTCCGGCGGAAACGGTAGTGGGCGAGCTGACGGTATAAGCTATGAACAGAGAACCGTCGTCGCGAAAGCTTTTTGTCAAACCGTAAAGAATTCCGGCTACAGGGCCGGTGTCTACGCAAACAAAAATTATCTTACAAACAAGTTTGATGCGAATCAACTTTCAGGGTACTATATCTGGCTGGCGCATTATGTTGAGCAGACGAACTATAATGGTAAGTATGACATATGGCAGTATTCGTCAAAGGGCTCCATATCGGGAATTTCGGGCAATGTAGACGTAAATCTTGCATACACCCTCTATTGATTGTCTGCCGGAAATACCTATAAATATTTGTAAAACAGAAAAACTCAGGTGGGGATTTTTCCGAACCTGAGTTTTATTTTGTAATAACTACATTTGTTGTTTTGTCATTTGCTCCGCCGAATGAGATCTATCTGCTTTGTCAGAATGATGGTGTCGCCGAGCTTTAAAACGGTGTTGCCTTTTGGAATGACTGCCTTATTATTTCGCATGATTGCTATGATAAAGTAGTCATCGGGTATTTCCGACAGAGTCTTTCCGAGATACTCGTTGTCCTCTTCTACAACAGATTCAAACAATTTTACACCGTATTCTTTGTCGGCAACTTTTCCGCTGAGAACCAGTGTATCATTTTCAAGTATTTTTGTATTGCCTCTCGGTATTATCTTATCACCGTCGCGAAGTATGAGGACAAGAAGTGAGTCCGGAGGCAGAAGAATATCCCTTATACGGCTGTTTATCCATGGGTGGTCATGGGTCATCTTAAACTCAATGAATTGAACCGGAACCTCGTCAGTATAGTCTGTGAATGTTTTCATTACGTTTCCGTGTGTGTCGGTCATATCAAGTTTCTTTGCAATGGCCGGTATCAAAGATCCCTGTATAAGTATCGAGAAAAGTACAATGCAAAATACAATATTGAATATATCGACCTGAATATTTGCCGGATCCATGACAGCGACTATCGCGAAAACTATTGACGCAACGCCGCGAAGCCCGGACCACGAAATAAGAAGCTGCTGGCGTATCTTACTCTTAAACGGAGTCATGATGAGGAAAACCGCCAGAGGTCTTGCAACAAATGTGAGGAAAAGTGCTATACAAAGTGCAGGGAGCGCTACTTTCGGAAGCTGTGACGGGAAGCATAGAAGTCCGAGTATGAAGAAGAGGAACATCTGCATGAGACCTGTAAGTGCGTCAAAGAAATGTACCATCTGAGTTTTGTTGTCAATCTTTTTATTTCCGAGAATAATTCCGCATATATATGCGCTGAGATAGCCGTTTCCGCCTATTATCATCGGGAGAGCATAAGAAATAAGTGCGATTGCTACAATAAAAATCGTATCAAATTCTTCTGACGGAGAATTGAATCTTTTTAAGAAAACAAGCGCGAAAACGGCGAGTCCTATACCGCAGAATACTCCGAAGAAGAGTTGCGCAAAGAGCGTGTATATGAGCTTGCCGGTGGATACATCGCCATGCATGAGAGAGAGGAGTATGACTGTGAGCATATAGGCAAACGGGTCGTTACTTCCGCTTTCAACTTCAAGCAGGGAGGATGTATTATACTTAAGACTTAGGTTTCGTGATTTTAGTATTGAGAATACAGACGCGGCGTCGGTTGATGAAAGAACCGCACCGACAAGCATACCCTCAAGCAGGGTGAATTTCAGAGCAAAGTGACAGAATGCCCCGACAAGCAGAGCGGTGAGAACAGTGCCGACGGATGAAAGCAGTCCGGCTTTCAGTGCTATCGGTTTTGCCTGTTTCCAGTTTGTTCCGAATCCGCCGTAGAACATTATAAAAATAAGCGCGGCTGAGCATGCATTCTCAGCCAGCGCATAGTCTGCAAAATATATTTTTATGAGGCCGTCCGAGCCGAAGAACATACCAAGGCATATGAAGGCGAGCAACATCGGGATGCCCATTTTATCGGACACCTTGTTGAAAACAACACATGCGATTATTACGATTGCGGCAACCAGGATGAATTTTGCCAATATATTTCCTCCTTCTTGAGTGCTTTGGTTTAGTTGGGCTTTGTAAGATTGTTGTTTATTGATTCTTGTACATTGTTTACAATTTTAGAAGTCTTTTCAGAACTCTGTTCGGTTCTGCCTTCGTTTACGTATCTTCCGTCCTTGTTTGTGACATCATCGGGTACGGTGAAGTTTATATCGTCAACAATTCTGTCGCCCGATATGTAGTCGCAGTAGAGGAACAATCTATCCTCTTTCGGACTGTTGATGTGGTCAAACGGATAGCAGGTATAAAAAATTGCCTGTTTTATGGGCTCGTGTATAACCGCAAAATCGAATTCATCCTTATCGATTACCTTGATTTCGGAAATGCGGTATGTATAGTCGCCATATGGCATTTTCAGAGTTATGGTCATACCTATTTCAGCCTTTTCAAACCCTTTGAAAACAGTGAGGCAATGACCTGCAATTATCGGCGGAGTTGAGTAGCCCGGTATACTGCTTGTTCTGTGAAGACCGGCACCGATATTGAGACACTCCTCTGTCGTTCCGAAAACGAGGCTGCAGTTTATGCCCATGTCATCGGACACAACCTGACCTATTATCTGCTTGATATGAAAATTTGTGTCAATGTCAGACAGAACAACATACGGTGAAGTTGTTGATACCGGGAGTGTCGTTGAGACAGTCGGTTCGACGGTAGTATCGTTTTTTTTCTGTGTATGTTTTTTTATAAGTACAGCGGATGTAACGGCAATTGCGATAATGACAATTGCAATAATTACACCGATTATTATTTTCTTATTTTTATTTTCAGATGCAGCCATTGTAATCACCGATTTCGTGAAAATTTATTTTTAAATTTTACAAGATAAGTTTTCCGTTGTCAAATTTAAAGGTATATTTTATAATATTTCATATTGGATTTTGATTACAGTTGATTGCTTTTGATTTTTGCGGGAGTTTATGATGAAAAAAGAAAATATTTTGATTTCAACTACTGCGCAGGATGCCGGCGAAATCGCACGTGAGTACGGACTTGGGGTTGAAATTGCTGAATTTTGTACGGCATGGAATATGGATAGGGAATTTGAAACCGCAGACAAAAATGTCCGCAATCAGATTTGCGGAATAAATAACCTCACACTTCACGGCCCGTTTAACGAACTCAGTGTGGCGTCTATTGATCCGCTTGTTTTGGATGTTACAAAAAAGCGTTATGATAAGGCGGTTGAGCTTTGCTTGTTGTACGGCGCAAAGAAATTGATTATTCATTCCGGATATACCAGCCATATGTACTATAAATGCTGGTATGAGGAACAGGCGATAAAGTTTTTTTCGGACTTTGTAAAAACACTGCCCGACGGTTTGACGGTTGTTCTTGAAAATGTATTTGAAGATGATCCCGATATGCTCATCAATGTCGTAAAGGGTGTTGCCGACGAGCGCTTTCGCCTATGTATTGATGTCGGACACGTAAACGCTTCACTAAATTTTTGCCACAGAATAAAGACAAACAGGCTTGGAGATGAACTTCTCGGCTGTGCAGATGTATATGAGTGGATAGAGCGGTGTGCTCCGTATACCTCACACTACCATATTCATAACAACTATGGTGACAGAGATGCACACAACGCTTTACCTGACGGTGAGATGGATATGAAAAAGCTTTTAAGTTGTATTGAAAAATTTACGCCTGAGGCTACACTTGCGCTTGAGGTGTTTGAGGGAAAGTTGTCCGCAGGATGGATGCGGTCGGAGGGAATTATATGAAAAAAAATGAGAGCGAATTAAAAAAGGTTATTGCATCGGTAGGTGAGCTTGACAGGGATGCAATGGATGCGGCTGAAAAACGTCAGGCAAGGCTTGCAAAGCCCCCGGGAGCGCTTGGAAGACTTGAAGACTTATCTGTTCAGCTTGCCGGAATTACGGGAAAGGTTCATAACACAATGGACAAGCGTGTACTTCTTGTATTTGCAGCAGACAACGGTGTTGTTGAGGAAGGGGTTTCCTGCTGTCCTCAGCTTATAACTCTTCAGCAAACGATCAATCTCACAAGAGCAAAAACAGGCGCTGCAACGCTCTGTAAGCATTTTGGTGTGGAAATCCACGTGTGTGATGTCGGAGTGTATACAGATGTAAAAGAGCCTGCGGTAATAAACAGAAAAATAGCCTATGGTACAAACAATATCGTAAAAGGACCGGCAATGACACGTGAGCAGGCGGTAGAGGCACTTATGACCGGTGTCGAAATGGTTGAAACATACGGAAAAGACGCAAATGCCATCGGTATAGGCGAAATGGGAATAGGAAACACCACTACATCGTCGGCTATTCTTGCTTTTCTGACAGATTCAGATGTTGAGGATGTCACCGGAAAAGGCGGCGGCGTTACGGATGAGAGCTTCAAACGTAAAAAAGAGGTTATAAAAACCGCCATTGAGATAAACAAGCCCGATAAGAATGACATAATAGATGTCCTTGCAAAAATCGGCGGATTTGATCTTGCTGCCATGACGGGAGCGTTTATAGCATCTGCCGCAAACAGAGTGCCGGTTGTAATAGACGGATTTATCTCGGTTGTTGCTGCCCTTTGCGCAGTTCGTATGTGCCCTGCGGTAAAAGGATATCTTGTTCCGTCACATGCATCATTTGAAATAGGGTATAAAATTGCTATAGAGGAGCTCGGACTTGCTCCCATGCTGCTTCTTGGCATGAGACTCGGAGAAGGAAGCGGTTGTCCTCTGGCAATGGAAGTACTGGATGCGGCATGTGCGATAATAAATGACATGGCGGATTTTGATCACGCCGGAATTGACGATGAATTTCTCGATGAGATCCGAGAAGGTGATAAGTATACGGTTGAGGGAAAAGGCTGATGAGAGTATTTATTTCCGGCGGCTGTAAAAACGGAAAATCAATGTTTGCACAGCGAGTTGCGGTAAAACAGGGAGACCCTCTTTACTATGTAGCTACAATGATTCCGTATGATGAAGAAGACCGTGCAAGGATACGCCGTCACCTTAAAGAACGTGAGGGCTGGGGCTTTGAAACCATAGAGTGCGGAAAAAATATTCTTACGGCGCTTGCCGGATTGCCGATTGACGAAAACGGAAAGGTTGTCGGTTCGTTTCTGCTCGACAGTGTAACCGCGCTTCTTCTCAACGAGATGTTCGGAGATGATTTTTCAAAGACCGCAGACTCATCTGTCGGAGAACGCTGTGCAAGAGAATTGTGTGAATTTGCGGACAGGGTTCAGAATGTTGTATTCGTAAGTGATTATATGTACTCCGATGCGGCAATATACGATGATTTTACCGAAAATTACAGAAAAGCATTGGCGACAGTTGATCGCGCTCTTGCAAGAAAATGCGAATCGGTTGTCGAGGTCTGTACCGGAAACAAAATTTATCATAAAGGGTGTGAGTGGGAATGAACGAACTGAAAAGAATAATCAAGGCGTGCGGTATGTCTATGACCATGTTTTGTGCCATTCCTATGCCTTTTCACTCCTGGGATGATGAATCAAGGCCTCTGATGACAGCGTGTCTGCCTGTTGTCGGTCTTGAAATAGGCGCTGTATGGGCGCTTCTCTGCTTTGCAATTCAGAAATTGGTCGCGCTCAGTATTCTTCCACATGCACTTGCAGCCGGTATATTTGCTGCTTATCCGTATCTTGTTACCGGATTCATGCACCTTGACGGATTTATGGACGTCACCGACGCAGTTAAATCCTGCCGTGACCTGCAGAGAAGAAGAGAAATATTAAAGGCTTCGGATGTCGGTGCATTTGCCGTTATAGCAGTATCTATACTCATTATTATGAGTTTTGCGACTTCAATGAGCCTTTCATTTAAGGAAAATATTCCTATTCTTATTTTTATTCCGATTATCTCACGCTGCTGCTCGGCCCTTGCCGTAACAGTGCTTCCTACCATGGAGACAAGTCAATTTTCGGGAAAGTACAGAGAAGGCATAAAGAAAAGCCATGTTGTGAGTATATGTATTATTATTGCTGCTGCATGTATAATGGCGGCAATTATCTGTAAAATATACGCCGTAACACTTGCGGCTGTGGTTGTCGGCTATGCGTTGGCGCTCAGAAAGGCATACAAAAATCTTGAGGGCATGAACGGCGACATTGCCGGATATTCTCTCTCTGTTTCCGAACTTTGCGGGGTCGTCACGTATGCACTTGTTACTCCGTTGATGAATTATTTAGGGTGATTTTATGGATTTTATTATAGGCGGCGCACATCAGGGAAAGCTTGATTTTGCGCGTAGCAGGTTTGACGTGTCTGATGACGGTATTTTTGAATGTGACTGCAATAGTGAAAATACAGATATTTCTTCAAAGATAGACTTTTCACTGCGATGTATCCACCACACGGAAAAATTTGCCCTATGGTGTGTAAAAAACGGTTTTGAGGCCAAAGATTACTTTGAGGCACATAAACGGGAATGGAAGGATTCCGTTATTATATGTGAAGACATATTTTGCGGAGTAGTACCGATTGACACAGATATGCGAGCGTGGCGTGAAATGTGCGGAAGGCTTTGTACGTATCTTACAAGAGAAGCTGACAGTGTGACACGTATTTTCTGCGGATTGGAGCAAAAACTTAAATGAAACATATTTTGTTGCTGCGACATGGCTCAACGGAGGCAAACGAGAGATTTCTCTATTGTGGTATAACTGACATAAGTCTCACAGATAAAGGAAAAAATGACCTTTTGAAAAAGGCGAAACGGTACCAAAACAGGCTTGCTGTGTGCCAAAAATCAAATGCTGTAAAGACAAAATACTTTACAAGCGGCATGAAACGCACAAACGAAACCGTCGAAATACTCTTCAATACTCGTAGTTACGTATGTTTACCGGATTTTCGGGAGATGAATTTCGGTATTTATGAGATGAAATCATATGAGGAACTGAAAGACAGAACTGACTATAAAGAATGGATAAGCGGTGACTACTATTCCAATGTTCCGAAGGACGGTGAGAGCGGAAACCGGATGAAAGAGCGGGTTCTCTCTGCCTTTGACAAGCTGTCAAATGAGCTTGAGACCGAACCTGAAGGTATGATGTATGTTCTTGTGTGCCATGGCGGTGTCATAGCCGCTATCATGGAGTACCTTTTTCCGTATGAAAACAGAAATCTTTACGAGTGGCAGCCGAAACGGGGTTGCGGATATTTGCTCACATACAGTGACACCGAAGACGGAAAAAGCAGATTTTCTTCATTTGAGGATTTTTCATGAAATTGCAAGGCACAAATGACAATCGACTCTGTTAAATCCTCAGCCTGTCAGACTCAGTATGTCTTTTGTCGAAAATTCGGGAAAAAGACATATTTTTCTTTGCCCTCTTTCGTGTAAAAAAGTTATTGCATTTTAAATAGTTTAGTGTTAATATATTAGACTGTAACGACTAAGGGGAGGTGTAATTATGCCTAACATTAAATCAGCTAAGAAGCGTGTAATCGTAAATGCATCTAAAGCTCAGAGAAACAAGTCAACGAGCACAGCACTTAAAACTGCTATAAAAAAAGCAAACGCTGCTATTGAAGCAAATGCAGAAAATAAGGACGAGCTTGTAAAGGCAGCTATCAAGAAGATTGACCAGGCTCAGGCAAAGGGTATTCTTCATAAGAACAATGCTGCACGTAAAAAGTCAGCTCTTGCAATAAAGGCTGCAAAGTAATTAACTGCAGAGTATAAAACGACGTCTTTGTGAGGCGTCGTTTTTTTATGTTTATTTTGACTTGGACTTTGCAAATACTGATACGATGAGTCCGGATACAAATGCGGCTGTTATGCCGACCGAACCTGCCGACAAGGCATATGAATCCGCCCGTACTTTTCGCAGTTAGTATTTACACTTGAAGTTTATATATTCAATAATGTAAAATTAATCATACCGTTGTTTAAACATTTTTAACACGTAAGGAGAATGGCAATGCATCTTATAGAACTTAAAGACGTATACAAGATCTACAATCCGGGAGAAAATGAAGTGCATGCCCTCGACGGTGTAAACCTCACCATTGACGACGGTGAATTTGTTGCAATAGTCGGCAAGTCCGGTTCGGGCAAATCCACGATGATGAATATGATAGGATTTCTTGATGTCCCAACCTCCGGTCAATATCTCCTGAAGGGGAAAAATGTAGAATCGCTCAGTGACGATGAACTGTCGGACATCAGAAACAGGGAGATAGGATTTATCTTCCAGGGCTTTAATCTTATTTCAAGTCTTACAGCAGAGGAAAATGTTGAATTGCCGCTTATCTACAGGGGTGTAAAAAAGGATGAACGTATGAGGCTTGCCCACGAAGCACTTGAAAGAGTGGGAATGGGACACAGAATGAAACATTTGCCGAGTCAGCTTTCGGGAGGTCAGCAGCAGAGGGTGGCAATAGCGCGTGCACTTGCCGCAAAGCCTCCGATAATACTTGCGGATGAGCCTACGGGGAACCTCGATTCTGCGTCGGGGAGCGAAGTTATGAAGATGCTGTATGAGCTCCATGAAGAGGGGAGAACCGTTATCCTGATAACACATGACGACGGTATCGCGGCGACTGCAAAGCGTATTGTACGTTTCATGGACGGACAAATAATATCGGATACTATTGTGTAAAATACAAAACAAAAAGCAACTCCGTCAGTATTATCGGGGTTGCGATAGGGTTCGGGAGCAAATTGCTTACAAATCTCGGCTTTGGCGAAGAATTTTCAACGATCAGCATAAGTGATATAAAAGAAAAGGGAACCTTGTGTTATAATCGGTGTCGTGATATACTGAATTTCAGTATTTTAAACTTGGATAAACACTGACGAAGGGGTAATCCCATGAGAAAAACACACAATTTGGGCGAGTATATCTGCGCGCTGCGGGACGAGGGAGTTTTGAACTATGCGGATATCGACGCAAAACTTATGGACACACCGATTGACTGTGTAAGTTATGATACCAGAACTATCTTCGGCACGTCTGTTTTCATATGCAAGGGTGCGCATTTCCGTGAGGAATTCCTAGAGACCGCAGTTGAGAGCGGAGCGGTTGCATACGTCGCCGAGAGCGTGCACAGAACGAAAGCTCCCCATATCATTGTAAAAGATGTACGCCACGCCATGGTTGTACTCGGAAGACTCCATTATGACTGTGTTACGGATAAGATAGAGACCATAGGGATTACAGGAACAAAAGGGAAAACCACTACGGCATTTTATGTAAAAAATATAATTGACGGATGGCTTGAAGCGGGCGGTGAAAAGTCCTGCGCACTTCTCTCCTCTGTCGAGAATTATGACGGAGTTGTCAAAGAGGAATCGCATCTCACAACGCCTGAAGTGTTGGAGCTTTATCAGCACTTTCAAAATGCCTATGACAGCGGTATAAAAGAGCTGGTTATGGAGGTTTCCAGCCAGGCTTTGAAATATGGCAGAGTACGTGGTATGCATTTTGCCATAGGCTGTTTTACCAATATCGGAACAGACCATATCGGACCGGCAGAGCACCTTGACTTTGAGGATTATTTTTCATCAAAGCTCAAACTTTTTGATATGTGTGATACGGCTTGCGTTAACACGGACGATGAGCGGTCCGGCAGAGTTGTTCAGCGTGTGAAATCCCACGGGGACAAGTGCAGGCTCGTCACATTCGGTTCTCATCCGGATGACACAATTTACTGTGAGAAGATTGAAAAGCGTGATGACGGACTTTATTTTACCGTTAAATCAGATTTTTATAACGGAGAGTTTTCCATAACAATGCCGGGTCTGTTCAATGTCTCAAACGCTTTATGCGCAATGGCGATTGCTTATGTGCTTCGCATTCCGCAGGAATTTGTTCAAAAAGGTTTGCACACCGCACGTGCAAAGGGACGCATGATGGTATTTGAGTCAAAGGACAGGCAAATTACCGCAATAGTTGATTACGCTCACAACAAAATGAGTTTTGAGGCTCTTTACAATTCAACAAAGAAAGAGTATCCCGGTAAAAAGATCATTTCCATTTTCGGCGCTCCCGGCAACAAGGCTCCGAGCAGACGACGTGAACTCGGAGAAGCGAGCGGTGCAAACTCCGACTATGTTTTTATCACAGAGGACGATCCCGCGGAAGAGCGGTTTTCAGATATTGCAAAGACCATAGAACAGTACGTAAATTGTCCGCACGAAATACTTGAAGACAGAGGCGAGTGTATACGCAAAGCTATTCTGTTTTTTGAAGGACCGCGTGTTCTCCTTATAATGGGCAAGGGAGATGAGGACGTTATGAAGCGCGGCCTTGTACAGGTGCCGTGTGTGTCGGATCCTGAAAATGTAAAAAAGTATATCGCCATGTACGATAAAGGGGAAAAATGATATGGGAATTGAAAATCTTACAAAAGAAAGCATAACGAAATACGCCGACGCTATGACGAAAACAGAAAAGGATCTTGCCGATGCGATAAAGTGCATTGAGGATACCTGTGACTGGCTTCGGGAGGACTTTGCCGGACAGAATGAGCTTGCTTGGGTGCAAAGTGTCCAGGCAACAAAGGTAAACCTTTATGATTTTCACGAGCTTGTAAAGAAACAGACGGAAAAGCTCAGGACTATTTCAGAACTTTATGATGCGAATATCTGAGTTTTTATGTAAAGCCTATACATAAAACTTTAAACTTTCCAATACAGCGTTTTATAAGAGTTTCGTGCATTTTTTGTGCGGAACTCTTGTTGTTTTGTAAGCCATAGATTATAATTAACCGTATCGTATTTAATAAAAAAGAGGAAAACAGAGAAAATGACACATAAACAGGCGGTAGCGCTGCTTTGCGCAGTTACACTTACAAGAGGAGCGGCTTTTCTTTTTTCAAAAATTGCTCTTCGCACTTTAGATACATTTAACCTTATGGGAATAAGATTTTTGCTTGGCTTTATCATTCTTTTCCTGATATTTGCAAGGAAAATTGTCCGTGATTTCAAATGGAAGACGGTTGGATTCGGAGCAGCTCTCGGTTTTGTATATACGGCGGTTATGGGGTTTGAACTGACGTCAATAAAAACTACACCTACATCGGTTACATCCTTTCTTGAACATCTTGCGATTATTTTCGTTCCTATTGCGGAATCCGTTATAAGGAGAAGACTTCCGAAACCGGCATCTGTAGTGAGCGCGTTGCTCGCTGTTTTAGGTGTTGCGCTTCTTACTCTTTCCGGTGACGGTACGTTGGTACTCACAAGGGGAGAAATATATGCGGTGATATGTGCCGTGACATATGCGGTTGCAATCATACTTACAGACAGGATGTCACATGCGGAGGACGGACTGATAATAGGTTTTTGGCAGCTTGGGTTTATGGGCATTTTCGGATTTATTGCGTCGTTTGTTTTTGAGACTCCGAGACTGCCGTCAACAATGACAGAGTGGGGCGTTGTCCTTGCCCTTGCACTTATCTGTACAGCATTCGGTTTTGCATTTCAACCGGTTGCACAGAGCGGACTTTCTTCTGAAGAGGCAGGTACAATCTGTGCACTCAATCCCGCTTTTACCGCTATACTCGGAGCACTGTTCCTGAATGAACCTTTTTCTGTTCAGTCAGTTATCGGTGCCATGCTCATACTCGGAGGTCTTGTCATAACAAGCAAATTCGGTGGTGATAACGTCTCTCCGGTAGAAAATTAATAAAATCGAAAGAAGAGGTATAAAAGTGTTTGAATTGTATTTCCAAAAAGAACATGCGGGACTTTTGCAAAAGGATGGCTTTAAGGCTCTCTATAAATATTCGGACAGATATTTTTACGGAAATTCATTCAGCTTTTCATATAATCTTGCAAAAATAAGCCTTTGCCTTGCCGTGGCGGCAATGAACCCGGACAGCCTGAAAGGTGATTACGTAAAAGCGTCGGAAAATCTTAAAAATTTTCTCGAAAATCTCGGATTTTCGGATTTTCATACTAATGAGTCATTTTTGGAAAAACCGTGTGCCGATTCGTTTGGCGTGGGGATTGCAAAAAAGAAAATTCGTGTTGACGGTAAGGTGTATACGCTTCTTGCGGTAGGGTGCCGTGGCGGAGGATACGAGCTTGAATGGTGCGGGAACTTCAATATCGGTACGGACGGGGATTTCGCCGGATTTCGTGCGTCCTCACAGATAGCATACGACTTTATAAAAAAATATATATATTATTTCAAAGTTTCGGGTCCCGTCATCCTCTGGGGCGCGGGATTTTCGCGCGGTGGCGCAACCTGCAACATGCTCGGCGGAAAAATAGACGGTGTTCTCGCACGTGGCGAACAACCGTTTGACGGGGTGACTTTGGAACGTCGCCATGCGTACTTTTATACATTTGAGGCACCGCGCGGCGCATGCACTGAGAGCAGAGAAGCCGTTGTGTGTACCAACATCTTTAATGTGGTAAATGAAAACGATCTTGTGACATATGCAGCACCGTCTGCATTTGGGTTTGGTAGATTCGGTAAAGATGTTTTTTTGCCGTCACGCACTAATTGTGATAAGCGTGAGTATGAGAAAATTCTGAGAAAAGTACGTGACGAGATAAATCTCATATACGGAATGAATATTATGGCACTCACACAAAATGTTCTCGGCGATGTATTCCTCGTGCCTCCGAAGTTCATAAAAAACGAAACAAGATCTGTCGGAGAATTTTTGTCGGACTACATGAAAATTCTTTGTGATGAAGCGGGGAGCAGAGAGGGAAGCCTGCCTGTATTTGCCGCTACGCAGCACATGCTATCAATTTTCTTTAAGACGGATTCAAATATGACTTCCCTTATCTTCCGAAATTATGTAAAGCTCATCACAAAAAATACGGATGCGATTTTATCCGGTATTTTTGAAAATAATATTGATGCTACGCTGACTGTTCTCAGAAACAACTTTTACGTCGCCATGAGAGAAAGCAATGTTACCGAAAAAGCCGTTGAGGAGATACATGAGGATGTAACTGCAATTTTTGATTTCTTTTCAAAGGTGGCTAACGACTATCCGTATGATTTTTCAATATTTGTATTTAATCTTCCCGGTGTTGTTGCCCCGCATGACTACGGACTTGAAATGGCTTTTTTGAACGCACTTGATGAAGAATATTTTAAAAACGTATAAATAAATTACTTACGGCAGGTGAAGTATATGAGAAAACAAAAAATTGACAACTCATGGTTCAAGGAAATTTCCGTTTATCAAATTTGGTGCCGTTCATTCAAGGATGGAAACGGAGACGGAAACGGAGACCTTCTCGGTGTTCTCGAAAAACTGGATTACATAAAAAGTCTGGGTGTAGATGCAATTTGGTTTTCGCCGATATACCCATCCCCGAATGCGGACTACGGGTATGATATCTCTGACTACAAGAATATCCATCCGGATTTTGGCGACCTTGATCTCTTTAAAAAAGTGCTTGATGAGGCTCACGCAAGGGGCCTTAAGGTCATAATGGACCTTGTTGTGAATCACACATCTGATGAGCATTACTGGTTCAAGGAGAGTATGAAGGGCCCCGATAATCCCTATCATGACTATTATATCTGGCGAAAAGGCAGAGGCGGAGACTGCAAAAACGGAACCAATCCGCCGAACAACTGGCTTTCGATTTTTGAGGGCGACGCATGGGAATACAATAAGGATATCGATGAATTTTATCTCCATGTATTTGCGAAGAAACAGCCTGATCTTAACATGGACAACCCAAAGGTCCGTGAGGAAGTAAAGGACATAATGAGATTTTGGCTTGATATGGGTGTAGACGGATTCCGCGAAGATGTTATTACCTTTATCTCCAAAAAAGAAGGACTTCCCGACGGATTCCCGATTCCGGTGGCATGCGGTGTTGAGCATTATAATAAGGGGCCGCATTGCCGCGAATATGTTGATGAGTTTCGACGTGATGTTATAAATAAATATGATTGTTTTGTCGTTGCCGAATCACCGATGACAAATTCAAAAGATGCCATTGAGTATACATCGGGAAAAAATCGTCCGTTTGACATGATGATAAGCTTTGATCATATGGGTGCAGACTGCTTTATGACAGATACGATTCATCTTCCGTTTTCCTTGAGAAAACTAAAAAAGGCCATGTCATCATGGCAGAAGGATCTTTACGGAAAGTCATGGAATGCCCTTTATATTGAAAACCATGACCATCCGAGAATAATCAGCCGTTACGGTGATGAAAAGTTCAGAACAGAGAGCGGAAAAATGCTTGCAACTATGGCATATATGCAAAGCGGAACACCGTTTATCTACCAGGGACAAGAAATAGGAATGCTTAACAATCATCTTAAAACGCTTGATGATTTTAAGGATGTTGTTACTTTCAACAATGAAAAAGTATTCAAAAAATTCGGCATTCCCCGTTTTGTCTACCTTAAAATTGCGAATAAAACGAGCCGTGAAAATTCGCGTACACCTGTTCAGTGGGATTCTACCGAAAATGCGGGATTTACGAGCGGAACACCGTGGTTCGGTGTAAATCCAAACTACAAAGAGATAAATGTAGCGGCAGAGGAGGCTGATCCGAATTCGATTCTCAATTATTACAGATGGCTTCTTAAGGTTCGTAAGGAAAATAAAATTCTCATATACGGAAACTTTAAAGAGCACTGCAAGAGAAGCAAGAAGGTTTATTGTTACGAGAGAAGCTATAAGGGTCAGCGAGCACTTGTGGTTTGTTCTTTCAACAAAAATAACATGAAATTCCGCGCGCCGCGCGGCTTTAAGCTTGACAGTGAAGCTCTCTTACTTTACACGTACAGTGACGCAAAAAAAGCTCATACAGACGAAAAAGAAATAACTCTTCGTCCGTATGAGGCCCTTGTGTACCTTTATAAGTAAATGTGTAAAGAATAAAGTCATATCTCTATTTGCCGCGGACTGTTTCGGACTGCGGCAAATTTTTTTACAGTTCACTATGTTCAAACTTCATGCAGCTCTTTTCATCTGCGTGGCTGTCATCAACGGTTATGATTCCGTAGGATCCGTTTATGACAGCACCCGGATTGAAGAGGTATATTCCGTCTTTTTCCTCAAAATAAGGCCTGTGCGTGTGACCGAAAAGGACAACCTCACGTTCATTGTTTTTGGCATCTATGAATATCTCGGATATTCCCGTTTTTACATGTTGTGCGTATCCGTGTGTGATATAAAATTTGTGTCCGCATATGTTTTCGTAAGCTGTTGTCGGCAACGACGAAAAAAAATCGCAATTGCCTTTCACGGCAAAGAATTTTTTTCGTGTTATCCCGGGTATCTCTTTGAGGCTGAGATCAATATCTCTCTCTCCGTCTCCGAGATGAATGATAATACCCGCATCACTGTTTTCGTTTAGTATACTGTAAACATATTCCTCTTTGCCGTGTGAGTCCGACATCACTAGAATTTTCATATGTGTGTCTCCGTTCATTGCAATTGTTATAAACCTCAAGTATGAAACTAATTGTAACACTAAGATGTAAAACTGCAAGATACGAAAAATTTTGGATTGACATATACCATATGGTGTGGTATGGTATATCTTGCTTTCTGAGAAACTCTTGGGATTGGTATTATCAAGACCGAGAGCGGAGAAAACTCTGGAGAATCCCTTTAGTGGGTGCCGAAGGTGCAAGGCTTAATACGCCGAATCTCTCAGGCAAAAGGACAGAGACGACTTCTTTATAAAAAAGAGGAATGAGTTTTGTCGTTCTCCGGAGCTGTTTTTAACAGCTCTTTTTTTTATTTTATTTTACGGAGGAAGAAAAACATGGAAACAGCACTTTATGACATTGTGTGTAACATAAATACATACTTGTCAAGCTACATCTTGGTATTTTTGCTTGTTGGTGTAGGTCTTTGGTACACAATTAAAACACGTTTTGTTCAGGTGAGATGCTTCGGCGAGGGAATGAAAAAAACTTTTGGCAATCTAACTCTCAACGGAAAAAAGCATGACAGCGGAATGAGTTCCTTCCAAGCTCTTGCAACCGCTATAGCTGCACAGGTAGGTACGGGAAATATTGTCGGTGCCTCCGGTGCAATCCTTACAGGTGGTCCTGGTGCTATCTTTTGGATGTGGGTTATAGCCTTCTTCGGTATGGCAACCATATATGCAGAAGCAGTACTTGCTCAGGAAACAAGACAAATTGCGCCTGACGGAACTGTAAAAGGAGGTCCTGTGTACTATATTACGACTGCATTCAAGGGCGGCTTCGGGAAATTTCTTGCCGGCTTCTTTGCTGTGGCAATAATCCTCGCACTCGGCTTTATGGGCTGTATGGTGCAGTCAAATTCTATAGGTTCAACTTTTGAAACCGCATTCGGTATACCTTCATGGATTGTCGGAATAGTGCTGGTAATAATCTGTGCAGTGATTTTCCTTGGCGGCGTTTCGCGACTTGCATCTGTCACAGAGAAACTTGTACCTATTATGGCTGCTATTTTTATATTGGGCGGTCTCACTGTCCTTATCATAAGAATAAAGTATATACCGGAAACCTTCGGTATGATTTTTAAGTACGCATTTCATCCTCAGGCAATAATCGGCGGTGGATTTGGCTATGCTATAAAGACCGCAATAAGCCAGGGTGCAAAGCGCGGACTTTTCTCAAATGAGGCCGGTATGGGTTCTACGCCTCACGCTCATGCACAGGCCCACGTAGAAAAACCGCATGATCAGGGCGTTGTTGCTATGATAGGTGTGTTTATAGATACATTTGTTGTTCTTACACTCAATGCACTTGTTATTATCTCGACTCTTTATACGAAGGGTGGTATACTTGAAAAAGGTTATGTCGGAGATATAACGGAAACAATAGGTAAGGCAAACCTTGCACAAACAGCCTTCGGATCGGTTTTCGGTGAGAAATTCGGTGCGGCATTTGTTGCAATATGTCTGTTCTTCTTTGCTTTTTCAACCATACTCGGCTGGAATCTTTTCGGCAAAATCAATGCTGATTACCTTTTCGGAAAGAAAAATCCGAAGACTTGCAAAGTTGTTTATACTTTGATTGCCCTTGTATTTATCTTCCTCGGAACGCTTGCTTCAAATGACCTTGTATGGGAACTTACAGATATGTTCAACAACCTTATGGTTATTCCGAACGTCATTGCTTTGTTCGCTCTTACCGGTATTGTTGTTAAATCCGCAAAAACTGCAAAATCCGACAAATAAGTCTATTGTTAAATCTTATTGAGAGGGTATTAAATATGGTAAAACATATCATTTTATGGACGCTTAAAGATGAATTAACTGATTCTCAGCGAGATGAAGTAAAGAATGGCATAAAGAACGGTCTTGAAGGGCTTGCGGGTAAAATACCCGGGATGACGGATGTATCTGTCCGTATTGATTGTCTTTCATCTTCAACAGCGGATGTTATGCTCGACACAACCTTTGAAACTGCCGATGACCTTAAAGCATACGGAGAAAATCCGCTTCACGTTGCAGTTGCCGATACAAAGGTGCGACCATATACGAAGATACGCTCATGTATGGATTTTGAAGTATAAGCGTTATATTGACATGTTTAAACCCCGACCGTATACCGGCCGGGGTTTTTTGACAACATACTTGACCGTGACCTTGAACCGCTTAAAAGAAAACAGATACTTAAAGACAAATTTGACATAACGACAAATGATGACCTTATGGAGGTGTTTGGTGCACCTGACAGGTTATTCTCCTGATAGGAGAAATGTCACGAAGTGACAAAGAGGTGGGGCGGGAGTGCAACGGACGCGTACAGCGAACCTGCGGCAGGTTCGAGTTCCGGGGTGCAAGAAAAGCAGTCCGAAATCGGACTGCTTTTGTTTGGTGCACCTGACAGGTTATTCTCCTGATAGGAGAAATGTCACGAAGTGACAAAGAGGTGGGGCGGGAGTGCAACGGACGCGTACAGCGAACCTGCGGCAGGTTCGAGTTCCGGGGTGCAAGAAAAGCAGTCCGAAATCGGACTGCTTTTGTTTGGTGCACCTGACAGGAATCGAACCTGCACCCCTTGCGAGACCAGATCCTAAGTCTGGCGCGTCTGCCAGTTCCGCCACAGGTGCATATGAAGTTTTTGCACAAAGTGCAAGAAGTATTATACATAATCAACCTTACTTTTTCAAGGGTATGAAAAAAGATTATTAAGTTGAATAACGGGCGGAACCGGCGTACAATAAAAGTACGATTAATGGGACATATATGTCCCGCAAGGGGGAAAGTGTAAATGACAGGTACAGGTGATAAAAAAGATCCGCTTTCTTCGGAACATGGCCAGATCGAATCGGAATACGCCGTATATTTATCACAAAGGAGGAATAAACTGTGTCGGGGAATATCAATTCTAAAGTAAAATTACTTCGTATTTATGACATACTCTGTGAAAAGAGCGATGAGGAAAATCCCCTCTCTGCGTCGGATATAAGCATGGAACTGAGCTTGTTCGGAATTAATTCCGAGCGTAAATCCGTATATAGTGATATTGCCGTATTGCAGTCATACGGGTATGACATAATAAAAGTATCACAGCCTAAAAAGGGATTCTATGTCGGTGAACGTGATTTTCAGATTGCCGAGGTGCGTCTTCTTATAGATGCTGTTCAGTCCGCAAAATTTATCACGGAAAACAAGACGGAGGAACTAATTTCAAAAATAGAGAAACGACTCAGCAAGTATCAACGTGAAATGCTTTCAAGACAGGTATATGTTGATCACAGAAATAAGAACGGAAATGAGAAGATCTATTACACAATAGACTCTCTGTCACAGGCAATAACGGACAAGAAAAAGGTGCGTATACATTACATCAAAAGACGGATTGAGACGGGCGAGAGGCCCAAAAATGAGGAACACGTTTACATCGTGACACCTTATGCTCTTATCTGGTCAAACGATCACTATTATCTTGTATGTAACAATAACAAGTATGATAACCTTATGCATCTGAGAATAGACAAAATTATTTCCACAAAGGTTCTTCCCGATGACGGACGCCCTCTCTTTGAGGTAAGTAAGTACAAGAGTGCATTCGATGCCGCTGATTATGCATCAAAGGTATTCAATATGTTTTCGGGTAACCCCGAGAGAATAATTCTTATATGTGAGAATTCCCTCTGGGATATTGTACGTGACAGATTCGGCGAGGACGTAATGGTTATCGAGCGGACGGATGACACATTTACCATAGCGACTACTGCCGCACTTAGTGAGGGACTTACTTCTTGGATACTTCAGTATGGCAACAGAATGAAAGTTGAATCTCCGAAATCACTTAAAGATGATGTCCTTGAAAAAGCGAAAGCAACGGTGGCAGCATATGAATAAAATCAATTACAGCAGAGAACTTGAAGAAAAATTATCTGTTATAAAAAAAGAAATTGATGAGTGTGGAGAGTCTGCAAAGCCGCGGCTCCTCCTTCACAGCTGCTGCGGTCCGTGTTCATCATATGTGCTTGAATACCTTGAACCTTATTTCAAAATAACAGTTTTTTACTTTAATCCGTGTATTTTTCCGCAAGCCGAATATGAACACCGAAAATCCGTCCAAAAAAGCCTCATAAGGCAGATGAACGAAAAAGGTTCTGAAATAGATTTTACGGATGCCGATTACGACCATGAATCGTTTCTGGAACTTACAAAGGGACATAAAGAAGATCCCGAATGCGGCGAACGGTGCCACATATGCTACAGGCAGAGACTTTTGGAAACAGCGCATGCTGCAAAGGCGAAAAATTACGATTATTTCACCACTACTCTTACGGTAAGTCCATATAAAAATGCGACCGTTCTCAATAAACTCGGTATTGAAATCGGACGTAGTTACGACATTTGTTATCTTGTCTCCGACTTCAAGAAAAAAGAGGGATACAAACGCTCTATAGAGCTTTGTAAAGTGTATGGGCTTTACAGACAGGACTATTGCGGATGTGAGTTTTCAATGCACGCAGACACATAAATTGACTTATTAAACCTGTTGAAGTATAATTTACTTCGACTGGAGGGATATATTTTATCTATGATTAGAAAAAGAAACAATGAAGAGTTCAAAAAGATGATAATGTTTATTATGTCCATCATCATACTTGTAGCTTTGACTGCAATTTTTGCATTTACATGGTTTGACATAAACGAGACTATGGAAGTAATGCCCTTTGATACCAAGGGTCACTACCTCATTATTTTACTGTACTTTGCAATGCAGTATCTTTTTTCGAGAATTTACGGTGCACTTCAGATAGGCTATTACAGGATGTCCGACATCATTTACTCACAGGCACTTACAACCATCATAGTAGATGTTCTTATGTATGCTGTAATGAGCCTTGTTGCACGTAAGATGATCTCGCCTGCTCCGGTTATCGTGATGCTTTGTATGCAGGTAGTAGTCATTGCAATATGGTCTTTTGTCAGCACTCATCTTTACAAAAAGCTTTATCCTCCGTACAGATTAGTTGTCATATACAGCAATCACTCTGCAACAAACCTTGTCAGAAAAATGGCTGTGCGTGATGATCAGTTTCGGATTTGTGAGGCAGTAAATCTTGAAGAGGGATTTGACAGGATTAAAGAGCGTATTGACTGCTATGACGGTGCGATTATATGCGACATACCCGGATCCGACAGAAACGATCTTCTTAAATACTGCTTTGACAACAACAAACGTACTTACGTTACTCCGAAAATCTCGGATATCCTTATTCGTGCCGGTGAAAATATTCATCTGTTTGACACTCCGCTTCTTCTTTGCAGAAACAACGGGTTGACATTTGAAGAACGGCTTTTCAAACGTATCCTTGACATTGTTGTTGCAACAATCGGACTTATTGTTATGAGCCCGTTTATGCTTATAACCGCTCTTGCAATAAAGCTACAGGATGGCGGTCCTGTATTTTTCAAGCAGGACAGAGTCACAAAGGACGGGAAAGTATTCAAGATAATCAAGTTCCGCAGTATGAAGGTTGATGCGGACGCGGACAGAGGCGGCGAAGCTCACTCGGCAACGGTTGATGATGACAGAATTACACCGGTCGGAAGAGTTATACGTGCCTGCCGCATGGATGAGTTTCCTCAAATATTTAACATATTGAAAGGCGATATGTCCGTAGTAGGTCCGAGACCGGAGTGCGTTGAAAATGTTGAGAAGTACTTAAAAGATGTCCCTGAGTTTGCTTACAGACATAAGGTTAAAGCCGGACTTACCGGGTACGCCCAGATCTACGGTAAGTACAATACAACGGCATATGACAAGTTGAAGCTTGACCTCTTTTACATTGAAAATTATTCAATAAGAACGGATATACGTCTTATATTTATGACTGTCAAAGTTCTCTTTATGAAGGAGAGCACAGAGGGCTTCGATGAAACGTAGCTTTAAGACGAAGAATTAACCCCTGCGAAAGCAGGGGATTTTTTTCGGAATAAATTGTATTTTTTGAGAAAGAAAAAATTGTGAAAAGTGACAAATGTAAACTTTAGTTTGTATAGTTTTGAGAGTTTTATACAAAATTTGTTCTGTGACGATATATCCTGTTGACATTGCTCGCACCTATTAGGTAGAATATCTGTGCTCAATGTGTTTAAAATTTAACAATCATAGTTTTATTGTTTGCATGTACCGAGTTCTCTGACCGTATGGGTTTTTGGACCAATGCGCTACTTTGGAAACGGGGCAATGTGCCGTTTTGCTGTGGTTTTATTTACATGCGGACAATTTTTATTTAAGGAGAGGTATATACTATGAAAATGGAAGAAGCTATTCTTAAAATTTCCGACAACAAACCCATAACAAAGGTTGCAAAGTATGTTGCAGCTGCCGCTGAAGACCTTGTATTTCCTTTGATAATTCCATCACAGGATTTATACGAGGGCCCGGGCTCAAGTGCTCGTGCCGCTGAGATCCTCAAAAAGGCAAAGGGAACAAAGGCACTTATCGTTACCGATGCAACACTTGTAAAACTCGGCGTACTCAAGACAATGCTTGACGCTATGGACGCTGCCGGATTCCCATATGTTATTTTTGACGGAGTTGAGCCGAATCCTTCAATAGAGAATATTGAAGATGCATTTTCACTTTACAGGAAGGAAAACTGTGACTGTATAGTAGGCTTCGGCGGAGGTTCTGCAATGGATGCCGCAAAGGTTGTTTCCTGCCGTGCCGTAAAGCCGAATACAGACTGTAAAAAGATGGGCAGAGCAATGGGATACTTCCCTGTTACATTGCCGAAGTTTGATAAAACACCATTTGTTCTTGCAGTTCCTACTACAGCCGGAACAGGTGCAGAGAGCACGGTAGCAGCCGTTGTTTCAGACCATAAAGAGGATAAGAAGTACACACTTACAGATATTGCCATGAGACCGAATGCAGTAATTCTTGACGGTGCCCTCGCAATGGGTCTTCCGAAATATTCTACTGCATGCACAGCAATTGACGCTGTTTCACACTGTGTAGAAGGTTACATCGGCAATGCACACAACCCACGTTCTGATGAGTGGGCAATTCAGGGTATTCGCCTTGTATTTGAAAATATTGAGAAGGCAGTACAGCCGGGTTCAGACCTTACGGCTCGTCAAAACCTCTCAAAGGCAGCTTATTGCGGAGGACAGTCACTCAATACCGCAACAACAGGTTATGTTCATCCGTTCTGCCATAAGATCGGAGCAAAATACGGTCTTGTTCACGGCAGATGCATAGGCGCGGTTCTTCCTATCATGCTTGAAGTATACGGAGAGACAACAGAGAAGAGACTTGCAAAGCTTGGTGCAGCAACAGGTGTTTCTGATCCTAATGCACCGCAGAAGACTCAGGCTGCACAGTTTATAAAGGCAATTCGTGACTTTGATGAGGAGTATGGCATACAGGCAAATATTCCGGAGATTGATGAGAAGGACTTTGATGAAATAGCAGATTCAATAATGGTTGAGAACTTTGTATATCCTACAAAGGCTGTTTTCTCACGTGAGGAGATTTTCTCAATTCTCAGAAAAATCAAAGGCTGATTCGAGCAAATAAAAACAAAGTGTATAGAACCCTCAAATATGCTTCGGCATCATTTGGGGGTTTAAATTTTTAACAATAATACAAGTGTAGTGTTGACAAAAATGTATCATTTGATAAACTAAAAATTAGTGATAACACACAATCATATGACATATAAAATGTACAAAACCTAAAAAAGCGAAAGTCAACTCGAGTATTGAGTGATTGATTATTGACTTTATTTATCCGCAAGGTTAAAGTATAAAAGTCGTATTGTTTCAAAAAAGTATATACCTTGCGGGTTATATTTTATTTGAGAAAATATGGTGATTAAAATGAATATGAATTATATTGTATTGTTTGCATGTACCGAGTCCCTCTGACCGTATGGGTCGCCGGACCAATGCGCCGCTTTGGAAACGAATCGACGTGCCATGTTTGCGAAGGAACTGCAAATAAAGTCGAGACATAGTTGCTATACAACTGTGTGTTTTTTTGCGGCTTTATTTGTATGCAGGCAATTTTTTTGTGTTCATTTTCACATTCATGCGTGGAAAGGCGACTGAAATTTGAAGGGTATAAAACTTTTTGAGGGGTTGACCTCCAATGAAAGGGAAGCTATATGTTCTCACCCGGATTGTCGGATTACCGATTATTATCCCGGAGAAAACATATATTCAAAGGATAAATTTGAAAGGGCAATCGGAATCATTCTTGAGGGTAGTGCAATCGTATATACAAACAGCGGAGATGTTCCGCTTCGTCATATCGAAAAAAATGAATGTTTCGGAATTGCAATGCTTTTTTCAAAAAAAAATACATATGTTTCCAAAATAGTTGCATCCATGGAATGTACAATTCTTTTTATTCCCGAAGCTGTTGTACTTGAGGTTATCGGAAAGAATCAGAAATTTATGGAAAATTACCTGTCAATTCTCAGTGATAAGGTAAGATATCTGAATTCTCTTGTTGAGATATATTCTTCACCGAATATCACAACAAGACTGGCGAAATATCTCTGTATTCATGACAATGAATCGGGTGATCACGACTTTTCTACACTCACGGGTCTTTCAAACACATTGAGTATCGGGAGGGCATCTCTTTATCGCTCTCTTGATGAGCTGGAAGGCGCGGGAGCAATAGAAAAAAGAGGGAAAAAGATTGTTGTATCTGACATGGACATACTATTAAAATATGCAAATGGAAAATGAAAGGTGATAATTATGAAGAAAAAACTCAGCACAGTTAAGTTCACCGCATCACCGGAGAAGGCCGCTATGCTGGACGAGGCAATTGAACGCCTCAAAGGGCAGGGAGGATGTCTTATGCCTATCATGCAAGAGGCACAGGAAATCTACGGATACCTGCCTGTTGAGGTTCAGACGCACATTGCGGAGTCCCTCGGAATTTCCGCTGAGGAAGTTTACGGAGTTGCAACATTTTATTCAATGTTCAATCTCTCTCCAAAGGGCGAGTATGCAATAAATGTATGCCTCGGAACAGCATGCTACGTAAAGGGTTCACAGGAGGTTCTTGATAAGATTTGCCTTGAACTCGGCATAGGCCCCGGAGAGTGCACGGAAGACGGTAAGTTTTCAATTGAAGCTTGCCGCTGCGTAGGTGCTTGCGGTCTTGCACCCGTAATGATGATAAATGACGATGTTTACGGCCGCTTGACTGCAGACATGATTCCGGAAATTTTAGCAAAGTATAAGAATTAAAATCGGCAGAGTTCAAAATCTATAAAGGTTGAAGGATTTGGCATGAAGATTGTAACTATTAAAGAACTGTTGGAAGCAGAAGTTTTGTGTCATGAGGACAAGCTCGGCTGCCATGTTTATTCGGCATGCAGCAGTGACATGATGAGCAACGTACTTGCATATGTCAGTGAAGAGGCCGTATTACTTACCGGACTCATCAATCCACAGGTCGTAAGAACCGCGGAAATGATGGATATGGTTTGTATTGTCTTCATAAAAGGCAAAGGTCCCACACAGGAGATGATAGACCTTGCGGAAGAACTCGGAATAGTTCTTATGAGCACACAAAAGACCATGTTTGAATCATGTGGAATTCTGTATGAAAACGGCTTACGTGGGAAGGTGAAAACCGAGCATGAGTGATTCTTTAAAACTTCACTTTGATGTGGATGGAGAAGATTTTACTTCAGCAGGCAGAGCTTCCGTTCAGGTAAAAAAGACATTGTCACAAATAGGACTTGATTCCGATACCATAAGACGCGTTTCTATTGCAATGTATGAAGGCGAAATAAATATGGTCATACATGCGGGAGGCGGAACGGCGGACATTGACATATATGAAGATCATATTGTAATTGTCCTCACCGATCACGGCCCGGGTATAAAGGATGTTGATCTTGCCATGCAGGAAGGCTATTCAACGGCTCCCGAGAGCATACGTTCTCTCGGTTTCGGTGCCGGAATGGGACTCCCGAATATGAAACGTTACACGGAAAATATGAAAATTGATACCACTGTCGGCGTCGGAACAACAATTACCATGGAAGTTGATTTCAAATAAGTTCGTAAGACAACCATAAAGGTGAAGGTTATGACAAACTATCAACATTCAGTTGTTATTGATACCTCAAAGTGCATGGGTTGTACAACATGTATGAAACATTGCCCTACAGAGGCTATAAGAATAAAGAATGGGGTTGCATCCATAAACTCGGACAGGTGTATAGACTGTGGTGAGTGTATAAGGCATTGTCCTCACCAGGCGAAGAAGGCTAACTACAGTAAGTTTTCTCCGGAGGATGAGGGAAAGTGGAAAATCGCTCTTCCGGCTCCATCACTCTATGCGCAATTTGACGGACTTGAGGATACTAACTATGTGTTGTCGGGCTTGATAGATATCGGCTTTGACGATGTATTTGAGGTTGCCAAAGCGGCTGAACTCGTTTCGGCTTACACGAGAAACTATCTTAAGTTTGATTGGATAAAGAAACCGGTTATAAGCTCGGCATGTCCCGTTATTATCAGATTGATTCAGTTTAGATTTCCGTCTCTTATGGACAATATCATCACGCTTTTGCCGCCGGTTGAAATATCCGCTATGATGGCGAGAGAAAAAGCGCTTTCGGATCATCCGAATTTAAATCCGGAGGACATCAAGATTTACTTTATTTCTCCTTGTCCCGCAAAGGTTAGTTATGTTAACAACGGCTTCGGTAAACACAAAAGTTTGGTTGATGAGGTTCTCTCAATAAGCGACATCTATTTTCAATTGCTGTCGGTTATGAAAAAAAATAAAGAACCGCGTCAATTGTCCGACTCGGGAAAAATAGGCGTAAATTGGGCTCAATCAGGCGGAGAGTCTGCAGCACTTTTAAATGAACATTATCTTGCGGCAGACGGAATCGAAAATGTCATAAGAGTTTTGGATCAAATTGAAAGCGGTTCTATTCCGCAGCTTGACTTCATAGAACTTGATGCATGTCCCGGTGGCTGTGTCGGCGGGGTTATGTGTGTTGAGAACCCGTTTATTGCGAAAGCAAGACTCATGTCACTTCGTAAATATCTTCCGGTATCACAGACATTTCCGCCGAAAGAAAAGGGAGACAATTATGTCCCCAGAAACTTCTTTTTTGATGAGTTTCCGAAGTACAATCCCATAAACAAACTCAGTGACAATATCGGAGAATCCATGAAGATGATGGCTGCCATCCAAAATCTCAAAGAAAGCTTGCCCGGAATTGATTGCGGCGCATGCGGTGCACCTACATGCAGAGCATTTGCGGAGGACGTCATAAAAGGCGAAACTGATTTTGAAAATTGCAAGATCAGAGATTTGGAGGAGCGCGAATGAAAGTATCGGATCTTAAAGAAAAATTAGACCTTAAGGTTGTTACATTGTCGGACCCCGATAGGGAAATTGACGGTGTATATATCGGCGATCTTCTCAGTTTTGTTATGGGGAGAGCACAGGAGGGCAATGTATGGATAACTATTATGTCAAACATAAATGTTATGGCCGTTGCCACACTTGTGAATACTTCATGCGTACTTCTTGCAGAGGGTGTATCGCTTGATGAGGAAGTCGTAAAAACCGCAAATGAAAAGGAAATCAATATTCTGGGCACGGATAAAACAGCCTATGAGATTGCGGTTGAAATCTCAAAGTTGGTATAGGGTATGAAATATTATTATGATTTTCATATGCATTCGTGTTTGTCTCCGTGTGCCGATAATGACATGACACCGAACAATATTGCCGGTATGCTCAAACTGGCGGGGATAAATGTTGCCGCACTGACGGATCACAATTCGCTGAAAAATTGTCCCGCTTTTTTCGAAGCGGCAATGCATAACGGAATTATACCGATAGCGGGTGTTGAGGTTACCACTTCCGAGGACATACATGTTGTCTGCTTGTTCCGACGTCTTGAAGCTGCAATGGATTTTGATTCCGAACTTTACACGCACCGTACTCTTATAAGGAATAGGACGGAAGTGTTCGGGGATCAGCTTATCCTTGACGGAAATGATGAGATTATCGGTACTGAACCGTATTTTCTTACCAATGCGACGGACTTGTCGGTCGATGATATTCCGAAACTTGTCAAAAACTTTGACGGTGTTTCCTATCCGGCACATGTTGACAGAGAGGCAAACGGAATTATTGCCGTTCTCGGTACTTTTCCGGAAAATACTGCATTTGGTTGTGTTGAATTTCACGACTTTAACAATGAGGAGAATTATATAAAGAACTATAAAAACCTTGAAGGTAAAAAAATACTTTACGGTTCAGATGCACATTTTTTGTGGAGTATTGAGGACGCGGCACATTATTTTGATTTTGAAACTGAAGAAAAAGACACGCTCGTTATAACCGATAAAATTTTCAACTTTATTGAAAGTGACTGTGAGGAAACCGTTTTATGAAGGAACTGTCGCTGAATATACTGGATGTTACAAAAAATTCCGTTACGGCCGGAGCTACCGTTATTGAAATTAGGATTCATGAAACAGATGAAACCATGGAAATAATGATAAAAGACAACGGCTGCGGTATGGATGAGGAAACAGTGAAAAGTGTAACAGATCCTTTTTATACCACGAGAACAACCCGTTCGGTAGGCCTTGGAGTTCCGCTCTTCAAGATGGAAGCGGAGATGACCGGAGGATGGTTGAAGGTTGAGTCTTATCCGAAAGAAGAATATCCGGAAAAACACGGTACAACCGTAACATCACTTTTTAACAAGAAACATATAGACTTTATAGGTCTCGGAGACATGGTCTCCACCATGACTACCCTTATAGGTGGTTCCCCGGATATTGATTTTATCTTTATACATGATTACAAAGGGAATTCAGTATCCGTAGATACGCGTGAGATTCGATCCGTTCTCGGCAAGGATGTCTCACTAAGCAATGTAGAAGTGCTTTTATGGATCGAGGATTCATTAAAAGAAGAATATGGCAAATTAAACGTTCAAAATATAAGAAAGGGTTGATTAAAATGAAATCTCTTGCAGAACTTGAGGAGATACGCAACAGAATGAAGCCTTCAGTTGTACTTCGTGAGGACTCGGGAAAAACCCGTGTTGTTGTAGGTATGGCTACATGCGGTATAGCAGCCGGTGCACGACCGGTGCTTCAATCTTTTGTTGAAAATGTGGCAAAAGAAGGCCTCAGTGACGATGTACAGGTTCTTCAGACAGGATGCATCGGCATCTGCTTCTATGAGCCTGTTGCCGAAGTTTATGAGGCAGGTAAAGAAAAGGTAACTTACGTGAAGCTTGACGCCGAAAAGGCAAAGCGTATTGTTGAGGAACACCTCAAAGGCGGTAAAGTAGTTGCCGAGTATACTATTGCTAATTATAAAAAGTAAAGAGAGGTATTGAAGCATGATTCGTTCACAAGTACTTATTTGTGGAGGTACAGGCTGTACCTCTTCAGGAAGCAAACTTGTCAGAGAGGCCTTTGAAAAGGAAATTGCCGCAAAGGGCCTTTCAGATGAAATAAAACTTGTACAGACCGGTTGTTTCGGTCTCTGTGCTCTCGGTCCGGTTGTTATCGTTTACCCTGACGGAACATTTTACAGCAGAATTACACCGGAGGATGTTCCTGAGATAGTTGAGGAGCATCTTCTTAAGGGCCGTGTCGTTGAAAGACTTGAATATAAAGATGTTGATGCCGCACCGGATGTTGATCTTTCACAGATCTCACTTGCAGACACAACATTTTATAAGTCACAGAAGCGTGTTGCACTTCGTAACTGCGGTGTAATTGATCCTGAGCAGATTGATGAATATATTGCCATGGACGGCTACCGTGCTCTCGGTAAATGTCTTACGGAAATGACCCCGCAGCAGGTTATAGATGTTGTTCTTGATTCTGGTCTTCGCGGCCGTGGAGGTGCCGGATTCCCGACAGGACGTAAGTGGTCATTTGCCGCTGCAAATGAGGCAGACCAGAAGTATGTTTGCTGTAATGCCGACGAGGGCGACCCGGGAGCATTCATGGACCGCTCGGTTCTTGAGGGTGACCCGCATGCGCTTCTTGAGGCTATGACTATTGCAGGTTATGCAATCGGCGCAAATCAGGGCTACATATATGTACGTGCTGAGTATCCTATAGCCGTAAAACGTCTCAATATTGCCATTGCGCAGTCAAGAGAGTACGGACTTCTCGGTAAGAACATTTTTGATTCGGGCTTTGATTTTGATATTGACATTCGTCTCGGTGCCGGCGCATTCGTATGCGGTGAAGAGACAGCACTTATGACATCTATTGAGGGACACAGGGGCGAGCCTCGTCCACGTCCTCCTTTCCCGGCAGTAAAGGGACTTTTTGCAAAGCCTACAATCCTTAACAACGTTGAGACATATGCAAATATTCCTCAAATCATTCTTAACGGTGCCGACTGGTTTAAGTCAATGGGTACTGAAAAGTCTAAGGGAACTAAGGTTTTCGCACTCGGCGGAAAGATTAACAATACGGGACTTGTTGAAGTTCCTATGGGAACAACACTCCGTCATATTGTCGAGGATATCGGCGGCGGTATTCCAAACGGCAAGAAGTTTAAGGCTGCTCAGACAGGTGGCCCGTCAGGCGGATGTATCCCGGCTGAACACTTTGATATTGAAATTGACTATGATAACCTCATCTCAATCGGTTCAATGATGGGCTCGGGCGGACTTATTGTAATGGATGAAGATACCTGCATGGTTGACATTGCAAAATTCTTTCTCGAGTTCACGGTTGATGAATCTTGCGGTAAATGTACGCCGTGTCGTATAGGTACACGCAGACTTCTTGAAATCCTCAACAAGATAACTTCCGGTGAAGGAACTATGGAGGATCTTGATGAACTTGAAGAACTCGCTCACTACATAAAGGATACTTCTCTTTGCGGTCTTGGTCAGACTGCTCCGAACCCTGTACTTTCAACACTTCATTATTTCAGAGATGAGTATATTGCTCATATTGTTGATAAGAAGTGTCCGGCAGGCGTTTGTAAAAATCTTCTTACCTTTAAGATTGTTGAAGACAAGTGTAAGGGATGTACCAAGTGCGCGAGAAACTGTCCTGTTTCTGCAATCAGCGGTACAGTTAAGCAGCCACATGTTATTGATACAACTAAGTGTATTAAGTGCGGTGCTTGTATTGAAAACTGTGCATTCGGCGCAATAATCAAGGAATAAGGAGAGTATCAAAATGAATATGGTAAATGTTACAATTAACGGTACGAAAGTAAGCGTACCACAGGGCTCTACTATACTTGAGGCTGCGAGAGAACTCGGAATTGAGATACCAACTCTTTGCTACATGAAAAAGAAAAATGAGATTGGTGCTTGCCGTATTTGTGTTGTAGAGGTTAAAGGAGCTAGAACCCTTGTTACGGCATGTGTAATGCCTGTTTCAGAGGGTATGGAAATACTTACAAATTCGGAAAGAGTAATGAAGTCAAGAAAGAAAACAATTGAACTTATTCTTTCAAACCACAATTGTTCATGTCTTTCATGTGACAGATCCGAAAATTGCGAGCTTCAAACACTTGCACGCAACTACGGAGTTGACATGGCAAGGTACAGCGGTGAGAAGACAGAGGTTGTTTATGATGAAACCTCACCGTCAATTGTCAGAGATAACAGCAAGTGCATTCTTTGCCGTCGTTGTGTTGCTGCCTGTGCGTCTCAGACCGGCGTTATCGGTGCAAACCACAGAGGATTCGACACGGTTATCGGCTGTGCATTTGAGTCAAAACTCGGCGATGTCGCTTGTGTAAACTGCGGTCAGTGTATTGAAGCTTGTCCGACCGGAGCTCTTACCGAAAGAGATCAGATTGATGAGGTTTTAACCGCTATCAATGATCCGGAGAAGGTTGTTATTGTACAAACCGCTCCCGCAACACGTGTTGCAATAGCTGAAGCATTCGGAAGTCCTGTCGGAACAATGGCAAAGGGAAAGATGGTTGCCGCTCTTAAGAGACTCGGCTTTGACAAGGTATTTGATACTAACTTTACAGCTGACCTTACAATCATGGAGGAGGCAACAGAGTTCCTCGACAGATTTAAAAACGGCGGAACACTTCCTCTTATCACAAGCTGTTCTCCGGGATGGATTAAATACTGTGAAACATACTATCCGGAATTCATTCCAAACCTTTCATCATGTAAGTCGCCTCAGCAGATGTTCGGTGCAACAATAAAAACATGGTGGGCAGAAAAGAACGGAATTGATCCGAAAAATATAGTTTCCGTAGCTATCATGCCTTGTACGGCAAAGAAGTTTGAGGTTGGCAGAGACGATGAATCCGCTGCAGGTGTTCCTGATGTTGACTATGCACTTACGACAAGAGAACTTGCAAAGATGATCAAGCGCGCAAGCATCAACTTCAATGCACTTCCCGATGAGGAATATGACAGTCCTCTCGGTGAAGGAACAGGTGCAGGCGTTATCTTCGCTGCAACCGGCGGTGTTATGGAAGCTGCTCTTCGTACGGCAGTTGATGTTATAACCGGAAAAGATAACGAGTCATATGACTTTGTTGAAGTACGTGGAACTGACGGTGTCAAGGAAGCAACATACAAGGTTGGTGACATTGAGCTCACAGTTGCAGTTGCAAGCGGACTTGACAATGCAAAGAAGGTTCTTGAGGATGTCAAAGCCGGCAGAAAGAACTATCAGTTCATTGAGATTATGTGTTGTCCGGGCGGATGTGTTAACGGCGGCGGACAGCCTGTACATCCTAACTGGGTACGAGAGACTATGGATATTCCCGCACTTCGTGCAAAGTCGATTTACGAAGAGGATAAGAACCTTCCGAAGCGTAAGTCACATGACAATGAGGCTGTAAAGCTTCTCTACAGTGAGTACTTCGGAAGTCCGAACAGCCACAAGGCTCATGAAGTTCTTCATACAACTTACGTTGACAGATCGAAGACACTCAAATAAAATAAAACACACGCTGACCTGACACCGAAAAGTTTATTTGAGGTGAAAGATACAGAGAAAATCATTTGCTGAAACATTTTCAGGCTGCGTATTATTTTATTACGCAGCCTGAATTTTTTCGTAGAAAGGAGATAACGGATGGAAAAGAGAGTTGCTGTACTTGGTATTATTGTTGAAGATAGTGCCTCTGCCCCAAAGGTTAACGAAATACTTCACGAGTATTCGGATTTTATAATCGGTCGCATGGGTATACCATATGCAGCAAAGGAAATTAACATTATAAGTATTGCCGTGGATGCGCCGATGGATGTTATCAATGCCATGTCGGGAAAGATAGGAAAAATTCCCGGTGTATCCGCAAAAGCCGCATGTTCGGCTAAATGATTTTATGACAATTTAAATTGCGGAGGTATTAAAAATTATGAAAAAAATCATTTCACTTATTATGGCACTTGTACTTATGCTCACGCTTTTTACGGCATGTGGCAAAAAGACAACAAGTGAACCGACTACAAAAGCACCTGAAACTACAGAATCAAACACGCCGAAAGCAACAGGAGTTACGGTAAAACTTGCAACTCTTCAGGGCCCTACGGGTATGGGTATGGCATATATGCTTGACGATTCCGATAACGATAAGACTCTTAATAAGTATGAGTACACGGTAGCATCATCACCTGATGAAGTTACGGGAAAACTTGTTTCCGGAGATTTTGACATGGCAGCTCTTCCTACAAATGCCGCTGCAACACTCTATAACAAGTCAAACGGAAAAGTGAAACTTCTTGCACTCAATACAGGATGTGTTCTCTATGTTCTTGAAAAAGGTGACACAATAAAGAGCATTTCCGACCTTAAAGGCAAAACAGTTTATGTGAGCGGACAGGGCTCAACACCGGAGTTTATACTCAACTATGTACTTGAGGAAAACGGACTTAAAGTCGGAACAGATGTTAAACTTGACTTTACGTACTCAACACACAACGACCTTGTAGCTTTTGCCGCAAGCGGAAAGGCTGATGTTGTTCTTCTTCCTGAGCCGGCAGTAACCGCACTTCTTGCAAAGAACAAGGATATGCATGTTGCACTCAGCATAAACGATGTATGGGCAGATACGGTAAAAGGTACTGATTATGAGGGAACGGAGATTGCCATGGGATGCGTTGCGGTAAATACTGCATTTGCAGAGGCACATCCTGACGCTGTTGAGGCTTTCCTTTATGAGTATGAGCAGTCTATAAAGAACATCACAAACACAGACAACCTTGATAAGAGTGCGGATACCATTGCCAAAGTCGGTATTGTTGCCGCTGCAGGAGTTGCAAAGAGTGCGCTTCCGCGCTGTAATATTGTATTCTTTACAGGTGATGAGATGAAAACTAAGGTAGAGGGATTCTACAAGGTTCTCTTTGATGCACAGCCAAATTCGGTCGGAGGTAAATTACCTGATGAAAACTTCTATTACAAAGCAAAATAAGCAGAGTAATAAAGTTGAATATTTTTTCGTAGCTCTCATATGGCTTGCCCTATGGGAGCTTGCGGCGCTTATTATAGACGAGGAGGTACTTTTTGTATCTCCTCATAAGGTTTTGTATACACTCGTGAGTCTGTCAATGACAGCAGAATTTTGGAAAACTATTTTATTTTCCGCTCTGCGTGTCTTTTCCGGATTTATTCTCGGATACATCGTTACTTCGTTGCTGGCGTTTGCTTCCCATAAAAACTCATTTGTAAAGGCTTTCATAAGTCCGGCAATAAGTGTAATAAAAGCTACACCTGTGGCATCATTTATCATACTTATGCTTATGTGGGCGGGGAAGGAGTTTGTACCCGTTCTCATATGTATTCTTATGGTTTCTCCGATAGTGTGGAGCAATATGTTGGAAGGACTTTCGAGTGTGGACAAAAATCTTCTGGAAATGTCAAAGGTTTTTGAAATGTCATCATATGAAAGGTTCAGGCATATCTATTTGCCGACTCTTATTCCGTACAATGTGGCTGCTGTCGGATCCGGGCTCGGTCTTTGCTGGAAAGCGGGAATTGCCGCAGAAGTTATATGTCGTACAATTCCGTCGATAGGTAACAGTATCTGGGAGACAAAATTTTATATCCTGACAGATGAGATGTTTGCATGGACGGCAGCGGTTGTACTGCTGAGTGTTTTTTTTGACAAGCTTGTGAAATTCATATTGAAGAAAATGTTTCGAAAATATCTCTCTGTTGATTTGCGGCAAAACGGTGCATTGACGAAGGAGGCGGAGCAATGATTGTATTTAAAAATGTTTCATTTTCTTATAAAAACCAACGTGGGGCTTTTGGAAACGTCGGATTGTTGTCAACACCGGTGTTTGAAGATTTAAACTTAACTGTTCCCGATACCGGAATTACTGCGGTTATTGCACCATCCGGAGTAGGCAAAACTACATTGCTCAGACTTATCGCCGGTCTTGAAACGCCGGATTTCGGTGAAATAAAGGGCGGAGCCGGTGAAGGGAGGCGTGTCTCGTGTGTTTTTCAAGAACAGCGACTTCTTCCATGGTATACGGCATTTGAAAATATCAAGGTTGCTGTGAACCGCCGTGACAGCGAAATAAGCGCATTTCTGAATGAATTCGGAATTACTTCGGAGCTTTCAAAGAAACGCCCATCCGAGCTGTCAGGCGGACAGAGACAGCGTGTATGTCTTGCACGCGCACTTCTTTTTGAATCAGATGTTCTTTTGCTGGATGAACCCTTCACCGGCCTTGATACCGATAATCGTTTAATAGCTTTGAAAAAAATAAAAGAATATGCCCTGGCAAAGCCTGTAGTCTTGGTATCGCACATAAGCGAAGATGTTGCAGTGGCAGATAAAGTTATAGAGATAAAATAAAAAGCGTTTGAGGAAATAATCCTCAAACGCTTTTTGGTTTATAAATTTGGGCTTCAGTGAGCGAGTCCTTCGACAATCTGACGTGTATCTCTTGCAATCATAAGTTCCTCATTTGTGGGAATTACATATACATCGACCTTTGAGTCGGGTGTTGAAATCTTTACTTCCTTGCCGCGGCAGTTGTTTGCGTCGTCATCAATCTTGATTCCGAGGAATGAAAGATTTTCGGATACTATCTTACGAAGCTCGGGGCTGTTTTCGCCGACACCTGCGGTAAAGCATATTGCGTCAACACCGCCCATTGCGGCAACAAATCCGCCCATGTACTTTGTAACTTGGTAGTAGAGGATGTCAAGGGCAAGCTGTGCACGCTCATTTCCGTTCTTTGCGGCAGCTTCAACGTCACGCATATCCGACGATACGCCCGAAACACCGAGAAGACCGGATTTTTTATTCATCATCTGATCTGTCTGTGCAGGTGTAAGATTTTCTTTTGCCTGGATATATGTTATTGCAGACGGGTCAACGCCACCGCAACGTGAGCCCATAATGAAGCCGTCAAGAGGAGTGATACCCATTGTGGTGTCTATAACCTTACCGTCAACGATAGCTGAAAGAGAAGAACCGTTACCGATATGTGCAACGATAACCTTCTTGCCCTCAAGGCTCTCTCCGAGAATTTCCGATAGTCTGTGGCTTACGTATCTGTGAGAAGTACCGTGGAAGCCATAGCGACGAACCTTGTACTTCTCATAGTACTCATAAGGTACCGGGAAGATGTATGCCTTTGGAGGCATTGTGCTGTGGAAAGCGTTGTCAAATACAACAACTTCCGGCTTGTCCTTTCCGAACACTTCCTGGCAGGCATCTATACCCTGGAGGTGAGCGGCGTTGTGGAGAGGTGCAAGATCTATAAGTGATCTGATTCCTTCCTTAACCTCGTCTGTAACAAGGCAACTGTCGTTGAAGAGCGCACCGCCCTGTACTATACGGTGACCTATTGCGTCAATCTCATCGAGTGAGTCAATAACCTTTGTCTCACCCTCAGTGAGAGCTTTTTTTACTTCCATAAATGCCTGCGTATGGTTGTTGAGAGTATTGTTGTTCTCAACTTTTCTGCCGTCCGCGGTTTTTCCTTCAAAATGTCCGTCTACGCCTATTCTTTCGCAAAGACCCTTGGCAAGAAGCTTTTCACCGTTCATATCTATGAGCTGATATTTAAGTGATGAGCTTCCGCAGTTTACTACAAGAATTTTCATTTCTCTCGACCTTTCACTACTTGATTTACTGTAATCATCGTCAAAAACAGTCCAAACGCAAGTATTGTAGCACAATTCGTATAGTCTAACCATAGTTTTTTAAAAAATAAGCATGCAAAAACTTATTTTTTTATTACACTTTCAAAATTATACTTTATTTAGTGCCATCAATATATTAAAATGAATATATATTGTATCCAAGGGGGGCTTTGATTGAAAGTTACCGGAATAGTTGCCGAGTATAATCCGTTTCATAACGGTCATAAATACATGGTTGATTGTGTTCGCGGATACGGTGCTACACATGTTGTTGCCGTAATGAGCGGAAATTTTGTTCAGCGCGGAAGCGTTGCAATAATGGATAAAAGAGCAAGAGCAAAAGCAGCCCTTGAAAGCGGAGTGGACCTTGTTGTCGAATTGCCTCTTCCGTGGGCAGTCTCCACGGCTGAACTTTTTGCCCGCGGCGGAGTGACCATACTCAGTGCGCTTGGCTGTGTAGATACATTGGCATTTGGCTGTGAAACGGCAGATTCGACGAAACTTATGAAGACAGCCGAAGCGGTATGTGACATAAGAGTTCATGAGTTTATAAAGAAGGAACTCGAGGGCGGTATAAGTTATGCCTCCGCCCGCGAAAATGTCGTTCGTGAGTTTTACGGAAACGAAATTGCGGACATACTTTCAATGCCTAACAATATACTCGCAGTGGAGTACTTAAAAGCAATGAAAAGGCTTGGCTCGTCTATGGACATCTATCCCGTTTTTCGAAAGGGAGCCGGGCATGATGAGCTGAAGGAAAACGGTGAATTTGCCAGTGCCTCGTCACTTCGTATGCTTATGGAACGCGACGACGATACTTACAAAAAATTTATGCCGAAGGCCACCGCCGCCGAGTTTATGAGACTCAAAGGTGTCAAAAGAGCGCCCGTGTGCCAAGACGAAAGCGAAAGAGCCATTCTTTCCAGACTGCGAATGCTTAGTGTTTCCGACATAAAAAAAGCACCCGACGTTTCCGAGGGCCTTGAGAACAGGATTTACGATGCTATCAAAACCGCAACATCACTTGAGGAACTGTACGGTCTTATCAAAACAAAAAGATATACGCATTCAAGGATAAGGAGAATAATTACATCCCTCTACCTTGGTCTTAAAGCGGATGATGCGAAAGCGGATGTTCCGTACATACGCGTGATAGGTTTTAATGAGCGGGGAAAAGAAATTTTAAGGACGGCAAAAGAGACCGCAAATCTCCCTGTTATAATGAAAACCTCGCAAATTGCGACTTTGTCAAATGAGGCAAAGCACGTATTTGAGCTGGAGTGTAAAGCAACTGACCTTTACAACCTTGCGACTCCGCGTATTTTACCCTGCGGAACAGAGTGTTCCGATGAAATTGTTATGCTCTGAAAACAACGTGTTTACAGTAAAAATGTATTGTTTTCAAAAGGAGAAATAAATGAGAAGAAGAGGATTTGACCTTGGAATTTGGCTGGTCATATGTGCGATTGCCTTTACCATGGTCATTGTGCCGAAAGCAGAAAAAAACAAACTGATTGATCAACAGACGAAAACAACTGCCAATTCGGAAATAGACAATGTAAACCCCACCAGTGTGGACGATGAACTTGTTACGGAGTCTGAATCCACTACCGTAAATAAAGGAGATAAGCCGGTTTCAACAACGGTACAGAGTAAGCCGTATCTCATAAAGGTAAACAGAAGCCAAAATGTTGTTACGGTTTATTCAAAAGACAGCAGCGGTGCATATACCGTACCCGTAAGGGCTTTTGTATGCTCCGCAGGACGCGGATCAAACACACCGCTCGGAACTTATCATACCAGCGCAAAATACACATGGAAGATACTCATAGGCGAGGTGTGGGGACAGTACAGTACAAGAATTGTCGGTGGTGTGCTTTTTCACTCTGTGCCGTATACATCAAAAGCAAAAAACACACTTGAGTATTGGGAGTATAACCGACTCGGAACCAACAGGTCACTTGGATGCATACGTTTGACAGTGGCCGATGCGAAATGGATTTTCGACAACTGCCCGCTCGGTACAACCGTTGTCATATACGAAAGTTCAGATCCCGGGCCGCTCGGTAAGCCGTCAGCACCGAAGATAGATACATCGCTTTCTTTCAGGGGATGGGATCCGACTGACCCGGATGCGGCTAATCCGTGGAAAAATTATACGCCACCGACGACAACAGAACCCGTGGCAACACACCCGTCAACCGCAAATACTACGAAGCCAACCACGGAAACTTCCACAAAACCGACGACGGAAACAACTGACCCGTCGACATCCGGCACAACCGAGCCTTCATCGACCGAGCCTTCATCGACGGAGCCCTCATCAGCAGAGCCGGATACTTCAGAGTCAGGCACCGATGACACAGAATAAAAACAAAACCGGTATTGCATGTTCACTCCTTACGGAGCACCTTTGCTATACCGGTTATTTTTTTTATTTTATTCTGCTTCACCCATGCAGCAATCGTCTGCTGTGTTGTATCCGGTGATCTTTACGGGAATGATTTTGTTGCTGAGTGCACTCACGATGGAAGCACTGCCGAGAGATGTAATTTTGAATGAGACGGGAGTGTAATTCATGGTATATCCGTGGAAAATACCGTCTTTTGCGTTGTATTTTTCGACAAGAACATTCAATGTCTTTCCGATTTGGTTTCTGAAGAACTCGGAACGCAGATCTGTCGCAATTTTCAGAGCTGTTTCCGTGCGTGCCGATTTTACCCCGGGGTTAATCTGCGGCATTTCCGCTGCTCTTGTGCCTGTTCTTGCAGAGTATGGGAAGACGTGAATTTTCTCAAACTGAATTTTTTTCGCAAATGCAATTGATTCATTAAAGTCATCATCGGTTTCGCCGGGGAATCCAATCATAAGGTCGGTCGTTATGGTCGCATCCTTGAATTTTGTGCGAAGTTTTCTACAAAGCTCCTCGTACTCCCTTGTGGTGTAATGTCTGTTCATTCTTTTAAGCGTGGAGTCGCATCCGGTTTGAAGCGAGATATGAAACTGCGGGCAAAAGTTTTCAAGAGCAGCAAGTCTGTCAATTGCCTCGTCGGATATATTGTCGAATTCGAGCGAGCCTATTCTTACTCTTTCAAAGCCCTTGCTGCAGGCAAGTTCTATGGCATCAACAAATGTCTTGCCAATGTCAAGGCCATAGCAGCAAAAGTTAATGCCGACGAGTACTACTTCTTTAAAGCCGGCCGATTTTATTTTATTGAGTTCGGACGAAAGACTTTCGAGTGAACGGGAGCGGGAATGTCCTTTAGATGTCGGAATGATGCAATACGTGCAGTATCTGTCGCAGCCGTCCTGTATCTTTATGACGGCACGTGTCCTGCCCTCAAAACCGGCTATGGGCATATTTTCAAAAGAATCTCCCTTTTCGTGAGCGGGGATGTTGATAATTCTCGGTGGATTCTTATTTTCCGGCGATGTATCCCGGTTCTTTACATACTCCTCAACCATAGAAACAACAAGGGAATGATCCTTGTTTCCGGTAACAATATCCGCCTCGGTCAATTCTTTTGCTTTTTCCGGATATGCCTGAGGCATACATCCGGTGAGAACAATGATTGCGTCGGGGTTATTTCGTTTAAACTTTCTGACGCATTGACGTGTTTTTTTGTCGCTTTCCGCAGTAACCGTGCACGAATTGATTATTATAATGTCTGCCGATGTCGGGTCGTTTTGTTCGATGAAAAAGCCGTTTCTTTGAAAAAGTTCTTTCATCGCTTCGGTTTCATATGCATTTACCTTACAACCGAGTGTGTAGAAAAAAACTGTCATATAATTATTTCTCTTTCTTTGGATTTCCCTCGCCTTTGTGTAAATTATTATAACCCATTTGTCATAACTTGCATAGAATTTTTCATAGAATTGCTTGAGGTGGTATAACGTGAAAAAGTTTTATATCAAATTTATGAGCGTTGTCATGATTGTTCACTTGCGATTGATGTTGAAGCACCCGTTGCAAAAAATCAGGTGCTCGGCAAGGTTGAATTTTTTGCAAACAATGAACTTATCGGGACAGTGAACCTTGTTTTCCCGGTTGAAATTGCAAAGATATCTTTTATTGATGCGGTTATACTGCTGCTTGGAAGTCCGGTAAAATAGTGTGCAAATTGTTTGACTATGTACACATTAATATGATATTATTGAAGGTACATTTTTGCGGATGTGGAGGTAATTTTATGTTCGAACATAAGAATCTTTACCCGGTGGTTCTTGTACCGGGCGTTGTCGGATACAGTGAAGATACATTGCCGGGAAAGATCCTACCTTGTTTTGGTACTACGGCTACAAGTGTTTCAAAAGTTATCAAGAGTATGGGTATGGATTGCCATACCGCATCATTCGGACTTGTTTCGGGTATATGGGACAGAACATGTGAACTTTATGCACAGATTTTCGGCGGGAGAGTTGACTACGGCGAAGCACATTCAAAGAAATTCGACCATGATCGTTTCGGAAAGACCTATCCGGGTATGATTGGCGTAAAACCCGAAAAAATAAATCTTATAGCATATGGATTCGGTGCCCCGGTTGCAAGACTTTTTATTGACCTTCTTTGCAACGGTTCACAAGAGGAGATAAATGCGACGGATCCCGACGAATTGTCAGGACTTTTTAAGGGAGAAAATAGAGGCTTTGTACACAGCCTTGTAACAGTTGCGGGAGTAAACTCCGGTATTACGCTTCCACTCGCACTTGAAACAAAGATTCCAAACGCAAGAAAACTTTATGTTGAAGCTGCTGCAGTTGCCGAAAGTATTGTCGCACATATGAATTACATTGACCCGTATTACGAAAAGCACGGTATTACATTTACACAACATGGCTTTGCATTTAATTATAATGATAAAGAACATTTGGTTGATGAAGAAAGCCTGAACAACTATCTTTCAAAGACAGATGACAACATCCTCTATGAAATCAGTCCCGACGGAATGGATAAATTCAACAGAAATATGTCAGCGGCGGAGGATACCTATTACATATCATTTGCCGGAAGTGTTACAAAAAATCTATTCGGAAAAATCACAATACCGACTTTGAAGGCAGGTATTTGTGTTCCGCTTGCACTTCTTATTTCAACATTTGAAAACTATCTTCCCGAGTATCCGACCGTTACCGAAAAAACTCATGAAAACGACGGCTTTGTGAATACGGATTCATCCTTGCCCCCGATTTCCGAGCACAGTGCCGCATTTAAATCGGCTGACAGATGTGTACCGGGTGTTTGGTATATGATGCCTGTTTCAGAGAGAAACCATCTCTCATTTGCAGGTCTTTTCAACAGACCGGACAAATACCGCAATGAAGTTTACGAGCTTGTAAAACTCATTTGCAATCTTGAATGATAAGTGAAAAAGTTGAACCGTATTTAAGCATATTGCAGAAAGGTAAGGTTTAGAATTGCAAATAACAGATAACTATTCAGCTATAACAGATCAGATAACTGAGTTGTCAGAATTGACTCTGAAAAACAGTACGATAGACAAGAGTCTTTATACAAAATACAATGTAAAACGCGGCCTTCGTGACCTTGACGGTAAAGGTGTCCTGACCGGACTTACCGAGATTTCGGAGGTACAGGGCCGTATCAAGGATGAAAACGGAAATGAGATTGAAACCGACGGTATCTTACGTTACCGCGGTTACAACGTTGAAGATATAATAAGCGGTTTCCCGAAAAACAGTAATTATGCTTTCGAAGAGGTAGTGTATCTTCTTCTTTTCGGCGAACTTCCGAATGCGAAGGAGTTTGAAGATTTCAAAGTTCTTCTTGCAAACTACAGAAAACTGCCTACGCATTTTGTGCGTGACATTATAATGAAAGCTCCGAGTAAGGATATGATGAATACGCTTGCCAGAAGTGTGCTTACTCTCTATTCTTATGATCACAATGACGATGATACTTCTATTGAAAATGTACTTCGTCAGTGTCTGGAACTTATTTCTCTGTTCCCGCAGCTTTCGGTTTACGGATACCAGACGTATAAGTATTACCATGACGGGGATTCATTCTTTATTCATGCCCCGAGAGATGATTTTTCAACATCCGAAAACATACTTCATATGCTAAGGGCCGACAGTCAGTTTACCCAGCTTGAGGCTAAGGTTCTTGACATGGCGCTTGTTCTCCATGCCGAGCACGGCGGCGGTAACAACTCGACATTTACCACACGTGTTGTTACATCTTCGGGGACGGATACATATTCTGTAATGGCTGCCGCACTCGGATCACTTAAGGGACCGAAGCACGGCGGAGCAAACATAAAGGTTGTGAGGATGTTCCGGGATATTGAGGAAAATGTTCACGACTGGAACGATGATGAGGAGATAGCGACCTATCTTTATAAGATTCTCAACAAAGAAGCTTTTGATAAAGCAGGTCTTATTTACGGTATAGGACATGCCATTTACACAAAATCCGACCCGAGAGCACGTATGTTTAAGGGCTTTGTTGAAAGACTTTCCGCTGAAAAGGGAAGGGGAGAAGAGTTTGCTCTTTATGAAAAAGTAGAGAAGATTGCGCCGGGTGTCATTTCCGGAAACAGAAAGATGTATAAGAATATCTGTGCCAACGTTGACTTTTACAGCGGCTTTGCATATTCTATGCTTGGACTTCCTACGGAACTCTATACACCGCTTTTTGCATGTGCCAGGAGTGCAGGTTGGAGTGCCCACAGACTTGAAGAAATTATAAATGCGGGTAAGATTATACGTCCTGCATATATGAATGTCGGAGAAACCAAAAAGTATATCGCCATGGAAAACAGAACTTAGTTTATGTAATGAAAAACCGGAAGGGAAAGCCCTTCCGGTTTTTTAGTATGAAGTTTTGATTGTCTATTCTTCTTCAGTGGCTGTTGTTTCAACGTCGGTCCATACTTGGAGGATAACAGTTGTGCCCTTGTCGTATTGCTCTCCGACGTTTAAGTTTGTCGAGGCAACTGTTCCGGTGGTTGCATCTCCGGTATTTGCTTTGTCAACTCTCTTGCACGTAAAGCCGAGCTCTGTAAGCTTTGCACTGGCAGCGTCGTAGGTTTCGTTCTTGACGTCAATCATGGTGATCTGCTCGGTTCCCTTTGAAATCACAAGGGAAATTTTTGTTCCCTTTGGAACCTTCGACCCCTCAGCAACGCTCTGAGATATGATATAGCCGTTCTTTACGTCCCCGCTGTATTCCTCCGTAGTCGTAATTTCGAAATCTGAGAAGAATGCCTTTTGTGACGAAATGCTTGAATATGTTTTTCCCGTAAATGTCGGGACTACTACCATTTCCTGTGCACTGTCGGACGTGCTTGTGGTTTTATTTGAGTCTTCGGTATTTATGTGATCCTTGAGTACGGTCATACAGAGTATTGCAAAAATAAGGAGTGCGATTCCTGCTGCTACAGCACCAGAAATAATTGCTGTCTTTTTAGTGCTATCGGTAATTTTACTCTTGGATGTTCCCTTTTCGGCCGGTCTGTTGTGTTGACCCTGATCTGATCTTTTTGCGGCTTTGTTGCCGGAACTCGGTCTCTGTGAAGCCTGCGACGGATGTCTGTGCTGTGCGTGCTGAGGTGTCCTCCGGTGAACGGACATTGCAGGTTCGTTGTACTCGGCTGCAATAGCTGTTGTCGGGGAAGCGGAAAGCTCTGCCCTGAATTGATCCACGGTTTTTGTTCTGTCCTCAGGCATAATTTGAAGGGCATTTATAAGCGCATTTATAACATATGCCGGGATTTGTTCCGCAAACTTTGCGGGAATCATCATCCTGTCGCCCTTCATACGAACTGTTGACTCAATAGGAGTACTTCCTATAAGTGCGCGGTAGAGAACAGCTGCGAAAGCGTAGATATCCGTCCACGGCCCCGATTGTGCTTTTACACCGAATTGTTCAACCGGAGCATATCCGGCAAATATCTCTGCGGCAATACCGGAGTTTACGTTTCTGCACTCCGGGATACTAAAGCCGCCAATGCGTATTTTATGGTCTGCGCAAACATAAAGTGTGTTCGGCGAAATGCCTCTGTGGATAATACCGGCAGAATGAAGTGTTGAAAGGGTGGAGAGTACAGGCATAAACATGATTCTGGCCTCTTCCCAGGACATATAACCTGTTTTTCTGTGAAGCAGGTAATCTCTGAGGGTTACTGCCCTTTCAAGCTGTTCACAGACGGCATATGCGGTATTGTTTTCTTCAACAATGTCGATAACTATTATAAGTGCGGAAAGTCCGCGCATTCTTGCAAGTTTTCTGTAGAGGTCAAGGAAACTGCTTTTGGTTGACGCGAAGAGTGTCTCTTTTCCGGGCTTTACAACAATATTCGGAGTGGCACCCGTTCTGGTTATAAGGGTATCCGGAAGAAACTCGCGTATTTTTACGGCGGTTTTTCTTTCTGTGTCGTAGGCCATGTAGGTGACGCCGTCTCCGTTTGCCTCGATGACATTTCCTATGAGATAGTGACCTCCGATGATTGTTCTGAGCGGAAGAAACGGAGGAAGTTGCGGTGAGCCGGCTTTGTAATTGCAATAAGGACACTGCTTTTCCTCACCGATATCCTTCATACAGTTCATGCATAAGTTTTCGTATGACATAAATTCGCCCCTTGATAAATATAATATGTACGCGTGTGTCTTATATATAAATTAACTTATATATAATAAAGAAAAAGAGTGTGTTTGTCAATAAAACGGACGGTAAAGTCCTTATAATGGGACAGTTAAAAAATAATTACGAACATTCTGTTGACTTTTGGGCGCGGACGTGTATAATAAGTCTTGTAAGAAACGAATGTTCGGATAAACCATCAGGGAGGTTATTATTATGACACTTGGCTTTGCTATAAAAGTATTTTTGGAAATAGGAGTAGTTTTACTTATTGCATATGGTATTATGAATGAGGAAAAGCTTGTTGCTTTTGAACGTGAACTCGGCGCTGTTATCAGATTTGCTTTCAGAAAATATGTTTTGAAAACCGTATCGAACAAAAATCGAACAAATGACAGAACAAACAAAGAAATGTCACGTATGGAAGTAAGAAATATTGAAGTTCCGGTACATACAATAAGACGTCACAGAGCTGAAATAAAGAAGTTCCCCGCTGATGGCAGACAGACAAAACATTTCAGTGATGTTGCCTGATCATTTACCCATGACCTTTTAAAGGTTCTGATAATTCTCAAACCAAATAACAGGAGACAGGTATGCACATACCTGTCTCCTGTTATTTTATCGTTATTTCTTATTTAAAACACAGATATTAAAGATACTGTTCAGCATCCTCTTCATTTTCCCAGTTGTGCCATACGTTCTGAACATCATCATCGTCCTCGAACATTTCAAGCATCTTTGCCATACCCTTGAGGTCATCCTCGGTTTCAAGTTTTGTATATGTAGTGGGTATATACTGAACCTCCGCAAGTGCGAATGTGTAACCGGCACTTTCAAGTGCTTCGCGTACAGCGCCGATATCATTTGCTTCTGTTCTTATCTCGTAAACATTTTCGTCGTCTGAAAGGAAATCTACCGCACCTGCTTCGAGAGCGGCATCCATGAGCTTTTCCTCATCAACGTCTTCCTTTTCAACGGCAATAACGCCGTAGCGGTTGAACATGAATGATACGCAACCGTTCTGTCCCATGTTTCCGCCGAATTTATCAAAGTAGTGGCGTACATTGCCGGCAGTACGATTCTTGTTATCCGTAAGTGTTTCGACCATAACAGCTATTCCTGAAGGACCGTAGCCCTCATAGATGTTCTCCTCATAGTTTGCTGTTGAACCCTCTCCGGCAGCCTTTTTGATTGCACGGTCAATGTTATCGTTCGGAATATTGCTTGCTTTAGCTTTTGCAATAACGTTTTTGAGTTTTGAGTTGGAAGCGGGATCAGGGCCGCCTTCCTTTACGGCAACTGCTATTTCACGACCAATCTTTGTGAAAACTTTAGCCATTGCAGCGTCGTTTGCACCTTTTTTTCTTTTAATGGTGCTCCACTTTGAATGTCCTGACATGTTTATAACCTCGCTTCTTTTCTTAAAATAATGTGCAACTCACATATTATACAACTTTTGTCTGTTTTGTAAATTGTTTTTTCTTACTGGTTTTGTTTTTTGAACGGTTTGAAACCTTGTCCGAATATTTCTCCGGCTTCGGTGACGATAATAAACGGATTTGAGTCATATGTTCTTATTATCTTTGAAATTTTTGCTATTTCATTTGCTCTGACCGCACATACGAGCATGGATTTTTTGTTTCCGGTATATGCGCCCGTTGCATCAAGAATTGAAACGCCGCGTCCCATTTCTTCTGTAATTGCCTTTGAAATATCCTCCGGGTTGTCGGTAAAAATCAGAAGCATCTTGCCATAGCCGCGACCGTAAAGAACGTAGTCTATGGAACGGGACGCAATAAATGTTGCGATAAATGAGTAAAGAGCGCTTTCAAAGTTTCCGTAAACAATACCCGAGACCGTAACGACGAGAATATCCGCACACATGATTACGGTTCCCATGGACATATGCGGCCATTTTATACGAAGAAGCTTTGCCACAAGGTCTGTGCCTCCGGAGGTCGCGCCGCGATAAAGGATAAGAGCAATACCTCCGCCGTTGCATACTCCGCCGAAAATTGCGGCAATGAGTTTGTCACCCGAATACGGTGTCATAAACTTTGCGGACAGGTCAATAGCCACGGAAAACATAAGTGTTGCGACAAAGGTTTTTGCGATGAAGTCTTTGCCGAATTGCTTGTACGAAATGATGAAAAGGGGAATATTCAGCGTGAACATAAACGCACCTATGGGTATGCCCGTCAAGTGATTTATGAGCGTTGCAATACCGGTAAATCCTCCGGGGGCTATATGGTTCGGCGATGTAAACACATTTACCGCCGCGGCATATATAAATGAACCCAGTATGAAAAAAATGAGGTCTATACCGGATTCTTTGAGCTTTGATGATTTTGTGATTTTTCCTTTTTCCATTTTAATCACCTCTAAAAAACTCTTCCTCACCCCGTATGACGGTGAATAGTTCCCGCAGTCTGTTTATTTCACCCGACAGGTATAAAAAGCCGAAGAGTGCTTCAAAGCCTGTCGCGGTGTGGTAGTCCGCATTCGTCATATTCTTTGGTGTATGGGTAGTATGTGCATTTCTGCCGCGCTTAAAAACTGAGGATTCTTTTTCTGTCAGATACGGCTCAATAACATGATAGGCTTTTGTCTGCGCAGCGGCACTTACGTATTTTACTTTTTGTGCGTGGAGCTCGCCTGCCGGTCTGTTTGCCTCGGTTACCAGTGCTTCACGTACAAAAAGTTCGTATACACAGTCTCCGATAAACGCGAGGGTAAGCGGGCTGAGCGCGACAGGATCCACGGCGTCTGATAAGAATCTCAGTGAATCAAAATTTTTTTCCATCAGTTACCCCTTATGAAACGTAGTCAAACTCAATATTGTAAATACTTACGGTGTCTCCGTCTTTTATTCCTCTGTTTTGAAGTTCGGCTTCAATACCGCTGCTTATCATTACACGCTGCAAATACTGGAGAGATTCGTAGTCGTCAAAATCAATTTTTGAGAGGATAGGCACGAGCCATTCCGCTTCAATGATAAAGACGCCGTCCTCCTCACGGATTGTAAATCCGTGATCTTTTTTACGTTCAAGGACTTCAAGCGGTATTTCCTCAGCTTCGTATCTTTTGATAGGGGGCAGTGTGGCGAGTTTTGCGGCAACTGCGTTTATGAGTTCCTTTGTGCCGTCTGCTATTGGCGCACATATGCTGTAATAAGTGTAGCCCTTTTCCTCAACATAGCTTTTGAATCTCTCAATCTGTTCATCTGTTGCCATGTCGGTTTTGTTTCCGGCAACTATTTGCGGGAGTTCTGCCATCTCGGGATTAAACTTTTTAAGTTCATCATTTATGGCCTTGAAGTCCTCAATAGGATCGCGTCCTTCTGAGCCTGCAACGTCAACAATATGCACAAGCATGCGACAGCGCTCTACGTGACGGAGGAATGCATGGCCGAGTCCTACACCGTCGGCTGCACCCTCAATGAGTCCCGGAATATCCGCCATGACAAATGAGTTTCCCTCTCCCATATGAACAACTCCGAGAACAGGGGTTATTGTTGTAAAGTGGTAGTTTCCGATTATCGGTTTTGCCTCGCTTACAACGGAAATCAGAGTTGATTTTCCGACGTTCGGAAACCCGAGAAGGCCGACGTCCGCCAAAAGTTTGAGTTCAAGACTTACTTCCCATTCCTCACCCGGCATGCCGTCTTTGGCAAATCTGGGCGTTTGGCGGGTGGGTGTGGCAAAGTGGACATTGCCAAAGCCGCCCTTGCCTCCGTGCGCTGCAACGAATTCATCCGTTCCCGACATATCTGCCATGATTTTGCCGGTGGTGACCTCTCTTATGATTGTGCCTTTTGGCACATCTATGATGAGGTCCTCACCTTTTTTACCGTTGCAGCGCGAGCCGCGTCCGTCGGCACCGTTTTTCGCACAGTATTTTTTTTTGTATCTGAAATCGGCAAGAGTCGAAAGGTTAGTGTTTACACGAAAAATGATATTTCCGCCTCTTCCGCCGTCTCCGCCGTCAGGCCCGCCGGATGCGACGTACTTCTCACGATGAAAAGCAACCGCACCGTTTCCGCCTTTTCCGGCCTTTATGTTTATTTTAGCGATATCTACAAACATCCGTTATTACCTCGCATTAAAAATTCTTCTCATATATTAGTAAATATTTTAAAGGATGTCAATTCAATTCGGCTTGAAAGAGTGTGTCGGATATAGTAGAATTAAATTGAATTATTTTGCGGATATTCTGTGCCGCTAAAGGAGTGCAAAACTATGAAAAAAATAATTGCTTTGTTACTTTTGCTTACTATGGTTTTAACCTTTTGCTTTACGGGGTGCAGCAAGATTGAACCGCGCACAGACACCGACAAGAATGAATCGGAAAAGAGCACGGAAGACAGCAAAGAGCTGACTGTAAGCGAAGCCGGAAAAACAGCAAAGATTTCTATACAAATTGAGGATAACGACCAATACTGCAAGGTGCAGATTCCGAAGTTTGAGTCTGACACGGAGAGTGCCGCTATAACAGAACTGAATAATCAGATTGAAGATGTGATAATTGATTTTTACAACACCGCAAAGTCCAGAAAGAACGAGTGGCCTCTTATAACAACCAAAAATTTTGATTATGAGCGTTATTTACAGTCTGTGGTTGAATACGAAGCATTCCCGGGGATTGAGGGATCTTCCGTAGCGACATATGTATACGACAAGTATAAAGATAAATCCGTAAGTCTTGAAGATGCCTATATGCTGGCCGAAACTACTGAAGCAAAGATAAAAAAAGGCGTTGAAAAAGCCCGTATTACCGGTGAAACAGCCTCTTTAAACAACTTTGAAGTTCAAGGATTTATGATTACAAAATCAGGTGACATGGAATTTTTTGTAAAATATGAGTACGACAGCGGAATGGATGCCGCAAACGAACTTATGACATTTATCCCGTCAACAGGTGAGCTTCACGAAATGACAAACGACGGTGTATACATCGCCGAATAATTTTGGAGGACATACGCATGGATGAAAGAAAAGATAAAGAATTCAATGCCGACGAAGTTGTAAAAAGTATTTTCAATAACCAAACGGAAAAGAATGAGGACTTGAGTGCAAAAGATAAAGACGAAAAAAAAGCCGTGAAAAAACCCGTAAATATCTTTTCAAGACCGATAAACGTTATGCAGACACCTGATGCAAGAAAATCCAGACTTAAAACGGTTATCATTGAGGGACTGCTCTTCGGCGCATTTCTTACAGCTATCACGGCGATTTATTCTATTTCGGGAATAGATCTCTCCCTTTCTCCGGAAGCTACTACGCAGACACCTTCGGTATTTTTCTTCGTAGTTGAGTTTGTTGTATTCTCTGTTTTGGTTGGTGTGGGCGATTGGTTTATGACAGAAAAAAGGGTCAATGATTATAACCAGAGTGTTGCCGGTCTCTCTTTTGACATTCATGATGAAATTGCGACTGCACTCAAAGAGCAGGAGGCAGAGGGAATCACAAAAGACGATGCCGCGGCACAAAACTCCGCAAACGGTGAAGAAAAGCCGTTTATAGGGGTAAAACTATCAGACAAAAATGATGAAAAATCCCTTACAGATAAGGCTTTTGAGGCGTTTATAAATGATAAATGCGTCGGCTCGGTCGAATCGTGTAAAGGAGTTATACTTGACAGCAACGGAATTGAGACAATTATTATCAGAATTTCCGCACTTTCATCAACAGATGAAACCTACGCAAATGGCGTAGCTATGGAACTTATAGGCGCTTTAAAAGAAATCGCGATGAACGAGGGACTTGCTGCTGTTGCAGTTTCCGAATCTGTTTACGGAACTCTTTCACTCACGCTTCCATCCGCTTCAAAATTCGGAATTAAGACTTCGGAAGAGACAAAAATTGCCGAGGCATATCCGGGTGCTCTTATGGGTGTTTCAGGTGAACTCAAATGGTAACTTTACTTTCAAAGTGGTTTATAAAGGACCGAGAAAATTATTCTGATCCGACAGTCAGGCGCGCATACGGTACGCTTTGCAGTATGGTCGGGATATTTCTCAATATTCTTATGTTTGCCGGCAAATATATTGCCGGAGTTATTTCAAAATCTATTTCTATCACGGCAGACGCGTTTAATAACCTTTCGGATGCGGGTTCGTCAATAATTACACTTTTCGGATTCAGACTTTCAGGTAAGGCACCGGATCCCGACCACCCGTTCGGTCACGGCAGAATTGAGTATCTTTCCGGGCTTGGTGTTTCTATAGCCATAGTCGTTATGGGATTTGAACTCATGAAGTCCTCTGTGGAAAAGATTCTTCATCCGGAGCCCATTGAGGCAAGCCTTCTCGCAGGAGGTATAATGGTTGCCTCAATCCTCATTAAAGTGTATATGGCGGTTTATAATAAGGGGATTGGCAAGAAAATAGATTCGGCGGCTATGAAATCAGTTGCCGCAGACAGCCTTTCGGATACTATTTCAACCGTGGTTGTCCTCTTATCAATGATTATTTCACATTTTACCGACATAAATATTGATGCATATGCCGGTATTCTTGTCGCCGCACTGATTCTTTATACCGGTATTACTTCGGCAAGAGATACTGTTTCACCGCTTCTCGGCAATGCGCCGTCACACGAATTCGTGCAGCATATCCAGGAGACGGTTCTTAAGCAGGAACATATTGTCGGGATTCATGACCTCATTGTCCATGACTACGGTCCGGGACGCGTGTTTGTTTCACTTCATGCCGAGGTTCCCGGGAACGAAGATATTTTCATGCTGCATGATGAAATTGACAATGCCGAAATTGAACTTCAGAAAACGCTTGGATGTCATGCGGTCATACATATGGATCCGGTGTGTGTTGATGACGGATTCGTACTTGAAGCCAAGGAAAAAGTTACTGAGATTGTGAAGGAAATTGATCCGGCATTCTCAATCCACGATTTTCGCATGGTTCCGGGCGACACACATACAAACCTTATTTTCGACCTTGTTGTACCGGCAAATTATAGGTTGTCTAATGATGAAGTCGGCAGAATTGCAAAACAAAAAATTGAGGCGCAGAAAAAAGGCTGCTTTGCCGTTATTACGGTAGAGCAATCATATATCTGATTCTTGAAGCAGTATAAGGAGCTTATATATGGAAAATCCCGATTATAAGATAGTTATGCCCGAGGCCGGCACCCTTACAAAAGGTGATGTTGACCTCAGTGTGTTTGATAAACTCGGTCAGGTGGTTACATACCAAAATTTGTCGCCGGAAGAGTTGACGGATGTTCTTGAGGATGCCGATGTTGTTATGGTCAACAAAAATATCCTTAACGAAAAAACGCTGTCAAAAGCAAAAAAACTAAAATACATAGGCGAGTGTGCTACGGGGTTTAACAATATTGATCTTGAATATTGTAACGAGCACGGCATAACCGTGACCAATGTTCCGACATATTCAACCAATGCCGTTGCGCAGCAGGTTTTTGCCTTTATTCTCAATCATTACTCTCGCGTTGCACAGTACAATGACTTTGTACAGGGCGACGGTTGGAAGAATGCGGATACATTTGCCCCGTTTGTGTTTGATACGGATGAGCTTTTCGGTAAGACTATAGGTCTTATCGGTTACGGGAAAATTGGCCGCGCGGTTGCAAAAATTGCAAACGCATTCGGCATGAATGTTCTCGTGTATACCCGTTCGTACCGGAAATCCGTGGATGCAGCCACCGACAAATGGGGAAATATTGACCGGACAAGGCTTTCCGGATTTCTTGACCGAACGGATAACAGCGTAACTTATCGCACGCTTGATAACCTGCTTAAACACTCGGACATTGTTTCCATACACTGTCCGCTGAATGAAGAGTCCAAGGGACTCTTCACACACGAGACATTTGCCAAAATGCGTACCGGTGCTTACCTTGTAAACACCGCGCGCGGCCCCATAGTTGATGAGGATTCTTTGATTGAAGCATTAAACTCGGGAAAGCTCTCCGGTGCCGGACTGGATGTCCTTGAAACGGAACCGCAGTCAAAGGATTCAAAGCTTCTCGGTGTACCAAATCTTACTATAACACCGCATGTTGCCTGGGCACCGCTTGAGACCCGTAAACGTCTTGTTGCGGAGGTTGCCAAAAACCTTGAAGCCTTTGAGCAGGGACACCCGAGAAATGTTGTAAATGAACCGTTGTTTCTTGCACAGCAATGAATGTGTAGGCATGGCAGCCAATAAAAATTTATAAGAGGTGCGTATGGCAGAGTCGGATGTTTCACAAATTGAGCAAGGTCTTATAACCGCATTTGTGGACGGACAGGTTGCGTCCAATCTTGCATATAAGCCGCAATTTGTATCTAACAATTACAGAGAAGGTCGTAAAGTTCTTTCAACTGTTGAGGAAGAGCTTAAATCCTGTGATGCCTTTTTTATAAGTGTTGCATTTATAACAGAAGGCGGAATAGCACCTCTTATGCAAACGCTTGAGGAGCTTGCCGAAAGGGGCATAAAGGGAAAGATTCTTACCACGGATTACAGAGTGTTTACACAACCCAAGGCACTTTTGAGGCTTGCAAAATTTGACAATATTGAACTTAAGATATACAAAGTCGAAAATGAAGACTGCGGATACGGATTTCACACAAAGGGTTACATATTCAAAAACGATGATATCTATCGTATTCTTACAGGCAGTTCAAATCTGACTCTCAATGCACTTACAAAAAACAAGGAATGGAATACGAAAATAATTTCCACGGAGAACGGTGAGTATGCAAAGCATATCGTTGATGAGTTTAACACTCTCTGGAATAGCGAAAAAGCTAAAACATACGATGAGTATTTTGATGATTACTCGTTGCTTTACAGCTGTGTTGTAAGGCACCAAAAAGAGATTGCCCGCAGTCAGGATATCATTCCTATTGAGCAATATACATTGACGCCGAACAAAATGCAGCTTAGATTTATTGCAAATTTACGAAAGATACTGGAGAAAAACGGCAGTCGCGCATTGCTCATTTCGGCAACGGGTACAGGTAAAACATATGCCGGTGCATTTGCACTTCGTGAGCTTGGTTTGAAACGTGCACTGTTTCTTGTTCATCGTACACAAATAACGGAGCAGGCAAAGAAATCATTTGCCAATGTATTCGGCGATACTTTGAAAATGGGTCTTCTCGGCGGAGGCCATAACGACGTGGATTGTGACTACATATTTGCTACAGTTCAAACAATGTCAAGGGATGAAACTTTACAGAAGTTTAATCCTGCCTCATTTGATGTTATCGTCATAGATGAGGCCCATCACAGCGGCGCCCAAAGTTATGAAAAAATAATGAGCTACTTCAATCCGCGGTTGTACCTCGGAATGACGGCTACACCCGAGCGAAGAGATGATAAACAGGGTGCATTGAGCATTTATGAGTTGTTTAATTATGAAATAGCATGCGAGATAAGACTGAATGATGCGCTTGAAAATGACCTTTTATGTCCATTCCATTATTTCGGTATTTCCGATATTGAGGGAATAGACGATGATGACATTTCATTTTCAAACCTCACATCTGACGAACGTGTAAAGCATGTTATGGAAAAAGCCGAATTATACGGCTACAGCGGGGAACGGGTTAAAGGTCTTATTTTTTGCAGAAAAATTGATGAGGCGAAGGAGCTTTCGGAGAAGTTTAATGAACGCGGATGGCATACGCTGGTACTTACAGGCTCAAACACTCAGGAGGAGCGACAAAATGCCATAGACAGACTGGTAAAATCAGGTGGCAGCGACCACCTTGATTATATATTGTCCGTGGACATTTTCTCTGAGGGTGTCGATATTCGCGAAATAAATCAGGTTATTATGCTTCGACCGACAACTTCACCTGTAGTATTTGTACAACAGCTTGGCAGAGGCCTCAGAAAATACGAAGGCAAAGAATTTGTTGTGGTACTTGATTTTATAGGAAATTACAACAACAATTTTATGATTCCGATTGCACTTTCAGGCGATAAAAGTTATAACAAGGACAACATTCGCAGATATGTTCTTGAGGGTGAACGTATCATTCCGGGTGCATCGACTGTTCATTTTGACAGAGTTTCAAGACAAAAAATTTTCAAGGCAATCGACTCAAAGAACTTCAGCGAGATAAGATTGCTTAAAGAAAATTATCAAAATCTGAAGGATAAACTCGGCAGGATACCGAGCCTTAAAGATTTTGATATGTACGGAGAGATGGACCCGCTTCGCTTTTCCGACAATGTATCACTTCGTTCATACTACAAATTCCTTGTAAAGCATGAACCTGATTTTAAAGTAAGACTTTCAGAAGAAGAGGATTTACTTATTGAGTTTATCTCAAATAAACTGTCTAACGGTAAAAGAGTGTATGAGTTGGTACTTCTAAAGCTTTTACTTACAGACGATGATAAGCTTTTTGCAAAAATGAGTGAGATTGTAAAGGAAAAATACGGTCTCATTATAACCGAGGAAATAAAAACAAGTGTTATAAACGTTCTTACCAATGAATTCGCGGTAGGTTCCGGAGCGGATACATACAAAAAATGTGTGTTTGTTGAGCCGTATGAAGAGGACTTTAAAGCTTCGAGCGTGATAAAAAATGCACTAAAAAACCCCGATTTTGCGACACTGTACAATGATCTTATTGATTTCGGAATAGGAAGATATGAAAGAGATTATATACATCGCTATGCGGATACAGACTTTGTCTTGTTTGGAAAATACACATATGAAGATGTATGCCGACTTCTCAATTGGAAGCATAATGAGGTGCCGACAAATATTGGCGGATACAAATACAATCAGGACACCAACACATTTCCCGTGTTTATAAACTATGAAAAAGAGGAGGATATCTCTGCCACTATTGCATACCGTGACAGATTCGATAATTCTCCGTCAAGGCTCATCGCTGTTTCGAAGTCACAAAGAAGCCTAAAATCAGCCGATGTAAGACAATTTATCTCATGTACAAAGGATGCGTATGATGACTCAAAAACAAACCCGCCAAAGGTACTCTTGTTCGTAAGAAAAAATAAAAACGACAAGGGGTCCAAAGAGTTTTATTTTCTCGGACGAATGTATCATAACGGCTTTGCGAAAGAGTTTATTATGCCGGGCACGGATAAAAGTGCGGTTGAGATAGGGTGGAACCTTGAAACCCCGGTACGTGAGGATATCTATGAGTATTTTGAATGTGAGGATAAGATATGAAAACGGTAAATGTAGTTGCGGCGATTATCATCAAAGACGATAAGGTGTTCGCGACACAGCGCGGTTATGGCGAGTTCAAAGACGGCTGGGAATTTCCGGGCGGCAAGGTCGAGCCGCAAGAGACCCCGGAGGCTGCCATTGTCCGCGAAATACAAGAGGAACTTGACACGGAAATTCGGGTAGATAGCTATCTGACATACGTTGAGTATGATTATCCTACATTTCATCTTTCCATGCAGTGCTTCATTTGTTCCGTTATTTCAGGCTCTCTCACACTCCTTGAGCATGAAAATGCAAAATGGTTGACCCGCGAAGAACTTTATTCGGTGTCATGGCTTCCGGCAGATATAAAGGTTGTTGAAGCTTTGCAGAACAATACTCTGATTTTATGAATTTCGGATTCGTTTTACGGTAAGAAGCGGGCAATGTATAATATCCATATGAAAAGTTAATATAAGTTGTCAAAAAATATCTGATTTGTTGAAATTTTTTGTGCAATATATTGAAAAAAATCAGAATGTATGTTAAAATTTTTGCATTGGATGACACGCTTGTGCCTTGTCCTTGCTTTTAGAAAAATCAGATATGAAAATTTGACTTAAGGTGGATGTGTGAAAATGAAAAAAAGATTGTTTAGTACATTAATTGCGGTGGCTATGATTATATGCCTCGCACCTGTTACCTATGCTGACTCTGCGTATTGTAAAAATTGTTTAAAAAATGTTGAATTTTATTATAAGAGCATGGGGGATAGCGGCCATGTTAAATGTTGCGTTGAATGCAATAAAATTATCAACAATAAAACAAGCAACAACGGCAGCTATAAAGCGGACAGTCATGTTATGACAAACTTTGTTTATAATAATGATGCTACCTGCGGAAAAGATGGTACAAAAACAAAGAAATGTACACTATGCTCTTATTCCGTTACGGAGAAGGATCCGGATCATAAAGCAACAAATGATCATGAGTACAGCACTGAGTGGACGACAAGTGATACCGATCATTGGCATACATGCATTAAATGCAATGAGGCAAAGAGTGACGAAGGAGCACATGTGGATACAAATCCGATAGATCACAAGTGCGACGTCTGCGGCAAAGAACTCAGCAAGTGCGCAGACGATAACAACGACCACAATTGTGATGTCTGCGGCAAAGAACTCAGCAGGTGTGCAGACGGTGACAACGACCACAATTGTGATGTCTGCGGCAAAGAACTCAGCAAGTGTGCTGACGAAAACAAAGATCACAAATGCGACGTCTGCGGCAAAGAACTCAGCAAGTGCGCAGACGATAACAAAGACCACAACTGTGATTACTGTGGTAAGGAACTGAGCACCTGCGCAGACGGCAACAACGACCACAATTGTGATGTCTGTGGCACAGTTCTCAGCAGGTGTGCAGACGAAAACAAAGATCACAAATGCGACGTCTGCGGCAAAGAACTCAGCAAGTGTGCTGACGAAAACAAAGATCACAAATGCGACGTCTGCGGCAAAGAACTCAGCAAGTGCGATGAAAATTTAGAAAAAGTTGATAAAACAGATGCTACAACTTCTGCAGCAGGCAACATTGAATACTGGCACTGCACGATTTGCGGCAAGTTTTTCAGCGACGAGAAAGCAAAAGAAGAAATTGCAAATGGTATTGACGGCACGGTAATTCCTAAACTTCCCGTTATCATAAACGGCAACATGCAGTCCGTGACGGAGGGCGAGAAAAAAGCACTGTCCTTTACATCGGATGCGGAGTATGATTTGTTCGAGTATGTTTTGGTTGACGAAGAAGAACTTGACCCGATGAACTATGCTGTGGCAGAGGGTAGCACTATCGTTACACTGAAAGGGGATTATGTTGCTGCTCTTTCGGTTGGAGACCACACACTGAGTATTGTTTCAAATAGCGGAACTGCAACTGCGAACTTCACAGTTAATAAAAAAGCGGTGAAGGATTCAAATACAAATACAAACACAATGGATAATGTCATCGCCGGCGATGACCAAAAGGTAGCTCAGACCGATGACAACAACAATATTGCTCCGTGGCTGGTTTTGCTTTTTGCAAGCGGCAGTGCGGTTACAGCGACAACGGTTGGAAACAAAAAGAGAAAGTATAACAGATAACAAGACAGATTGATTTTAAGGCGGCTATCGTACGGTAGCCGCCTTAAATGTTTTACGAAAAAGTACGATGAATGGGACGTTTTATGTGTTATAATGAAACTGAAATTCGTACCGGCAGGAGGGAGCATATGATAGTTATCGTTTGCATTGACGACCAAAACGGCATGCTTTTTAACAAAAGGAGACAGAGCCGTGACATACTACTTGTTGAGGATATCTTAAAGACTGTAGGCGATAGGAGACTGTTTGTTGATGGGTTTTCAAAGTCTTTGTTTTCGTCAGACAACCGTGTTTTCGTATCAGATGACTTTCTTGGTGAGGCAAATGACGGAGATTTTTGCTTTGTTGAGGATAGGGACATACATGAGTATATTGAAAAAACAGAAGGTTTTGTCGTTTACAAATGGAACCGTCTGTACCCGTCAGACTTTAAGTTTGACATATCCTTGCTTGACGGTTTTCATATGAAATCAATCACAGATTTTAAAGGAAATTCACATGATAAGATAACAAAAGAGGTATATGTGAGATGAAAAATAAAATAAAATCAATACTTTCCGTCTTTCTTGTTGTCTGTATAGCGGTTTTCGGAATCGGCGGCATGAGCGGTTGCGGCATGGATGACACGGAGACCGCAAATACTGCAAAATCATCGACTTTATCATCCTCAAAGCTTATTGAAGAAAGTAAGAAAAGTGGTACTAAAAGTACTACCGAAAAAACAACCGGCTCGACAACCGACAGTAAAACTAACAAGGGAAAAGCTGCTGTAAGCACATCTGTCAAGATTGATGAAATTCCCGCATATTCGTCCTCGCCATATGTTGCGATAAACAACAATATCCCGACCTTTAAGTCGAGTGAATTGACGGTAAAATCCTATGAGTACTACAGTCCGCTTGACAGCCTCGGCAGGTGCGGTACGGCTGTTGCATGTGTCGGAAAGGATCTCATGCCGACGGAGGAGCGCGGAACTATAGGTCAGGTAAAGCCGACAGGTTGGCATACGGTAAAGTATGACTGTGTTGACGGCAAGTACCTTTATAACAGGTGCCACCTTATCGGTTATCAATTAAGCGGTGAAAATGCGAACGAGCGAAATCTCATAACCGGAACAAGGTATATGAATGTTCAGGGTATGCTTCCCTTTGAGAACATGGTTGCCGACTACGTGAAGGAAACAGGCAATCATGTCATGTACAGGGTTACACCTGTATTCGAAGGAAACAATCTTCTGGCAAAGGGCGTAAAGATGGAGGCGTACTCCGTTGAAGACAAGGGTGACGGCATTTGTTTCAATGTATTTTGTTACAATGTGCAGCCCGGTATTTACATCGATTACGCAACAGGTGACAGCCATCTCGTTGAGAGTGCCACGGCTGCCGCGCATGTATCGTCTAAAGAATATACGGCAACGAAAGCATACACTTCCGCCGCATATACAAATACCAATGTATCCGGTACTTACATACTCAACACAAATACTAAAAAATTTCACAGAACGAATTGTTCTTCCGTAAAAAGGATGAGTGAATCGAACAAGGAGAGTTATTCCGGCAGCAAAGACGCCCTTATAAGCAAAGGGTATTCACCGTGTAAGAATTGTAACCCATAAAAAGAAATACAAAGAAGGGGTATTTTGAGCCGAACGTATATTGCCATTGACTTGAAGTCGTTTTATGCATCTGTTGAGTGCATGGACAGAGGTCTTGATCCGCTTACGGCAAAGCTTGTCGTAGCGGATGAGTCAAGAACTGAAAAAACCATATGCCTTGCGGTTTCACCGGCACTTAAGGCATACGGAATTCCGGGACGTGCGCGCCTGTTTGAGGTTGTGCAAAAAGTACGGCAAATTCAGCAGACGACCGGAGAGAAAATTGAATATATCGTCGCACCTCCCAGAATGGCAAGGTACGTTGAAGTCAGCACACGGATTTTTGACATATACTTGAAATATGTTGCAAAAGAGGACATCCACGTATACTCCGTAGATGAAGTTTTTATGGATGTTACGAATTATCTTGCAACATATAAAATGACGGCACACGAGTTTGCCATGCATATGATAAAGGACGTCTTAAGCCAAACGGGGATCACGGCGACTGCGGGTATCGGTACAAATCTATACCTTTGCAAGGTTGCAATGGATATTGGAGCAAAACATGTCAAGGCGGACAAGGACGGTGTTCGTATATGTGAGCTCGATGAGCGCTCATACCGTGAAAAGCTGTGGAGTCATCAGCCTCTTACGGATTTTTGGCGTGTGGGAAAAGGGTATTCAAAGAAGCTTCAGGAAAACGGGATGTTTACAATGGGAGATGTTGCCCGTAAGTCTGTTTACAACGAGGATTTGCTCTACAAACTTTTCGGAATAAATGCGGAACTTCTCATAGACCATGCGTGGGGCTATGAGCCGTGTACCATTGCGGACATACGCTCTTACAAACCGTCTGAAAACAGCATCAGCTCCGGTCAGGTTTTAAAGGAACCGTACAGTTTTGAAAAGGCGAGACTTATTGTGCGTGAAATGGCGGATGCATTGTCGCTTGATCTTGTAAGAAAGCATCTTTTTACAAACAGCATTGAACTTACCGTGGGCTATGACCGCATAAATCTTGAAAATTCATCCATCTCGGCAAATTACAACGGCGAAACCGTGCAGGACCGTTATGGTATAACGGTTCCGAAGCCTGCTCACGGTACGCAGAATATGGGCAGGTTCTCATCGTCAACAAAACTCATAACAAAAGCGGTCACAGAGCTTTATGACCGCATAGTTGATAAAAATCTATTTGTTCGCCGCATGTATGTTGTGGCAAAGCACGTTATAAATGAAAATTCTATTCAAAAAAATCACGAGCCGGAGCAGCTCAGCTTTTTTGTGGATTTTGAGAAAGAAGAGAAAAAACGTGAAATCGAGGACCGAGAGCTTGAGCGTGAAAGACGTGCACAAGAGGCAATCCTCAGTATAAAAGAAAAGTACGGAAAGAATGCAATTCTCAAGGGAATGAACCTTGAAGAGGGAGCGACCGCCGCGGAGAGAAATGCTCAGATTGGCGGACACAAGGCATAAATAAAAATTATTTTAATTGCGCTTTATGTAAACGGGAGGTTTTTCCAGTGCCACATGATTATACAGGACCATATGAAGATATCATAGATATGCCGCATCATGTTTCAAAAAAACACAGGCGAATGTCGCTTCATGACCGTGCTGCACAGTTTGCTCCGTTTGCCGCGCTTACGGGTTATGATGATGCAATAGATATGGTTGCGGAAACTCATATCGTAAAGGAAGATATCGTTCGTACGGAATTTGAAGAGCCTTGTTGAGTGTAATTAAGTGCAAAAAAACGCCTTGAATTTCTTCAAGGCGCGTGGAGCGGACAACGGGAGTCGAACCCGCCTCCTCAGCTTGGGAAGCTGATGTTCTACCGATGAACTATGTCCGCATGCGATGTGTAATATTATATGTCATTTCAGTGTGGGTTACAAGGAAAAATTAAAAAATCCGTTTCCGCTTTTTGCGGAAACGGATTTACTTTATACGCAGGAACAAATTTCCCGACCGAATGATTCGACGTATTCGGCTCTTATGTTTACGCCGTAGAGTTTGCTTAGTGTTTCACTCTTCAGTATGTCCTTTCCGTCACCGAAGACGAAATCTCGGTCTTTACTTATCAACGCCACTTTTCCGCCGACCTGTAGTGCGTGATCGGGGTTGTGGGTTGTCATAATTATTACATAGCCTTTAGATGACAGGTCTCTTATTATGTCAAGCGTGCGCCTTTGGTTTCCGTAGTCAAGAGCGGATGTCGGTTCGTCCATAACTATTACACGCGGCTGTTGTGTGATGAGCCTGGCAATAAGTACCTTTTGCTTTTCACCACCGGAAAGTTCCGTATACAGCCTGTCGGATAAATTGTCTATTCCCATTGAAACGATTGCTTCATCTGCTGTTTTTTTGTCTTGAGCAGAGGGTAATGAAAGCGGCCCGACATACGGGGCACGCCCCATCAAAACGACATCTCTGACTTTAAAATCATAAACGATATCCGTGTTTTGTCTCATGTACCCGACATGCTTTGCAACGGTTTCGACTTTTGCTTGTGAGATATCTATACCGTCTATTATTATCTCACCTGTTTTGGGAGTGAAAACTCCGCACAGGCAGTTGAGCAATGTAGATTTTCCCGCACCGTTTGGCCCTATAATAGAGAGGATATCTCCGTCGTTCAGAGAAAAATTGATGTTCTCCAAAATCTTTCGGCCGTTTGGATATGCGTAACTGAGGTCTTTTACAACAAGTCGTTCACTCATTGAGTCTTTACCTCCTGTCTGTACAGCATATATGCATACAGCGGTGCACCTATAAAGCTGGTAATGATACTGAGCGGTAATTCCGCAACGCTCACCGTTCGAGCGGCAGTGTCAGCAAGCATCATAAAGCTGCCTCCGAGGAAGATTGTAACCGGCATGGCCTTTGTGTTGTCATGGCCTGCAAGCATACGTGAAAGATGCGGTATGACAAGACCAATCCATCCTATTGTTCCGCTTACGGAAACGGAGCATGCCGTAATTATTGTCGCGCACAGGATGATCATGCCCCTTGTTAAGGGTACATTGACACCGAGACTTTTTGCGGATTCATCCCCGAGAGACAGAATATTTATTTTCCAGCGCAGCATGATTAGAATCAACATGGCAACAAGCATCGGAATAACTATTGAGCCAATATCCTTGAAAGTCGCACCGGCAATACTGCCCATCATCCAGTATGTAAGTTCTGCGAGTTTTGTGTCGCTGTCCGCGGTAAATTTCAACAGTCCGATTATGGCATTCATAAATCCGCTTATTATTATTCCCGAAAGAACAAGCATAAGAGTGGACCTGTTTTTGAACAGCTTCGGCAATGTAGTCGTGAGTAAAACCGAGAGCAATCCGCCGAGTAAAGCGCAAATTTGTATTTCCGCTTTGTCCATATCCGAGAGGATTGCAACGGCTGCTCCGACACATGCGCCGGCCGAAACGCCGAGTATATCCGGAGATACCAAGGGGTTTTTAAAAACTCCTTGGTATGAAATTCCCGCGAGTGAAAGAGAGGAACCGATAAGCAATGCCATAATGGCTCTTGGCATTCTCAGATTCCACACAACGCCATATTGTGTCGCATCCCATGAGGGTGTGATATCTGTGATTTTTGAGAGTATTATCTTTATGACTGTCCCCGGGGATACCGAGTATCTTCCAAGACAAATACAAAGCAAAAATATGCCTACTGTTACAAGCGGCAACAGTAAAATTATCGGTTTTTTATCTTTCATAATCTATTATTTATTGAGATCCGTTCTAAGAATTGTATTAAGCTGATCATCGGTAAGCTCAATGCCTTTGAATTGCTTGTAGTATTTCTTTGTTTCAGTCTTTACATCGAATGAAACCTTGTCCGGATGAAGGATTGATGCAGCCCAAAGAGCCTGAAGCGGTGTATCTCCGCAAAGACGACCCCACCAGAAGCATCCCTTTGGTATGCAATAGATGGCGTTGTTTTTAACAGCTGTTACATTGCTCCACTCTGTGCTCTTGAGGATTGCGTCACGTATTTCTTCTGCGTTGTCGCCGTCAATCATGATAACATCAGGATTTGTAGCAAGAATCTGCTCCGGTGTTACGTCACGAAGTCCCATTCCGTTACCGAGATCTTTAGTTGCGAGTGTGCCGCCCGCAAGATTGATCCATTCTTCCATGATGCTTCCGGCACCGCATGAAGAATAAAGGCTGTCAGTATCTTTTGCCATGATATAGTGTACAACGGGCTTATCCTCAACATCTTTAAGGTCATTTTGAAGAGTTGTCTGTACCCAGTCGATGTACTCTCCGAGCTTTTCAGACTTTTTCTGATAATCTCCGCCGAGAATCTCTCCGAGGAGAAGAGTTGATTTTTTGAAGTCGCTGTAGGTCATGTAGCAGAGGTTTACTGCGTTGAGACCTGCATTGCGATACTCATCGGCAAGATCGTCATTTGAGCAAATAACAAGATCCGGATTCAAAGCGAGCATTTCTTCTGCTGTAGCCTGTGAGTAGTCCTTGAGATTTTTAAGTTCGGGACAAACAAGAAGGCTTACGTCAGACACTGCTGCCGGATGAGCTGAAACGAGAAGTTTTCCCGCACCGAGGTTGAAGAGTTCATCAGTTGCTGCAGACCATGTGTCTACAACTGTCTTGATTTCAGTCGGAAGTGTAACCTCTTTTCCGCCCATGTCTGTGATTGTGTGAGACACCGGCTGCTGTGTTTCCTGTGATGGTGTGGTTTTTGATGATTGTTTACTGCATCCTACAAAGCAGGTGAAAATCATCATAAGTGCTAAAACAAGTGCTAAAATTCTTTTCATGTGTATTCTCCTTAAAAAATTTTACTAAAACAGGCACTACTCTGTTTTATTCGAAGTCCGATATCTCCCCATATTTTCGTGCTTCGTCAATTGACGGTGCACATTGCTCCGGAAACAGTCTGTCTTTCATTACTACAGTTGTACACATTGCATCTGAGTATTTCATAAAAAGACTGTCATGTCCGACGCAAAGTCCGGCAATTACATTGAACTGAGTTCCTGCCTTGTTCAAAAGCATTGCTTGTCCTATCGGATTGCAAATGGCTCTGGGTTTTCGAAATTTTTCCGGAATATCCTGCAAATTAGGTGTAGGCCTCGGTTTTCCGAAATCTCCGAGTAAATCCTTGCTGACAAGTTCTTCGGGCCCGAATCCTCCTGTTTTACACCCGCATGACACAACTTCAAACCCGTAGGATTCCAAAATTTCACAAACGGCTTTTCCGAATTTCAGCATGCCGCTGCAGTAGGCGACACCGATTTTCTTATAACCGCGAAGCTTGCAAAAATATGCGGCTTCTATAACCCTCGGCATCTTTCCGAATGACTTTCCCATACTTTTGAGTGAATCTGCATAAAATTTGGCAATATCCTCGTTTTTGTACTCGTTTACACCGGCGTTTATGCAATCCGTGTCAAGCATAGGGCAGCAATCGGGAAGATAGTCCTTTTGCCTTATTTGGCATACTTGCTCTGTGCATTTTGAACAATTCATAAAATAATCACCTTACATAATCGATTATTTGTATAAACCACACACAATGACAATTTTACGATGGCGGTTGCTTAATGTCAATGGCACTTAAATGGCAACAGCGATGTTACACCTTCAAAATGAAATGATTTTTGTGATAATCAAGGAGTCCGTCCTTTTTCATCTTTCCAAGCTCTAACGACAGTCCGCTGCGTTCGACGGCGAGGTAGTCCGCAAGCTGTTGCCTTGAGAAGGGGATATCAAATTCATGCGTTCCGAGGCGTTGGGATTCTGCCGAAAAGTAAGATATCAACTTTGCGCGAGTGGTTCGTTGACCCATATGTGTGAGCTTTTCGCTGAATCTTAAGTTTTTCTCGGCAAGCTCGTTCATGACATTTCGTATGATTCGGTTGTGGTGCGAGCAGGCGGTTGAACATACGGTCAGGACACGTTTGACATTTAAGTAAATTACGATGACGGGTGTTTCGGCTACTACATTGGTGTTGAGCAGTGCTCCGGGTGCGCAGGCATATGCCGTGGCAAATGTTTGGCCGGGTCCCACCTTGGAGAGGATATTGCAATTACCGAAGATATCCTCTTGTGTGATTAAAACATTTCCGGACAGTACAAGGCCTATTGAGTCTGCGGTTTCTCCGGCACGCAGGAGAAAAGCATCTTTTGGGTATTCGGTTTTCTTGACATCCAGGCAGGAGAGTATTGCGGAAAGCTCATCCTCGGATATGCCGGAAAAAAGTTTGGATGATCGGATGATCGGAAAAAATTCTTTCATAAAAAACTCACTTTCGTTGAAAAATCAACAGACTTGTTGTTTTTATCATACTATAATCATATCGTAAACTCAAGGGGGTGGCATGATGAAAAGACGAATTATTGAGATTGACAGAGAAAAGTGTAACGGATGCGGAGCATGTGCCGCTGCGTGCCATGAGGGCGCAATCGCCATGGTAGACGGAAAGGCAAAGCTCATGCGTGATGATTATTGTGACGGACTCGGCGATTGCTTGCCGGCATGTCCTACAGGCGCCATTTCATTTGTTGAGCGTGAGGCTGCCGCATACGATGAGCAGGCGGTTCTTGCAAACAAACAGCAAAAGATGAAGCGTGAGGGAATGAAGCTTCCCGGCGGCTGTCCCGGCATGCAGATGAAAACTTTCAATCATTCGGAGCAGGCGGCAGCACCGAGTGCGCCGACGGAACAGGTGAGCAGACTCGCTCAATGGCCGGTACAGATAAAACTCGTTCCGGTAAACGCACCGTACTTTGACGGAGCGAAGCTTCTCATTGCGGCTGATTGCACCGCATATGCATATGCGGCTTTTCATGAGAAGTTTATGAAAGGACATGTTACACTTGTCGGTTGTCCGAAGCTTGACGCGGTTGACTATTCTGAAAAGCTTACGGAAATAATCAAAGAAAATGATATCAAGAGTGTTACGGTTGTGCGCATGGAGGTTCCCTGTTGCGGAGGCCTTGAATATGCGGCAAAGACCGCATTGCAAAACAGCGGAAAGTTTATACCGTGGCAGGTTGTAACCATAACTCTTGACGGAAAAATAAAAGAAGATTGATGACAAATGCAGGAGGTTTTACCAATGGACAACAAGATGTTTTGTTTTCAGTGTGAGCAGACAGCCGGTTGCACAGGCTGTACGGGTAGGGCAGGCGTTTGCGGAAAAAGCGCAGATGTCGCAAAGCTTCAGGATGAATTGACCGGAGCGCTTATCGGACTCGCAAGAGCGACAGACGGAGGCATGCAGGCAACAAAAAATGCATTGACTCTCATGATTGAGGGACTGTTTACAACAGTTACTAACGTAAACTTCAATGAGGAAACAATTCGCATCCTTATCAATCAGGTACACGAGGAAAAAGCAAGGATAGTTCCGGGTTGTGCCGCTTGTGCATCTCATTGCGCACGCAGTGATGATTATGACATGAATATGGTTTGGACGGCACAGGAGGACATTCGCAGTCTTAAATCCCTGATTCTTTTCGGTATACGCGGTGTTGCTGCTTACGCACACCATGCAATGGTACTCGGGTACACGGACGAAGATGTAAATAAGTTCTTTGCAAAGGCTCTTTTTGCCATAGGCGAGGACTGGGGAATGGATGAATTGCTTCCAATCGTTATGGAAGTCGGAGAAAAGAACTTAAAGTGCATGGCTTTGCTTGACAAGGCAAATACCGAAAGTTACGGCACCCCTATACCCACAAAGGTTCCTTTGACCGTTGAAAAGGGCCCGTTCATCGTGATTTCCGGTCACGACTTACACGACTTAAAGCTCTTGCTTGAGCAGACGGAAGGCAAAGGCATAAATGTGTATACACACAGTGAGATGTTGCCGGCGCACGGCTATCCCGAACTTAAAAAGTACAAGCATCTCAAGGGCAATTTCGGAACCGCATGGCAAAATCAGCAAAAAGAATTTGCAGATATCCCGGCTCCCATACTCTTTACGACAAACTGTCTTATGCCGCCGAAGCCGAGTTATGCTGACCGTGTATTTACCACGGCTCTCGTATCTTATCCGGAAATAGTTCACATCGGAGAAGACAAAGATTTCACTCCTGTTATTGAAAAGGCACTGGAGCTCGGCGGTTATGGTGAGGATAAGGAATTCACCGGTATCAACGGAGGCAATACGGTTATGACCGGCTTTGCACGCGGTACGGTACTCGGAGTTGCCGATAAGGTTGTAGAGGCCGTGAAGTCAGGCGCTATAAAGCACTTCTTCTTGGTAGGCGGATGCGACGGAGCACGTGCGGGCCGCAACTACTATACGGAGTTCGTTAAACAGACACCTGCAGACACGATTGTCTTGACTCTTGCTTGCGGAAAATACCGTTTTAACGACCTTGACCTCGGAACAATAGGCGGATTGCCTCGTATTATGGACGTAGGACAGTGTAATGACGCTTACAGTGCAATTCAGATTGCCGTTGCACTTGCGGGTGCATTTGACTGCGGAGTAAATGATCTTCCGCTTTCTATGGTTCTTTCATGGTATGAACAAAAGGCAGTATGCGTATTGCTTACATTGCTTCACCTCGGAATCAAGAACATTCGCCTCGGTCCGACACTTCCGGCTTTCATCTCTCCGAATGTTTTAAACTATCTTGTTGAGAATTTCGCAATTGCGCCTATCACTACGCCTGAAGAGGATTTGAAGCAACTCCTCAAACAGTGACACTCTACAGGATATATTTACATTATGAAACCCCGCCGCAGAACTGCTCTGCAGCGGGGTTTACTTTGTAAAAAGTGGCTTGGTACAGACCAAAGTGTCAAATTGATACTTTGGAGAGTGCTTTTTACTAATTCGTTATTTGTTTGCTGTGGCAAAGTGAATATTCACTGAATTTTCACTTTGTTCGTTGACGAATGGAGAAAAATGAGTATAATTGTAACTGTAGAATTGTAATTTATTTGGAGGAGCACTGATATGGATTTTGAAACAGAAAATATTGAATTCAAATCCGGATTCACCGAAGAAATATATAAAGAGATTATTGCATTTGCAAACACGGACGGCGGTGATTTGTACATTGGCATTGATAATGAAGGAAATGTTGTTGGTTTGAAAAATGTTGATGATGAATACACACGAATTACAAATGGAATTCGTGATGCTATTCTTCCGGATGTTACAATGTTTGTGAAATATACTATTCAGGAAAACAAAGTCGTTCGTATTACAATAAGTGAAGGCACGAATAAACCATACTACCTGCGCTCAAAAGGATTGAAGCCAAATGGTGTTTATGTAAGGCAAGGCACTTCAAGTGTGCAGGCGTCAAGTGAACAAATTCGTCAAATGATTAAGGACAGTGATGGCGATGATTTTGAATCAATGCGTTCTCTTGAACAGGATCTGACGTTTACTTCTGCCGCTGCTGCATTTGAGCGTTATGACATTGATTTTTCTGAAGAAAAATACTTGGCTCTCGGTATGATTCATAAAAACGACGGTTTGTTTACTAATTTGGCACTGCTTATGTCAGACCAATGTCAGCATTCAATAAAAGTTGCTGTGTTCGGCGATGACGAAAACACAATTTTTAAGGATAATCAAGAATTTAAAGGTTCTATATTTAAGCAAATCGATGAAACGTTTCGATATATCATGCTCAGTAATCGCACATCTTCTGCTTTTAAAGGTCTTGAACGCATAGAAAAATCTGATTATCCTGAAGCCGCTTTGCGTGAGGCATTGCTCAATTCGGTTGTTCATCGTGATTACAGTTATAGCGGAAGTATAATTATCAACATCAATGATAAGCAAATGGAATTTGTATCTATTGGAGGACTTCTCCCCGGTTTAACGGCAGACGATATTCGTAGCGGCATTTCTCAGCCGAGAAACAAAAACCTCGCTGAGGTATTTCATCGCTTGAAACTTATTGAAGCTTACGGAACCGGCATACGAAGAATCTATAAATTGTACGAAAATTGTTCCGTTCAACCTAGCATTGAGGTAACGCATAACACATTCAAGATGATTTTACCAAATATGAATGCGGATGAGCCGTTGGCAACCAAGACCTATTTAACCTCACAAAATGAGCAAATCCTTGATTTTATTTCAAGAAACGGGCATATAACAGAGGCTGAAATTATGGAATTGCTTGGCGTTAAAAGAACAAGAGCATACACAGTTGCAAAGCAAATGTGCGATGAAAATTTGATTGTCGCTATTGGCAGAGGCGTAAATAAAAAATATATAGCACAGAGTTGAAGTAAATGAGGAAAAAAAGAACTCATTTGGAAAGAAAGAAAAGAAGAAACTAGCTTTTAACTGTGTGATTTTGGTGATTATAATCATCGTAGGAATTGTGATAGCAAATTTTCATGGATTTTCTGAAAAAAAAGAAGAGAATGATACGGTTGATTTTTCAGCTGTGACTAAAATTTGTGAATTATCTACATTGAGATGTTACTACCATAATGTTGCTGAATTGAAAAAAGATCCAGATGGATTATTTCAGTATGGTTGGTTTAAATACGGATATAAAAAATTATGGATGGAATACACAGGGATCATTGAAGTCGGAATAGACGTTGATCAAGTTGAGGTAAATGAACCAGATGAAAATAATGTTGTTTATGTGTATGTTCCGGATGCAAAGATTACAAATGTAAGTGCAGATGAGAATTCTATGAGCGAACCTATTTCAGAGTCTGGAAAGTTTACTGAAATTACGTCAGAGGATCAGAACAATGCATTTACACAGGCACAAAGCGAGATGCAAAAAAAAGCGGAGGATGATGCTTCAATACTGAATCGAGCAAAAAGCAATGCCAAGAAATTGATAGAACAATACATCATCAATGTTGGAGACCAGATTGGAGAAAAGTACACAGTAAAATGGCTTGATAAACCGGGTAATTCGGAAGAAAAAAACTAACGAAAACACAGAGGGAGAAACTGATTACCTTGCTCGGGCTTATCCGCGGGGATATTATCTACCCGGCGGTCATGCCGGCGGGCGGCTTGGGGCTGCGCCGCAGCAGAATTCGTAAGCTTTATGGCGTCACCGCAAAGGCTGGCGCACCCGCGCACGGAAAAATATAAAGAAATGATTCGGGAATTTAAGTATATACAGCGCCGTGAGCGTGAGAACGAACAGCGGCGGCAGAAAAGAAAAATGATGAAAGAGCGTACATAATTTATGCCTCACCGGAAACGGTGAGGCAGCATTTTTTTGTTTCTGTCGAATTGAATTAAGAGAGGAACGGAACAAAGAATCCCTTATTTTGCACCGTATTTTAAGGGAAAAGGAATGGAAATAAGGGAAAGCCTTTATTGGGTCAGTTTTCGTGGTGTTTATTTATAACGATTTTTTAATCGTCCTCGTCTTCATCGTCCCATGACGAAATAATGTGAAGTTCTCCGCTGTCCATGTCCATAGCCATATTATCGCCCATTTTGCATTTCTCTCCGGAACAAGCGACAAATTCATATTTCTCATCAATGCTTTTGCCGGGGAAGAGTTTTTCGGCATCTTCCTTTTCAAGACGGATACGCACTTTATAACTCATCGAAAGTTCTTTGCGCAGTCCGAAGTAGTTGCCGTTTGTCTCCGCAATGGCGCTCAGCGCTTCCAAAATATTGGTTTTTCCGCTCCCGTTCTTGCCGATCAGCACGGTCGGAAATCCGTTATAAAAGTTTATTTCAACCGGTTCTTTTATCGACTTGTAATTTGCAATTTCAATTTTCGTTATTCTCATATAAACCCCCGTAAGCAATTGAGGCGTGTTTTTTAATTATTTCTCGACTCCTACCACAGATATAATTTTAGGGAACAAATTCGCAATTCACATCGAGATTTGTTCCCCAATAAATGACGCTTAGTGCTCTATTGTTTTCCAACAGCGTTCTTTCATAAAGTCCGCAATAACAGAAGGGTCTTCGCCTTCATAATACTTCACAAGCAGTTTCTTAAACTCCGGCACTTCGCTTTCGGGAATGACCAAAAAACCTCCGCCATGAGCAATAAGATAATGATTTGCAAAGATAACGGAAGCGCGTTTATTGCCATCCAGGAATATCTGGGTCTTCATGCAGTAAAGACAAAGTTTAATGGCAATATTAATGGCATCGTCCTCTTCCTCGATAATCTCAAGAATTTTGTCTTTCACATCCAATTCATTCGGCAGGGGTGGAACATAAGACGAACCGCCTATGGTAACCGGAACACCGCGAATGCGACCGCCTTCTGCAAAAAAGCCTTCATTGACAAGCCTTGCAATATGACTGAGCATATAATAGTCAGAACGGCTGGTAACTACATCACGGTCCAAAATAAACTCCCATGCGTGTTTCAAATTCAAAATTTTTTGCACATCGGTAGCTGTCATACCGGATATTTTTCCGTTCTCTATGATCTCTTCCGTCTGAGGGAAAGATGTTGCAACACCCTCCAAAACAGCCTGATCATAGATATTCATTTTCATATTGGAACGCGCAAAGGCTATGTTGTTTATAACATCGGCGGAAAGGGCATCCTCGGAATAACCGGCTGCGGCAAGTAGCTTTTCAATGCTGCGAAGCGACTTTCTGATTTCACGGGCTTCTCTGGCATTACGCAAAAGCAGATTATACAGTTCATCGGTATATGCACCTACATAAGTAGATGTCTGTTTTCCTGCCACACGTTTTCTTACATAAAGGTATTTCCCATCGCCGCGCTCTTTGATTTCGGGTGTGCCGTCATAAGGCATTAAGTTCAGTCTGGCATTGAGGTCAGCGCGACTTCTGAGTAATTCCTGTATTTCGCTATATTGTACTGCCATTGCAGCTCCTCCTTTTGGGGAACAATTCTCTTGAAAATTATATCAGATTGCTCCCCAACAGTCAATAAGTATTGGGGAACAATTTCAAAAAATAATCTTTAAAATTTCTCCCCAATCTTGCGAATACATAATATAGTATGCCCTGATTTCAGAAACAGCGAAAAAAATTATTCTAATGCACCAAAAAGTAGGCAAGGCTTAAAAGCCTTATTTCATGCGGTGTTTGGCGATTTTTCATTCTAATATTCACGGGCAGAAAAGAGCATAAAATCGGCTCGAAAAAGCGACAGAAATGCAAAAAATCAGGGTCGGAGAATTTTCACCGAATAGAAAAAAGCCCTTGAAAACACTGGGTTTTCAAGGGTTCCGTTGGCGGAGACGGCGAGATTCGAACTCGCGGGCGCGTGAGCGCTAACTGATTTCGAGTCAGCCCCGTTATGACCACTTCGATACGTCTCCGTATTGCTAAAGTATTTTATCAAAGCTGTGTGTACTTGTCAAACAAAATTCGGAAAAACTAAACGTCTTGACTTTTGTTACATGGCTATGCTACAATGCTTGCAACGAAAAATTCCCGTGAGGGAGTAGCAGGCGTGTATGCGTAGCAAGTCAACATATTGGTGGTATTGCACCTGGCTTGTTTTAAATTGCGAGACTCATGTGTGACGAGGCAACGTCACACGTGGGTCTTTTTTGTTGCATTTTGTTAATGGAAACGGAGGGAAGAAATATGACATGGAATTTTGTCTTTTTCTTCAACAGTATTCTCCTCGGTGTCGGACTTGCAATGGATGCGTTTTCGGTATCCATTGCCAACGGGCTCAATGAACCGCATATGAGTAAGGGCAAGACCTTGGGTATTGCGGGTACATTTGCATTTTTTCAGGCGCTTATGCCAATGCTCGGATGGCTTTGCGTACATACTATTGTGCAGTATTTCAAGTCCTTTGAAACATTCATACCGTGGATTGCGCTTATCCTGCTTCTCTCAATCGGCGTAAATATGCTAAGAGAAGGTATTGAGAGGAAGAATAAGGGTGAGGAATACGAGGTAACGAAGCTGACCGTAGGCGGACTTATGCTGCAGGGTGTTGCGACATCTATTGACGCACTTTCGGTAGGCTTTACGATTGCGGATTACGGCACGATCATGGCGCTTGTATGCGCACTTCTTATCGCCGCAGTGACCATGATTATTTGTCTTGTCGGCCTCATTGCCGGAAAGAAGTTCGGCACGAAGCTCGGAGATAAGGCAAACATACTCGGCGGAGTGATTCTCATTGCGATAGGCATAGAGATATTTGTAACGGGTATACATTAATTATCGGGGAGGATTTAAAAATGATAGTTCCCATTTTATTATTTGCTGTCGGACTTGTGCTTCTCATAAAGGGCGGCGATTGGTTCGTTGACGGCGCAACGGGTATTGCCAAAAAGTTTCATGTGCCGGATCTTCTTATCGGTGCAACGGTGGTCTCAATAGGCACTACATTGCCGGAGGTTATGGTTTCGGCGACATCGGCTGTTTCAGGGCACGGTGAGATTGCCTACGGCAATGCAATAGGCTCAATCATTTGCAACACGGCGCTTATCTGTGCTTTGACCATTGCGATAAAACCGTCAACCGTAAACAAGGAAACGCTCAAAGTTCCTGTTGCATTTTTCTTTACGGCGGCAGTTTTTTATTCTGTCATTTCGTATACGACCGGATATTTTTCAAGACTCGTAGGTATCATTTTGCTTCTCATTTTTGCAGTGTATATGGGTCTTCAGATAAGGATTGCCGTTAAGGGAAACAAGAATCATTCGTCTGCAATTGCCGACGGAGCAGTCGAAACTTTGGAGGATGAGGGACTCAAAGAGGAGCTTGAAAAGAGTGAAAATACACCGCTTATAAAGGAAATTGTGCTTCTTATACTGGGCGCTGCTCTGATAGCGGTAGGAGCGGATCTTCTTGTAGACAACGGCACGAAAATTGCCGAAGGTTTTGGCGTTCCGGAGTCGGTTATAGCGCTTACGTTTGTGGCACTCGGTACATCGCTGCCGGAACTTGTGACCGCAATCCAGTCACTTCGAAAGGGCCACGGGCTTCTGTCTCTCGGCAATATAATCGGCGCGAATATGTTCAATCTCGTTCTTGTAAGCGGGCTTTCGATAACACTTGCGCCGTTTGAAATTCCCGCAAGCAAGCTCATAGGCGGAATGAACGCAAGCCTTGTTGTAGACATACCTGTTATGTTTGCCGTTATGCTCGGTCTGACTGTTCCCGCACTCTTCAAGGGAAAACTCACAAGAGCACAAGGCATAATCCTGCTTTGCATATATGCGGCATACTGTGTTTTCCAGTTTGCCGGATGATTTATAAAAAAATACCTATAAAAAATCGCTCAGGGGCTTTATTTCCCCGGGCGATTTATGTTATTATGAATAAGTTAATGGCTTGAACAAAAAGTTAACAAAAAAGCGACGATGAAGGAGGAGTTATTTTGGATTGTTGTTGCAAACAAAATCATAGTGATCTCTCTCTTTTAAAAGAGACACTTGATCACTACAAGAACATTCCGGGAAGCCTTATTGCGATTTTGCAAAAGGCGCAGGATATCTACGGATATCTTCCGGTAGATGTTATTTATCATATCGCAGAAGAAACAGGTGTAGCACCGGCTAAAGTAATGGGCGTTGCTACATTCTACACTCAGTTCAGACTCAAGCCTGTAGGCAAATATCTTATCATGCTTTGTCAGGGTACTGCCTGTCATGTAAACGGTTCAGAACTTATTGCTGCTGCCATTAAAGACGAAATCGGTATAGTTGACGGCGAAACAACCGATGACGGACTTTTCTCATTAAAGCATGTTGCATGTCTCGGATGCTGCAGCTTGTCACCGGTTATGATGATTAACGGTGAAACATACGGCAGCCTTACTCCGGATAAGACTAAGACAATTCTTCGTGAATTGGCACAGAAAGCAGGTGACGCAGAATGAAAATAGTTGTTGGTGAGGGCAGCTGCGGACTTGCTGCAGGTGCCGGAAAAGTACACGCAAAACTTGATGAACTCTTTGCTGCGTCAAACCCGACCGGTGCGGTTGTAACTATCACAAGCTGCATTGGTATGTGCTTCCTTGAGCCTATAGTTGACGTTTATGAGGACAACGGAACTCTTCACAGGCTTGTAAAAGTAAAGGAAGAGGACGCCGCTGTAATTCATGATGCTGTAACAAGCGGTGACCTTTCAAAACTTGCTCCGCTCACAATTACGGCAGAAGATGCGGGCTTCCTTGAAAAACAGACAAGAATCGCACTTCGCAACTGCGGTATCATAAACCCGATGAGCATTGACGAGTATATTGAAAAGGGAGGATATGAAGCTCTCAAGAAGATTCTCGGCGGAATGACTCAGGATGATGTTATTGATGAAATTGACAAGTCGGGTCTTAAGGGACGCGGCGGTGCAGGTTTCTCAACAGCATTCAAATGGCGTGCCGCAAAGGCGTCACAGGGTACGGAAAAGTATCTTATCTGTAATGCCGATGAGGGTGACCCGGGTGCATTCATGGACCGTGCCGTTATCGAAGGTGACCCACATACACTTATTGAGGGCATGCTCATAGGTGCTTACGCAATCGGAGCACAGGAAGCTATCGTTTACGTTCGTGCCGAGTATCCTCTTGCTATTGTAAGACTTGAAAACGCTATCAAAGAGGCAACTGCACGTGGCTTCCTCGGAGACCACATCATGGGATCTGACTTCTCATGTACGATGAGAATTAAGGCCGGTGCCGGTGCGTTCGTTTGCGGTGAAGAGACTGCTCTTATTGAGTCTCTTGAGGGTAAACGCGGAATGCCGCGTCTTAAACCGCCGTTCCCCGCACAGTCGGGTTATTGGTTCAAGCCTTCAAATATCAACAACGTTGAGACATATGCAAACGTCGCATGGATTATAAACAACGGCGGTGAAGCATTTGCCGCTATGGGTACCCCCGATTCAAAGGGTACAAAGGTATTTGCTCTTACAGGTAAGATTAAGCGCGGTGGACTTGTTGAAATACCAATGGGTAAAACTCTCCGTGAGGTTATTTACGATATTGGCGGCGGTATTCGCGATGACAAGGAATTTAAGGCTGTACAGCTCGGCGGTCCGTCCGGCGGTTGCGTTCCCGCATCTCTCCTTGATACTGTTATTGATTACAAAGCACTCGGTGCAACCGGTGCTATCATGGGCTCCGGCGGAATGGTTGTTATGGATGAGTCAACCTGTATGGTAGGTATGGCTAAGTTCTTCCTTGACTTCACTGCAAAGGAGAGCTGCGGAAAGTGTATACATTGCCGTATAGGTACAAAGCGTATGCTTGAAATCCTTGACAGAATCGTTAAGGGTGAGGGCGAAGAAGGCGACATTGAGAAGCTTGAAGAGCTTTGCTACGCAATAAAGGACGGCGCTCTCTGCGGTCTCGGACAGACTGCTCCGAACCCTGTTCTTACAACAATCAAGTACTTCCGAAATGAAATGGAAGCACATATCAATGAGAAATGTTGTCCGGCAGGCGAGTGTGTAAACCTTATCACATATTCAATCAATCCCGAAAATTGTATTGGTTGCGGAGCATGTGCAAAGAAGTGCCCTGCAGATGCCATTTCCGGCGAGATTAAGAAACCGTTTACCATAGACACGAGCAAGTGTATCAAGTGCGGTAACTGTAAGACTGTTTGCCGTAAAGATGCAATAATAGTTAAATAAGGAGGGATTTTCAATGTCTTTTAAATATTTTATTGATGGAGTGGAAGTTGAGGCAACTGCCGAAGACACCATACTCTCATCTGCAAAAAGAGCGGGCATCGAGATTCCTACTCTTTGTTTCAGTGAAGATACTGCAATTTACGGTGCATGCGGCGTATGCGTTGTAGAAGTTGAGGGTGTCCCGAAACTTCTTCGTGCCTGCTCTGCAAGGCCGCAGGAAGGGTATAAGGTTCACACGGATTCCGAGCGTGTTGTACGCGCACGGAAAACTGCCCTCGAACTTCTCCTTTCCGACCACACAGGAGATTGCCGTGGCCCATGTAAGCTTAATTGCCCGGCAAAGACAGACTGTCAGAAATATGTAAACGAGATTAAGGACGGAAAGTACTTCGAGGCAGTTTCCACTGTTTATGATGCATTTCCGCTTCCTGCGTCTATCGGACGCGTTTGCCCTCATCCTTGTGAGGATGCCTGCCGCAGACAACTCGTTGAAGAGCCAATCTCAATAGCATTCCTTAAGGCTTTTGCGGCTGATAAGGTTCTCGAGAGCGGCAACACATATAAAATTCCCGTCGGCGGCGACAGCGGCAAACGCGTTGCCATCATCGGCGGTGGTCCTGCAGGACTTACCGCGGCCGTTAAACTTCGTGAGTACGGCCATGCGGTAACTATCTTTGACCAACAGCCGAAGATGGGCGGTATGCTTCGTTACGGTATTCCGCAGTACAGACTTCCGAAAGAAGTCCTCGACGCAGAAATAGCAATTATTGCAAAATCGGGCGTTGAGATGAAAAACGGTGTAAAACTCGGTAAGGATATTGATTTCGATACTCTTACAAAGACATATGACGCAGTTCTTATTGCTATCGGCGCATGGACATCTGTTCCTATGGGCGTTAAGGGTGAAGAACTTGAAGGCGTTGAAGGCGGAATTTACTTCCTTGAAAAGCTCGGTCTTGGTGAAAAGCCGGTTGTAGGTGAGCGCGTAGCTGTCTGCGGCGGCGGTAACACTGCAATGGATGCATGTCGTACGGCAGTAAGACTCGGTGCAAAAGAAGTATACGTTATCTACAGGAGAACACGTAACGAGATGCCGGCTGCCGACATTGAGATTGAAGAGGCAGAGGAAGAGGGAGTTATCTTCAAATTCCTTACAAATCCTCTTGAAATCTACGGTGAAAACGGTCATGTTACAGGTATCAAGCTCCAGAAAATGGAACTTGGTGAGCCGGATGAGTCCGGACGTCGCAGACCTGTTCCGATAGAGGGTGCAGTTGAAGACATTAAGGTTGACAATGTACTCATGGCTATAGGTCAGGTTGCAAATTGCGATGGTGTAAAGGGCGTTGACCTTACACGCAAGGGCACAGTTATCTGTGATGAGATGACATTCCGTACAAACGTTGACAATGTATTTGCTGCCGGTGACGTTACAAACGGCGGTGCGGGTATTGCAATCGAAGCAATTGCCGAGGCACAGAAAGCAGCATTCTGTATAAACAACTATCTTGAGGGAGACGATGTTCGTTACAAGGCTCCGTACTTTGTAGAGCGTGAAGTTACCGCGGAAGAGTTTGAAGACAGACCGAAGCAGTCACGTGAGAAGATGCCGGGTCTTACTCCCGAGGCCAGAAAGCACAACTTTGATCCTGTATACTTCGGATTCACAGAAGAGCAGGCAAAGGCTGAGGCATCACGCTGCCTTGAGTGTGGCTGTCATGACTACTATGATTGCAAGCTCATAAGATACGCAAACAAATATGACATACGTCCGGGTCACTACACAGGTGAAGTTCATAACAGACCGTTTATTGAGATAGCAGATGTTATTGAGCATAATCCCGATAAGTGCGTGCTCTGCGGACTTTGCTACAGGACATGCGAAGAGGTTGCCAAGAAGACTTTCATCGGTCTTTACAACAGAGGATTCTCAACAATTATCAATCCTATGTTCCAAAAGGCTGAGGCGGCATCCTACTGTGCAACATGCGGACTTTGCGTTGAGGCTTGCCCGACAGGCGCTATGAGACGCAAATTTTGACAAAACAGGCAGGAGAAAGACGTACAGACTTTTCCCGAAAAAATAGCAATTAAAACACATTAGCAAAATGCAAGCCCCCTTAAAGCAGATACTCGAAACAACAAAAAGTTCGAGACTGCCTTAAGGGGGCTTTTTTTATTTATCCTTACCGATTATTTTGTGCGGATAAAAGATTTTTTTATGCGCTTTATGCCCTTTTTACGAGCTTTGCTTGTGTACGGATCCGTAGTATCATACTCGCCATACTCACAGCCGATATTTTTGGCAATCATATCATCAATGAGCTGAGGCTTTTTGAAAAGTGACTTTTTGTAAAGTCTTATTCTGCCGGTACCGTTGCCGCCGTTCCAAAGTCGCTGATGACGTTGCGTACCATTCGGGGCTTCATAGTTTATAAGCAGCATATCATCTTTGAAGCAGCGAATCTCTGTTTCCATGATAGCCTTTGATGTCTCTTGACGAACGTACCAAAGAATTTCATCGTCAGTCTCTTCTGCTTCAAATGCGGTGCGCGAGAGTGTCCAGAACTTAGAAAAGTTAAATTCATAGCACTCACCCTCATAGTAGAAGCCGCCAAGGAGTTTGCGATTAAGGGCAATACCGAATACTTTAGGTCTGCCTCCGCCAATCTCAAATACGCTGTTTTCAAGCTTTTTACCTGTAATTTGGCTTGTAAGATTCCAGGAACTGAGCCATACCCACGGGGTTGTAAAGTCCGAACCCCAGTTCTTGTCAGCATATCCGTTGCAGGTTTCGGGCGTTACGATGTATTTTTCTCCGTTAAATATTATCTCGCCCTCATAGTAGGTTTTGATACCTTCGGCGTGCCAATACATCTCAAAAGCGTTAAGTACTCTGAAAAATCTGCTTGCACCATATCCTACATTGTAAGGTATCTGTTTGCTTACTTTGAGATTCCAACTCATACTGCCGGCGTCGCACATGTATTCCGGGTGTGCCTTTGCCTCGGCTTCGCTTATGTCTACACTGCCGCGAAGCTCTGTTTCACATGCAAAGCAGTCGGCTGCTTTGACTGAATATGGGGCGTTAAAGTGAACCTTGATATCCTTCCATGAAAAGAATCTGTGGAGTTGCTTGTGAACCTTGCCCCAGGTACCCACATTTACCATAAGGTAGGAAGGTTTTTTTCCGGCTTCCTTATTCTCCGCAAGTTGTCCGAGTGTCGGAGTTTTTTCGGCAAGACCGGGGTTGCAAAGGAAATACTCAATAAAAAACGGTTTTTCCTCTCCTGTCTTTGCATTGTGAGCGGTAAGTGAATGCCACCACCAGTCGTAACCCTGCTTGCGCAGCGGACCGCGAAGCATACACTCGTTTCGTGAAATGTCCTTTTTTGAAAACATTGCCATCCTCCTAATTTATTATTTTTCCGTACAGCCCCCTGTTGCGGTTATGCAACAGGTACACATAAACGAAAATAATTCCGATAATTATTCAGGATTTTGCTTATTGTTTTTATTGTTTTTTTCATCTTCGGCGAAGTCGTCCATGAGTTGGTGGAGTGTTTGCAAAAGAAGCAATGCTTTTGCGCTTCCTATTGGAACTTCCTTTAGAAGGCACTTCGGAACATTGGCAGCTTCTTTTTTTAACTCATGTCCCTTTTCAGTGAGTGAAACAATGATATTTCTTTCATCGTGAGAGTCTCTTTTTTTCTCGACATAGCCCAAAGCTTCGAGCTTTTTAAGTAGGGGAGTGAGTGTGCCGGAGTCAAGGAACAAGCGTTTCCCGAGGTCTTTTACATTGACACTGTCCTTCTCCCAAAGACTCATCATGGTGATGTATCCCGTGTAAGTCAAGCCGAATGGGTCAAGGTATGGCTTGTATTTTCTGACAACCTCTTTTGAGCAAACGTAAAGTGCAAAACAAAGCTGGTTGTCGAGCTTTTGCATCTCACTGTCGGGAACTGCCGAGAGGGCAATATCCGAGAAGTTGAGCCATGAGAGAAAGCCCTCTTTATTTTTTTCTTTATTTTGTTTTTCCTTTGCTGCCTTTTCTTTTGTGGCCTTTTCCTTGACAGCCTTATCTTTTTCGCCGGACATTTTTAGGTTCTCCTGTGTCTAAAGTGAATAGTCTTAAACTAATTGTACACAATATATTTTACCGACGCAAGAAAATTTTTAAAATCGTGAGATTTGTCCCTATTGACACGCCTGCTAAAATAGAGAGTGAAATTTTTAAACCTTTGTAATTTTAAGCAGAATAAAATCGGAGGGATTTTTGCATGAAATACGAATACTATACAAAGGGTGTATGTTCTCAGGCGATAAGATTCGACATTGATGGTGATGTTATTTCGAACATTGAGTTTTTCGGAGGATGTAACGGTAATCTCAAAGCCATCTCAAAGCTTTGTGACGGAATGACGGTTGATGAGATAGAGGACAAGCTTCTCGGAAATACCTGCGGTCCGCGTCCGTCATCATGTGCGGATCAGTTTGCAAAAGCCGTAAGGGAAGCCTATGACAAAGAACAGGCACAAGCTTGAAATCATACTGACATCTGACATAACTTTAAAGGAGAAAGCGGAGCTTTAAAGCTCCGCTTTCTCCTTTCCTATATGCATTTTTTATGATGCCGGTTTTATGTGCCTGTTTTCGATTTATGCACTTGCTTTATGTCTTGCCGCTTGGCTTCTCGGGCGGTGTGCCGCCCTGACCTCCCGGATCTCCCTGAGGGCCTCCGTTTTCGTCCGGAGGAGTCGTCTTATTTCCGTCGGGAGGCGTCATTCCTCCGGCGTCTCCCGGATTTCCGCCCGGAGTACCTCCCGTGCCCTCCCCGTATACGTTAGAGTCCATAGCTACGTCGGTTGTCTCACTTCCGAGAGATACTGTATAGGTATTACCCTTTACAATGCTCGGTGTGCTTATAACAACGGAATTGTATGATTTGTCGGGAGTCCATGAGATGATTGTCTTTCCGTCTGAATCCTTCACGGTGATTTCTTTGTTTTCTTGCCTTGTATTTACGTTTACGAGCATAACTCCCTGAGTGGAATCACTGCCGAAATTTTCTGCCATACCCGACATGCCGGCGGCGACAAATGTTCCTCCGGTTATCGTAGCGGATGTTTCATAGTCAAGAGCGCTGTCGCCGTCGGAAACAGAGCCGGAAACGTATGTTTCACCGCCGCTGACAATTACACTGCCGTTTGAATCAATTCCGTCACCGTTTGCATTGATACGGATTTTTCCGCCGGAGATTTCAAGCTCGACATCCTCTTGAAGTTTGCTTGAGGCATTGAGGCCGTCGTCCTTTGCAGTGATATTTATTTCTCCGCCCTTGATATACAGTTTTGTTCCCTCAATGCCCTCTGTACCGGCGGAAATCGTGATATTACCGCCGCAGATATACACAAGGCCCTTGCCGGTTTCGTCGGAATTTTTTGATTTTATACCTTTTTCGCCGGCGGTAATATTTATTGTACCGTCGCATATTTTTACAGCATCCTTGCCGGATAATCCGTGCTCGGCGGCGGTAACGTTTATAGTACCTCCTGTAATTCTCAAATCGTTTTTGGATACAATCCCGTGTCCGTTTCCGGCAGAAACACTGAGTGTGCCGAGTCCGTTTATTGTAAGATCGTCTTTTGAGAAAATAGCGGCATCAATGTTGGAGATATCGCCATACGCCTCAAATTCGCCGCTTGTGGTTATTGTGTTCTTACTGCCCTTACCTGTTGTCAAAAATACCTTATCGGCATTTACAACAAGGATTGCGACCTTGTTTTCGTTTGTTATTGTTACGCCGTTTAAAACGAGCTGTACTTTTTCGTCGTCCTTTACATTTACGACAACCATTGCATTTTCAAGACTGCCGCTGAGGATGTATACGCCCGCTTTTGTTATTTCAACATCCTCACTGCCTGAAAGGTTTATTTTTTCTGCGGTTGATTCGTCATATGTCTGTTCAAGATCCCTCTCGGTAAAAATGCTGTCATCCGAAACAATGCCTGTGTTTGTCGTGCTTTTGCCGCTGCTGTTCTCGTCACCGCTTTTGCAGGCGGAAAAACAGGTTATGATGATTGCGCAGGCAAGTGATACGGAAATAAATTTTGATATGGATTTCATATCATGTGCCTCCTTTTTTAAAGAACCGATGCTGCCGATTCGGTTATCTGATTTGATATCATTATTTCAAGATTTCCGTTTCGACACCTTACTTTGTCTACAAGTTCCTTTTCCTGTGACGCGTCTTTGAGTATAAGATTGTATGTAAGCTTGAACATACTTCCCATATTTACGCTCTTCACGGTCGTGAGTTCATGTGTGTCCGTATATATTTCGAATAAATCGTCAAATACATTTGTGTAGTCGAGGCTTTCCGGAATTGTGACCCTCATTACTCTTGAAAGCGCCATTTTCTTGCTGTTTGAGAAATAAAGTTCGCTTAAGAAGAGGAACAGGCTCATTATAACCGTGAAAATTGCCGCATAGGCAATGTAACCCATACCCGTTATGAATCCGATTCCCATTGCGATAAACACGGCAACAATTTCCTTTGCGGTTCCGGGTACGGAGCGAAATCTGATAAGACTGAAAGCACCCGCAACGGCAATTCCCGCACCGAGATTTCCGTTTACCATCATTATTATTACCGCAACTACCGACGGCAGAACTGTCAGCGTAATGAGAAAGCTTTTTGAACAGTGCGGGGATTTATAAAGATATGCGAGCGTTAGGATAAAACCGAATGCGAGTGCCGAAAAGACACAGATGAGAAAACAGGGGAGAGTTATGCTTCCGACTGTCGATGTATCCGTAAAAACAGTATCAAGTATATTGTTCATTGTTTTGCCTCCGTGGTATTTATTATATATTTTTGGTATGTTGCTCCGTATTTTGAAAAAGAGGTTTTGTAGATCTTTTCCTTTGACAGAAAATGTGCAAGCCATAGCGGAATTGCAGATGAGGTTTTAACTTCCATTATGTTCATCCCTTCCGGTAATACGGGATATCCGTAGGTGTCGGAGCTTAGATTGAAATCATTGAGTCTTGAGAAAATATTGTTGTCAAAGGTTATTCTGAAATCACTTTCTATGAGTGTGTAATATGCCTCTCGGTCATACGAGAGGAAAACCGTCGGTCGCAGAGTGTCATAATAATTTCGAAAATAGTCTATCTCGCGTCCTATCTGCGAATTAACCGGCAATGCTTCATGCTTTAAAAATGCGTTTTTTGCATCTTCTTCCGGCAACGACAGACGTCTTTTATAAACTATTCCGTCATATTTTTTCTTGAGTTCCACAAAAATATCCGAGTCCATTTGCGGACATCCATAGCTCCTGACACGTAATTTTTCCTTATACATCGGCTTTTCTATGGATTTTCTTATGAGCTCATATGTGTCTGTGTCGAAGTAAATATTTCTTATATTGGTTCTGCCGTATTTATCAATTTTCATATACGGTTCCATGATTTTCAAAAGCTTTTTCTTCTGTTCATCAGTCACCAGATATTTTACTTCATATCTTTTAAAGATATTCTGATAAGCCATTTTCATCGCCTTCCCTTTTGTTGATAAGAGAATAAGCGTCGAAGTTTAATTTTTTCTGAAACTAAACATAAATTAGTCTTAAAATGATGTTTTGTTCAAAAAAATAATGAGCAGCGGATTGTTCATTCCTCTGCTCATTTGCGGATTGTTCTGCAATGTATTTTTAAGCACAAAGGCCTACTTTAGGAACTTGTCAATCAGACCATAGAGTTTGTCGAGAGATTCCTCATCATTTTTCTCTATTGCATTGTCGATTGAGTGCTTAAAGTGAGACTTTATAATAACTCTTGCCGTACTGTTCACGGATGAACTGACGGCTGATAACTGCGTCAGGACTTCATTTGCATCTCTGTTATCCTCAACCATTCGCTTTATTGACTCAAGGTGGCCAATGATTCTGGAAATTCTGTTTATAACAGTTTTCTTTTGTTCTTCTGAATGGTTGACCGGATGATAGTGCGGGTGCAATGTACTCTGTGTAGAAATAACAATCCTGTCCGGGGAGATTTCATTTATGGAAAAATTTTCTTCTCCGGCAAGCTCCTTGAGTATTTTGGATGTTATTTCTTCTGCCATGGCATTGCTGCAGTCAATGTAAAGCGTTTTCATACAAGTTATTCCTTATTCTTCCGTAATTTCGGTCCCTGAGTCCGATTTTGCTGCCTCGGCCTGTGCTTTGAGCAAATCGCGTATTTCAAGGAGAAGACTTGTTTCGGTAATAGGTGCCTCTTCTTCTTTTTCTTCTTCAGTATCTTCTCCATTTGCTTTTTTCTTAGCTATTTCCTGGAGCTTTTTTTCACTAGCCTCCTTGATATCGTTTATGGTCCTTACCATGAGGAATACAACGAATGATATAAGAAGGAAGTTTATTACTGCACTGATAAGTTCTCCTATAGGGAAAATTCCTACGGTTACTTCCGAAAAATCTGCGTTGCCGCTTATAAGTGTGATTATAGGATTGATGATGCTGTCAACAAGTGCTGTGACAATAGATGTAAATGCCCCGCCGACTACAACGCCGACTGCCATATCCATTACGCTTCCGCGTGAAATAAACTCTTTAAACTCCGCAAAAAATCCTTTTTTCTCTGCCATTATTTTTCCCTCTCTCGCAAAATATTTTTGTAAAACATAATAGAAAGAGGACACCCTTTCAAGAGGTGTCCTCTTTTTTGGCGACATTATTCTACCAAAAAATTGTTTCTTATACAAGAGAGAATAAATATCAGATTTTGCTCGGCTCATCCGCCGTGTTTTCTGTTGAACCTTCAACTGCCTCTTCATCCGAAGCAATTTTATCCTCCGACACTGATGACGAGACATATTTGCTGTCCCAGAAATGGGCACTGTTGATCAATGCTTTCTCGAGTGTACGGATGAAGATAGTAATTTTCTTTTCTCTGGCACCGTAAATGACTGAAACCTCTACGAAGTTTTTATCATTTCCGGATTGCCTGAAGTACTTGGTGATAGTTGCCGCGTGTGTCTGGAAATACTCGGTAAGCTCATCGAGATATGTGAATCTCCTGAAAATCGGACGATCCTCTTCATCAATTATGTCGTTCTTTATCATGAGAGTTATCTGTGAGTAGGAGAGAGTATCCTGTTCAAAAAGACTTGTCTCGAACCTAAGTCCTCCGATGATTTCAACCTTTTCCGTGTCACAATCAACGGTATATGCGTAGTCAAACATAGCAAGTGAATAACTCAGTCTGTGCGCATACTCATTAAGATTTCTTTCGGTTTCACGTTCCTCATTTACAGAACGCTTGAAGAGATAAACGACGTGATCAACCATAAATTCGGCAGATGCGGAAATTGCCAGAACTTCTTTCCACTCGTAAGTATCGCTTTCCGGACTGCGTCTTTCCTGGAATTGGATCTTGAATTGATTGGTATCATTGTCATTATAGAAATTTGACAGGCCGTCAATGCTTAAAAGTTGATCAAGAGTCTCCTTGTCATCATCTTTTATAAGATCATTCTTGACATTTGCCCAATGAAGTGAATATTTTCCTTCGGTTGTTCTTGCATTTTTAATGTCATTTTGCGAATATACGGTCCTATCGTAAAGATCGTTGCCAAGATTTATACGTGTTACAGATTCATAGCAATTTGAAAAAGCAAGGTCAGTAACTCTATGACGCATTTTCATACGTAATTCTTTTTGTTTTTTCTCTGTTGCGTCTTCAACAGTCAAAAGAATTTTTTCTTTGTCATCCTGAGCTGTAAATGTAGCAGTATAGTAGTTGTATGAGGTCACTTTACGCGATGGGTGCGCATATACATCCACAACAAGGTCCTCTGTATTCTTTTTCTTGAGGAAATATTCTTGCAGATGCTCGAGTGAACATACGGATTCAAGCATTTCTTTATAGTCGGGATGAATGAGATTGTCTCTGATAAATATACGGAATATATTGTAGTCTTTAACGTCTTTGACTGCGTAAAGAAGATTTGAATGAGATTCCAGCATATCTGTTCTTCCTGTTTTGAGGTCAAGTTCAAATACTACTCCGTTGAAATTTGAATATGCGGCGGAAAATCTGCCTTGAAGAGCTGCCAATGTATCCTCTTTTTCTTTATAGTCATCTATTACATTGAAATATCCGAAGAAAATTTGGCTGTCGGTACGTCCTCCGCTCGCTTTTATGATATGGAGTTTCATCCACGAGTATGAACCGTCTTTTTTAACATGTCTGTATTCGAGATCAAGCTCATTATTTATTTTGAAGTGATTAGAGAGATTTATCGGACTCATTATATGACTTGCCTTTTCCATGTCGTCCGGATGTACAAATTTTGGAATAAGGTCACCTGTAAATGCTGAGTAGAATCCGCGTTCCGGTATTTTTTCAAATTTTACATTGCTGTCGCCGGGGTAATAAATATGATAAATATTTCCTCCGGTATTGATTTCGATAATTGCGGCATAGGTACGGCGCAGTGAATTGTCAAGACTGTTTGAAAGCGGCATGTCAAGCGGAATAATTTCAAACTTGTCAAAATCAAATTCTATACCGTCATCCGTATCAATATTTTCCGTGTTGAGTTTTTCCTCAAACTCAGTGAGAGGAAGCGGCTTTGAATAGATATAGCCTTGGATAAGCGTACATCCCACGAGTTTTAAAAAGTCTACGACATCTAAGGTTTCAACGCCCTCGGCAACTGTCTTGATGTTGAGAGAACGGGCCATCGCGATTACGCTTCTGATTATTGAACGGTCTCTGGATGTATTTTCGCTCTCACGGAAAAACAGTTTGTCAAGTTTCAACGTATCTACGGGGAGATCCTTCAAAATGTTAAGTGATGAATAACCTGATCCGAAGTCATCCATTGAACATGTGAAGCCGTGCTTTTGAAAATCAACGATGGTTTCTTTGAACAAGTCCTCGTTTTCGAAGAAGATTCCCTCTGTGAATTCGAGTTCTATAAGTTTATCCGGGATGTCATATTTTTCTTTTATTGAGATATATGACTCTTTAAATCCGGGCATAGTTATCTCTACAGGGGATATGTTCAGGGATATGGGAACAACGGGAAGCCCCTCGTTAAGCCTCATACGCAAAAATCTTGAAACTACCTCCATAACATAAAGGTCAATGTCATGGACAAAGCGATTTTGTTCAAAAAGCGGTATAAATTTTATCGGAGGTACAATACCCTCTTTCGGGTCAACCCAACGTATGAGAGCCTCTCCGGCGGCAAGCTTTCCGTTGCTTGTTCTGTATTTCGGCTGTACATAAACTCGAAATTCACCGTCTTTGAGAGCCTGATGCATTTTTGATTCAATATCTCTTTTGGTGATTTGCTCGTTGTGAATCTCAGCATCATATACGGCAACACCTGTGTCGACATGTTCAATACTGTACAAAGCGACGAGGCTGCGGTCGTACATTGCATTTACCGACATATGCTCAATATCGTCTTTTTGCACTTTGTATATGCCCATTTGAACTTCCAGGCGTATGTGCGACTTTGCAAGCGGTTGAATCGTGCTGATTCTGTCCGTAAGTTGATAAATGAACATGTTGTGGTCAGTGTCGCTGAAATCACGTTTTGTGAGAATAATGAACTTGTCACCGGAAATGCGCGCAAAAAGTTCATCATCGAGGAGTAAATTATCTATTTGCTTTGTGATATTTATAAGAATTTGGTCTCCGGTATCGTATCCGAATGCATCGTTGATATAGCGGAATCCAACCATGTCGACACAAACCATAAAGTATTCGCCGTCGGGATTTTCTCTTAAAATATTTGATACATCCGCTTTGAATTTTGAAAAGTTTGCATAGCCCGTAAGCGGGTCGGTGAGTGCAACCGTTTGAACTCTTTTCGTGTTTTCCGTAATGGACTTATAGTATTTGTACCCGATAAGAACAATAGAAAAGAAGAACAGGAGAGAGGCAATAGTCATAAATACAATGAGATGGCCTGTTTGTTCAAAGAGTGCGCTGTACGGTAAAAATCTTGCGACATAAAAGCTTGGATAGTCATCAATTTTGGCAAGAGCCAAAACATATTTTTTTCCGTTAACCACAAGTACGTTTATGGAAGAAGTATCACTTTCAATTTTTTTGTTTAGTAAAAGTGAAACATTTTTATGCTTGTTTTCATCTATGAAGTCGAAAAGATTTTCGGGTATTTGATCGTAGTGTTTCTTTTCAGTCGTAGAAATGATGGTTCCGTTTTCGTCTACAATCATGTTTATGCTTTTTTCACTATAGGTGTCGTCATCATAAGCCTCATTCAACGGAGCCATAAGATTGTATGTTCCGATAAGGTAACCCTTTACTTCTCCGTTTACGGTTATGGTTTCATGAAATTGCGCATAGTTTGACGAAGTTTTTCCTTTGTTTGAGAGAAAGAAAAAATCTGAGGATTTAATAGTTTTGAGAAATTCATCCATAGCAACCGTTCCGCTTGTGCCGATTGATGAATAGTATTTTCCTGTTGTAGTTACAAACGAAAGTACTTCACAACCCGAGGAATATGTGCCTGAGATAAATGAGTTGAGATGCTCAATTTCCGAGTGTCCGTTGTTATTTTCGCTGTAGTGCCTCACAAACTCATTTGAAAGATAATGCATCTGAGATATATCACTTGAGATGGTTCTTGAAAATGATGCAGAGGATCTTTCTGTTGATGAAAGGAGATTCTTGCTGCCGGATGTGACTAAATTATTATATGTATATGCAATGACAAAAATATAGGCAAATACAAAGATGGATGTAATGGTTATCGTTATTATGCTTGCCTTTGTCAGTGTGGGATTTTTTATTTCAAGCTTTTTTTTGCTCTTCATGTGTCTACCTCCGCACGATAATTCAATCTACATTATAACAGGAGTCAGTAAAAAAGTACACTTATTTTTTGACCTTTTGACCAATATTAATCAACAAAGTGCAAAATATTTAGATGTTTTTGATAATAAGTTTGACAAAGCGCATGCTCGATGATAATATTAAATTGTGCTATTTTCATAAAAAATGGGCTTTTTTATGTTTTTTTTTACATATTTTTGAAATGGAGAAATGACTTTTGGAAAGACGTGAAAGCAAAATTCGTGACAACAATGCAAAAATAAAAAGGCTGAAAATAACGGTAATAATTTCCTTATCCTTGCTGTTTCTGTGCCTTGCGGTTGTGAGCGGATTCGTATCGGTTTATAACTCTAAATACGCGACAAGCATGCTTTACAAGATGAGTAACTATACCATCATCGGGGCAACCTATGTCTTGGTTGCTCTTCTTGCAACGAATTACGGAATCCAGATTTATGAAAAAAGATTATCAAAATATGCGGATATGGATATCCTTACAAGCGGTATAAATTATGAGAAATATCTAAAAGACGCTCAAAAAATGATCGATGACAATAATGACACGGATTATGCTGTTTTCTATGCCGACATTCAGAATTTTAAGTACATAAATGATACTTTCGGCTATGATATCGGAGACAAACTTCTCATGTTTATCTCACAGAAAATTCGCACAGCGCTTGAAGGAAAAGACGGATTTTTTGCAAGAATCTCAGCTGATAATTATACAATTATTATTCCGTATACCGACAAGAACGAACTCGTTGAACCAATATATTCAATAATAGATGACATTTGCTGGTACGAGGATATACAGAAGGAACACTACAAGCCTGAAATATATGTCGGCATATATTGCTCAGGCGATGATGATAAGGAACTTTCGATAAGTGAAATGATTGACAGAGCCAACATGGCACAAAAATCAATCAAGGGAAGCTCGGAATATCACATTGCATTTTACACCGAGGAAATACGTGAACGCATCATAGCGGAAAAAGAACTTGAACGTCGTATGGATACCGCGCTTGCAAAGGGTGAGTTCAAAGCGTATTTCCAGCCGAAGTATGAAGTGAACTCGGGTGAGATTGTGGGAGCCGAGGCGCTTGTGCGCTGGGATAGCCCCGAAAGCGGATTTATGTCTCCGGGAAAATTCATCCCTCTTTTTGAACAAAACGGTTTCATTATCAACCTTGATCAATACGTATTTGAGGCAGTTTGTAAAAATATGAGAGAATGGATTGACTCGGGGGTAAAAGTAGTTCCGGTCTCTATAAATGTTTCACGACTCCAATTTTATAAGCTTGATTTCGTAAAAAGATATACAAAAATAAAAGATAAATACAGCATTCCGGATGGATTGCTTGAACTTGAGTTTACAGAGAGCATTGTATTCGAAAATCTTGACATTTTGAGAAAGATAGTACTCAGTCTTAAAAAAGAAGGATTTTCATGTTCGATAGATGATTTCGGTTCGGGCTATTCATCACTGAATATACTGAAAAATCTACCGATGGATACTCTCAAACTGGACAAGCTTTTCTTTGATGACAGTGAAAATCTTGAGCGTGATAAGGCTCTCATCTCGAGCGTTATAAATATGTCGCGTGCGCTGGATATGAAAACGGTTGCAGAAGGAATTGAGAGCTGGGCTCAGGTTGAGTTCCTTAAAGAAATAGGATGCGACATAATTCAAGGTTACGTCTATTCCGAGCCTATCCCACATGCAAGATTTACGAATCTTCTCGAGGGAAACAGGCGAAAGGATATGCCGACGGAGATAAGAAAATCCATATCAATAGTACGTGAGGAGAATCCGGAACACGCTATTGAAAAGTATGCAACACTTGTCGGAATGATGGAAGGCATTCTAATAGAGACGGACTTCAATACGGGGGTTTATAAATTCCTGAATCTCAGCAATGACAGTAAAAAGCATTTTGCCAAGATGAAAATGGACGGAACAAACTATAATGAGATGTTTACCACAATGGTAGACAAATACGTTCATCCGGACGACAGACAGGTCGTAAAGAACAGATGCTCATCGGTTGCTGTTATGTCGGCCTTTTATCAAAACGAGGTAAAGATAATAACCGAACTTCGTATGATTGTAAAGGGCACTAAGAAATATGAGTGGGGACGGCTTATAATTTCCAGAATAAACAGGAACTTAGATGTAAATGATTTCAGAGCGCTGATATACATTGAGTTTAGAAGTTCTGTTACAGTTGATAGCGGCAATACTACCGACATGGAAAGAACGTTGAGATATGCGATGAGCAATGTATGTGCCTTCATTTATGAGTTTGACACCGAAACTATGACGTTTAAGAAGGTTTTCTGTAACGATGAGATTTTGGGTGAGCAACCCGAAACGGGGGACTTGGGTTGGCTCTATGAGTGTTATATCCCAAAAGTTATCGATAAAAACGATATCCGACGTCTTATGGAATTTTTAGATGTAAGCGATGTAAAAAAGAGGCTTGAAGACGGAGAAAAACAAATTTCGATCAGTATTGACGCTAAAATAAAGGATAAGAAATACCACATGGCTTTAACCATAACTAAAACACCGCTTAAAGTCAGTAACGCCGAAAACAAATTTATATTGTTCTCAAGAATAATCGAAAATTGAATGTCGTTTTCCAAAATATAAAACTCCATAAAAAAACAACCAGGATTCTGTGAGAGAATCTTGGTTGTTTTTATTTTTTTATTGAATCAGATAATTCCGCCGTAAGTTGCAATAACTGTTGCAAATACGGTTGAAATGACTGTCATAAGTTTGATGAGAATGTTTATTGACGGACCTGATGTGTCCTTAAACGGATCTCCGACTGTGTCACCTACAACAGCTGCGTGATGAGCATCCGAACCTTTTCCGCCGAAGTTTCCGCCTTCAATATACTTCTTTGCGTTGTCCCACGCACCGCCTGCATTTGACATGAAGATGGCCATGAGAACACCTGTGATAAGTGAACCTGCGAGAAGTCCTCCGAGTGCTTCAGGACCTAAGATGAATCCTACAACAAGAGGAACAACTACTGCGATTATTCCCGGTATAATCATCTCTTTAAGAGCGGCCTGTGTTGAAATGGAAACGCATTTCTTGTAGTCAGGCTTTGCTTTACCTTCGAGAATTCCCGGGATTTCTCTGAACTGACGACGAACTTCTTCAATCATCTGATTTGCAGCCTTACCGACAGAATCCATTGTGAAAGCTGAGAAGAGGAACGGAAGCATACCGCCTATGAAGAGACCGATAACTACGAGAGCGTCTGTAACGTCAATAGAGATGGCTGCCTTTCCGACTTTCTCATAGACTGCATTTATGCTTTCCGTAAATGTTGAGAAAAGTGCAAGTGCGGTAAGTGCTGCTGAACCGATGGCGAATCCCTTACCGACAGCGGCTGTTGTATTTCCTACAGAGTCAAGCTTATCTGTAATTTCACGTACGCTTTCATCAAGTCCCGACATCTCAGCGATACCGCCTGCGTTGTCGGCAATAGGACCATATGCGTCAACGGCAACTGTGATACCTGTTGTTGAAAGCATACCTACTGCTGCAAGCGCAATACCGTAGAGGCCTGCAAATTTGTATGAAAGGAATATACCTACTGCGATAAGCACTATAGGAATAGCGGTTGAAAGCATACCTACCGAGAGACCCGAAATGATTGTTGTTGCCGGTCCTGTCTGTGATTGCTCGGCAATCTTTTTAACAGATTTGTAGGAATCGGACGTATATACCTCGGTAACCGTTCCTATGAGAAGACCGACAATAAGACCTGCAATGATGGCAATGAAAGCGCCGAGTCCCGCAAAGCACATTTTGCAAAGAACAAATGCGGCAACTATTACAAGTCCGGATGAAACCCATTGTGCAATCTTGAGTGCGGTATGCGGGTTTGAACCGTCTTTTCCTCTTACAAAGAAAGTTGAAATGATTGAAGCAATTATTCCGAGAGCTGAAAGGAAGAGCGGGTAAAGAACGCCTGCGTTCTCAAAAAGAGGTGCTACAGTTGCTTCCTTTGTGAGAAGCGCACCGAGTGTAACTGCCGAAACAACAGAACCTACATATGATTCATAGAGGTCTGCGCCCATTCCGGCAACGTCACCGACGTTGTCACCAACGTTATCAGCGATAACCGCAGGGTTTCTCGGGTCGTCCTCGGGTATGTTGTTCTCAACCTTACCGACAAGGTCAGCACCAACGTCTGCGGCTTTCGTGTAAATACCGCCGCCTACACGAGCAAAGAGCGCAATAGATGACGCGCCGAGAGAAAATCCGAACAATACGTTTGTGTTACCATGGGTGAGTATGTAGATAAGTCCTATACCGAGAAGTCCGAGTCCTACAACCGACATACCCATTACCGCACCGCCTGAAAAGGCAATCGAGAGAGCTTTGTTCATTCCGCTCTCTTTTGCGGCGTTTGCTGTTCTTACGTTTGCTTTGGTTGCAACCTGCATACCAAAGAAACCGGCGAGTACAGAGAAAAGAGCACCTGCTACGAAGCATGCACCTGTCAGCCATCCGTCGGGAAGCGCTACTCCGATAACAACGAAAAGTACTGCCGCGAAGATAACAAGAATCTTGTACTCGGAAGTAAGGAATGCCATTGCACCTTCTCGGATGTTTCCGGCAATTTCCTTCATTCTGTCTGTTCCCTCAGGTGCTTTGTTGATTCTGAGCGCAAGAGTGAGCGCAAAAATCAAAGCAAGCAATCCCGAAAGGGGAACAAGGAAAATGAATTTTTCCATTTTCAATCCTCCATTTTTTTGAATTTAGAGATGTCACCACCAGCTGACACCGCCTAAAAGGATGATGATATTCTATCACCCACATAGCCTAAATTCAACAAAAAACGGGCATTTGAGATTGACATATAAATAACAAGAGTGTCAAAAAGCAATGTACTTGTTTTATGAACGAGTGCAAGTTTTATATGTTAAAAAATTCACAATTTTATTTTGCAAATATCACCGAAAAACAGTGCCGAGCTTATCGCACCGACTTCTCAGATGTACGTCTGCGAATACATGCCGAATGTTATTTCGTCTGCACGAGGTGTAATCATTTTGTGCCTATTATTTAAGTAAAATTGCATTTGACCGTAAGTTTAATATAAGTTTTTTTAAAAAAATTATAGTGACCACAATATATTGTGTACTGCGAAATCCGTCACCACAATTCACACAAAAGATTTACTTGCATTGATGAGGTTCTGAGACTATACTGAAACTATAAAGTGGAGCGAAATTACATAGAAAAGGTGCGAAATGGAGCAAAAGGAGGAAACGGTACATGGACTTTTTAGGTCTTTACAATCATAGTCTCGACGCTAAAAACCGTATATTCATTCCTTCAAAGTACAGAGAGTACCTTGGAGACACTTTCGTTGTATGTAAAGCTCCGGATACGTGTCTTTACATTTATTCTCAGGAAGAGTGGGAAAAGGTTGCGGCTCAGGTAAAGGCTCTTCCGGGAACTCCTGAGTACAGACGCTACAAGAGAAGTTTCTTTGAGGCAGCGGATATCGTTGAAATGGACAAGCAGGGACGTTTCACAATTAAGTCCGACCTCATTGAGTATGCAAAGCTTAAGAAAGATGTTGTTATCGCCGGTGCCGGAAACAAGTTTGAAATCTGGGATGCTGATGAGTATGAGTCTGACACCTACATGACCCGTTCTGCCGATGAACTGGATATTGAGGTAGTCTTCTGATGACAAAAACGGAGTTTGAACACGTACCGGTTCTGTATAAAGAAACTATTACATCTTTAATTATAAAAGAAGACGGCATATATGTTGATGCTACTGCCGGCGGAGGCGGACATTCGAGAGGTATACTTGAAAAACTCGGTGAGAATGGACGTCTTATCTGCATTGACAGGGATCCCGAGGCTATAGAGACACTGAAAGAGAGACTCGGCACGGATCCGCGTGTAACGATTATTCATGATAATTATTGCAACATAAAGGCAATTTTAAGCGGTTTGCAGGTTGACGCAGTCGATGGTATACTTGCGGACCTTGGGGTGAGCTCTCACCAACTTGATACAGCCGAGCGTGGATTTTCATTCCATTCAGACGCCCCTCTTGATATGCGCATGAGCATGGAGGGGCGGACGGCGGCTGAACTTTGCAATACTCTGCCGGAGAGCGAATTGCGCAGAATAATAAGAGACTACGGCGAAGAAAGATATGCTGCCGGTATTGCAAGAAATATTGTAAAAGAACGTGAGTGCGAGCCGATAGAAACTACACTCAGATTGGCTGAGATTATTTCCGCTTCCGTGCCGGCAAAGGCCAGACGGAACGGTCACCCGGCGAGACGTACTTTTCAGGCACTGCGAATTGAAGTAAACGGTGAACTTGAAAAACTTGAAGGATCTGTTGTTGATATGTTTGACTGCCTGAGAGTAGGCGGTATCTTATCGATTATCACATTCCATTCTCTTGAGGACAGAACCGTAAAGCAAACATTTGCAAAGTTCTGTGAGGGTTGTACATGCCCACCCGAGTTTCCTGTTTGTGTATGCGGAAAGACACCGCGAGGAAAACTGTGCTTTAAGTTTAAAAGCGCAAGCGACGAAGAACTTTCGGAGAACCAGAGAGCACGCAGTGCAAAACTGAGATCTGTTATGAAGATTAAAGAATAAAACGAAGAAATTATAAAACGAGGGGTGGTGGAGCTAATGGCATACAGAGGAACAGAAGCGATTGATTACAATAAAATGCTCAGCCGTACATATGACGAGGGATCTGCGGCACCGAAGAGAAGATTGCCGAGAGCTCCGGAAAGAAGACAGGTACAAAAACCGCGGGTTGTGGAAAAAACGAGGGCACAGCTTCGGGAGGAGTCGAGAAGAAGCAGGGCAAAGGCCATAAAGGTAATGATGGTATGCGCGGTGTTCTTCTCACTTATAGCATTTCAGATTTACAGTCGTGTACAGGTCGATGAACTTGACAGACAGCTTGATTCCATAAATTCTGAAATAGAAGTACTGGACAGTGAAAATACAAGACTCAATATGCAGCTTGATTCAATCATTTCGCTCGACAAGGTTGATGAGTATGCACAGAACACACTGGGTATGGTGAAAGTCGAAAATTATCAAGTGTCATATGTGGACTTGTCGAAAGGCGATACGGTTTCGGTAAGCGGCGGTAAAATACATCGCAGTCTATGGGAAACCATGAAGGCGTATTTTAATGTAAAATAACGTATAAATTTGAGAGTTAGGAATTTGATTCCTAACTCTCATAGTCGTAATTTAGGGTAGCGCGGAGGTCAGCACTTTATGGCAAAAAAATCTACTAAGCAGTTGAAAAACAGGGCGCTTATTGCATTGTTTGTCACATGTTTTCTCGGCTTTGGAGCGGGAACATTCGGACTTGTCAATGCAAGTCTCGTTCACGGTGAAGAGTATAAATTGAAAGCTGAGTCACAGCAACTTTCGGATACGACCGTAACGGCACAGCGCGGAACCATATACGACAAGAACATGAATGTCATAGCAAAAAGTGCCGACGTATGGAAGGTTTACATCAATCCGTCAAAGATTTCCGATGATGAAGAACGCGATAAGGTGGCAAAGGGACTCAGCGAAATTCTTGAGCTTGACTATGACACCGTGTATGAAAAATGTGCCAAGAGTGACTACGGTTACGTTCTTATAAAGTCGCAGGTTGAGTATGATGTCAAAACAAAGATTCTTGACTTTGCCTCCGAAAACAAAGGATTTACACAAATCATAGGTGTAGACAACGACGTAAAGCGCTATTACCCATACTCGAATTTTGCATCCACGGTTATCGGATTTACGGGAACCGATGACGTCGGACGTTCCGGCCTTGAATACTACTATGATGACATACTCACGGGTACAGCCGGACGAATTGTAACGGCAAAAAATGCAAAACAGTATGAAATGTCCGCACAGTATGAATCGTACTATGCCGCACAGCAGGGTATGAATCTCCAACTTACAATTGATCAGGTTATTCAGTACTATCTTGATTCGGCGCTTGAGCAGGCGGTTGTTGATAACAATGCAACATACGGTTACGGAATTGTCATGGAGACAAAAACCGGCGCAATTCTCGCAATGAGCACAAAACCGGATTTTGATTCAAACAATCCTTATGAAATAAGCAATCAAGCGACTCTAGACGAGATAAATAAGATAACGGATGAAAAGGAGAAAAATGAGGCAATTGTAACTGCCAGATATGCTCAGTGGAGAAACAGGACAATATGTGATACATACGAACCGGGATCCGTTTTTAAGTGTATAACCGCATCTGCCGGTATTGAAGAGGGCGTTGTAACTCCGGATGAGATGTTTGTATGTACGGGAAGCAGACAGGTTGCCGACAGATTATACCACTGCGTAAACCATAGCGGCCATGGAAGTGAGAATTTTACGACCGCACTTATCAACTCCTGTAACCCTATCTTCATTGAGGTCGCTCAGCGCCTCGGCTCGGAAAAATTTTATGATTATTTTGAAGCGTTCGGGTTTACGGAAAGTACGGGCATTGATCTTCCGGCGGAGAGCGTGCCGACACCAAATGTAACCTATCACACAGAAGATAAATTGACAGCCGTATCATTGGCATCATGCTCATTCGGTCAGTCGTTCCAGGTGAGCCCGATTCAAATAATTACCGCAATAAACGCGATAGCAAATGACGGAAAACTTATGCAGCCGTATATTGTCGCAGCAATGCTCGATGAGGACGGAAACAAGGTGTCGGAGACAGAACCGACCATAAAGCGCCAGGTCATTTCAAAGCAAACGGCAAATACCGTTGCGACTATGATGGAGGCGGTTGTTTCCGGGGGAACGGCGAAGAACGGATATGTTGCGGGCTATAGGGTTGCCGGAAAAACCGGTACTTCCGAAAAACTTACGAATCAAGAGGAAAAGTATTACATCGCCTCATTCTGCGGCTTTGCTCCTGCCGATGACCCGGAGATAACGGTACTTATCGTTGTCGATGAGCCGAAGAACGGGGCTACCGGCGGCGGTGCGGTTGCGGCTCCGGTTGCTGCTGAGGTTATATCTCAGACATTGCAATATCTGAATGTTGAACCGCAATATACGGAGGCGGAACTTGCAAAGCTGGATGTTAAGGCACCGAATCTTGTCGGAACAACAGTGACACAGGCGAAGAAGGATCTTACGGCGCAGGGCTTTACAGTTAAAGTAATCGGATCGGGAGATACGGTAATCACGCAGACTCCGGCGTCCGGTCAGGTAATACCGAAGAACGGTCTGGTTGTCCTTTATTCCGAAAAGGTAAACGACACAGAAAAAGTCAAGGTGCCGGATCTTACAGGCCTCACGGTTTCTGAGGCGAACAGAAAAGCAATCAATTCGGGAATCAATATAAAAATTTCCGGCTATACTACCGGAAGTGATATTACATCGTACAGACAAAGTGTTACTGCAGACACGGAAGTCGCGATGGGAACTATAGTGACTGTTTCGTTTAAAACAAGCCGGGATATTGAGGATCATGCAGAGGAATAGCTTTGGAGGATAGTATCATGATTAAAATGAAGACGGAGGAAATTGCTTCTGCCTGCCACGGTGTCGCAAGCGGCAGCGTCGAGGTTGACTCAGTCGTTATTGATAACAGGGATGTAAAACCCGGTTCGCTGTTTGTTGCGATAAAAGGCGAGAGGCTTGACGGACACGAATTTGTGAAAGCGGCTGAGGATGCCGGAGCCGCAGCAGTGCTTGTAAGCCGAGATGTTGATTGCAGTATTCCCGTCATAAAGGTTCAAGATACCGGAAAGGCATTTTTGGATCTCGCAAACCACTACAGGAAAAAGTTTGATATTCCCGTCGTGGGACTTACGGGAAGTGTCGGAAAGACGACCACCAAAGAGATGATTTGGAATGTTCTCGGTGCGAAATTCAACGCATATAAGACGCAGGGAAATCTCAATAATGAAATAGGTGTTCCGCGTGTTTTACTCGGACTTGAAAAAGAACACACCGCCGCAGTTGTTGAGATGGGAATGAATCATAAGGGTGAGATATCAAGACTTACCGCAGCTGCTGAGCCGACAATGGCGGTTATTACCGGAGTAGGTGTTTCACACATCGAAAATCTCGGAAGCCGTGAGGGTATTCTTGCCGCAAAGCTTGAAATTGTCGAAGGTCTCCCGGACGGTGCAACTCTTATTCTCAATGCGGATAACGACATGCTTTCTACGGTAACTGAAGAGACCCTCGGAAACAGAGTTGTAATAAGGCGCTTCGGCATTAAAACAAAAGCCGACATAACCGCAAAGGATATTGTCTACAATGATAACTCAACGGACTTTACGGCGTGTATCTTGGGAGAAAGGTTTGATGTTACGATACCGACAACCGGGGAGCACAATGTATATGATGCTTTGGCGGCGCTTCTTGTAGGACACGAGCTTGGAATTGATAACGAATCCGCAGCGAGGGCCCTGCTTCTTTACGAGCCGTCAGGTATGCGTGAAAAAACGGAAATTGTAAACGGCGTTACGCTGATAGAGGATTGTTACAACGCCAGTCCGGATTCAGTAAAAGCGTTGTCCGAAACGCTTAAGATAAAAGGCGAAAACGGGCGCAGAAAAATTGCGGTAATCGCAGATATGCTCGAGCTTGGAAGCTACTCCGAAAAAGCACACGGCGATTGCGGTCGTTTTCTTGCCGATGCGGGAGTTGACATGCTCTTGACATATGGTGAGCTTTCAAAATATACAGCACAGTCCGCAAAGGAAAACGGTGTTATTCGTGTCTTTGATTTTGATGATAAAAATGAACTTGCGAATCACCTGTGTCAGATATTGAAGCCCGGAGATGTAGTGGCGTTCAAGGGCAGCAGGGGAATGAAACTTGAAGAAGTAATAGAGAAGGTAAAAAAGGGGATAATGTAAATGAATACACTTGTTGCTGTGATAATTGCAATAGCTTTTAGTTTTGCTTTAAGTGCGGTACTCGGAATAGTTCTTGTTCCGTGGCTCCATAAGCTTAAATTCGGTCAGACAATACTCGATATCGGCCCGAACTGGCACAAGAAGAAACAGGGTACGCCGACAATGGGCGGATTCATGTTTATTATTTCCACAACAGTAACTTTCCTCGCCATTGCAATTATTGACAAGGCAATGGGCGGAACACTTATAGGCGGACTTTCACCTCTTGCCAATACGATAAAGGTCAAAACATATGCAGCGCTTCTTCTCGGTCTCGGATTCGGTATTATCGGATTCTTTGACGATTATATCAAGGTTGCGAAAAAACAGAATGAAGGCCTCACGGTCATCCAAAAGACATTTGCTCAGCTCTTTTTGACCATTGCATATATCATTACAATGTGCATGTCAGGCGATCAATATATGTATGTTCCGTTTGTCGGCAATGTATCGTTCGGCAGTCCTTTTATTTTTGCAATATTTGCTGTTGTTGTAATATACGCAACTGTAAATGCAGTAAACTTTACAGATGGAATTGACGGCTTGTGTGCATCCGTTACGGTCACGGCCGGTTTATCCTTCGCTGTTATAGCTGCACTTTGTCATCTTATGGGTGCAAGTATCCTTGCATGTACTGTTCTCGGCTCATGTGCCGGCTATCTTATTTGGAACTGGCATCCTGCAAAATGCTTCATGGGTGACACAGGATCAATGTTCCTCGGCGGTATAATAGCAGGTCTTGCATTTGCAATCGGTCATCCGCTTATTTTACTTTTGGTGGGTATAATATATGTAATCGAAGGTCTTTCGGATGTTATCCAGATTGTATATTTCAAGATAACAAAGAAGATTGCAAGAAAGAAAGACCCGAATGCAACGGGAAAGAGACTTTTTAAAATGGCTCCTATTCATCATCACTTTGAAAAATGCGGATGGGGCGAAGAAAAAATCGTAATTACATTTTCGGTAATAAACCTTATCGGCGGTGCACTTGCCTGCCTTATAATTTACTTTGAGAGGTAAGAGTTTTGGGAAAGAATACAAGGAGAAGACAAAGGGCTCCCGGAAACAGCATACTTGCTGAGGGAGGAATAGATATTCCGTTCCTCATAATTGTGCTTGCACTGCTCACAATCGGACTTATCATGCTGTTTTCGGCAAGTTACACATATTGCTATTACAACATGGACGGTGACAGCCTTTTCTATTTTAAGAGACAGTTTGTCTTCGCAGTTATAGGATTTATTGCAATGATTGCGGTTTCAAAGGTAAACTACAAGTGTTTCAAGGCTGCGGCTCTTCCGCTTCTTGTTGTTTCCTATATATTGCTTGTGTTGGTTCTTATTGTTACGCCGCCTGAGGGGTATGAAAACTTTCACAGGTGGATAACTATTCCCGGTGTAACAACTTTTCAGCCGTCTGAGATTGCAAAGCTTGCAATAATACTTTTCTTTGCATGGCATGTCGGCGAGCATTACAGGGGAATCAACACAAAAGAGCTTTCCTCCGCAAGGTTTGCACAGGGATTCAATCAGCAAAAGGGCGGCATAAAGCTCTACACAAAGCATGTGTGTCTGGCTCTTTATCTGTTGGTTCTCGGCTCAACATGTGTTCTTGTATATGCGGAAAATCACGTTTCCGGAACGCTCCTTATTTTTGCTCTCGGTATTATGATGCTGTGGCTTGCGGGGTACAACTATAAATGGTTTTTGGCTGCCGCTATTTTAATTCTTTTAGTTGCCGCGGTTGTTATAGCAAACCCGAGTATACTTCCGGAACACGCGCAACCGCGTATAACTGCGTGGCTTGATAAATCATATGATCCGCGCGGTGTCAGATGGCAGACAAACAATGCACTTTATGCGATAGGATCAGGCGGATTTTTCGGCGTCGGCCTCGGAAATTCAAAACAAAAGCAGCTTTATGTTTCCGAACCGCAGAACGATTTCATTTTTTCGATTGTATGTGAAGAGCTCGGCTTTATCGGAGCTTTTGTAATAATTGTACTGTTCATTCTTTTGGTATACAGAGGATTTGTTATAGGAATCAAATCGAGAGATAAATTCGGCTCACTTCTCTCAATGGGTCTTGTATTTCAGGTTGGACTTCAGGCGGCGCTCAATATTGCCGTTGTAACGGATACATTGCCCAACACGGGAATCAGTTTGCCGTTCTTCTCATACGGAGGTACATCGCTTATGATGCTTTTGTTTGAGATGGGAATGGTACTTTCAATATCAAGAAATGCAAAGCTTAAGAAGGTTTAAAATATGAGGATTTTATTTGCAACAGGCGGCACCGGCGGGCATATCAATCCTGCTCTGGCAGTTGCCGACAGAATAAGAAAGACATACGGTGATAAAGCGGAAATACTTTTCGTCGGAACCGCAGATCATATGGAGTCAAGGCTTGTTCCGAATGCGGGCTTTGATTTTAAAACCATAGAGATAAGCGGATTTCAGCGTAGCTTTACGCCGGAAGACATAAAGAAGAACCTCATAACGGTAAAGAGGATGTTTACCTCAAGCACAGAGGCGAAGAAAATAATAGAAGAATTTTCTCCGGACGTTGTGGTAGGCTTTGGCGGCTATGTAAGCGGTCCTGTACTGCGCATGGCTCACAAGATGGGAATACCGATAGCCATTCACGAACAGAACGCATTTCCGGGTGTGACCAACAAAGCGCTTGCGAAAAAAGCGGAGCTTGTCATGCTCACCTCCGAGGACGCAATTCCGAGGATTAAGTGCAAAAATGCGCCTGTAGTTACAGGACTTCCGGTAAGGGATGAGCTTATTGAAGCTGACCGTGATTTTGCAAGAGCGCAGCTCGGTATACCCGATGACAAGCCGCTTATTCTCTCTATGGGAGGAAGCCTCGGTGCCCGTGCCGTGAATGAGGCGATTTGCGGTCTTATTGCAAATAAAAAAGATGACCATGACTGTGTGTTCATACACGCAAAGGGCAGATACGGAGAATGGGTTCCGGACAAGCTTCATGAGCTCGGTGTTGACTTTGAGGAAAGAGACGATATCCGCATACGCGATTACATAGACGATATGCATGTGTGTATGCCTGCTGCCGATTTACTCATATGCCGCTCGGGTGCATCATCACTTTATGAAATACGCGCCCTCGGAAAAGCCTCAATTCTGATTCCGTCACCCAATGTTGCGGAAAATCATCAGTATTTCAATGCAATGGAGCTCGTAAACCACGACGCTGCGGTAATCATAGAGGAAAAGGATCTCACGGCGGACAAGCTCACGGAAGTTGTGAATGAGCTTCTTTGTAATCCGGAACGTATAAAAGAGATTGAGAAAAATGCGAAATCAATGGCTATTCTCAATGCGACGGAGCTTATTGTTGACAACATTCTCTCACTTATAAAAGAATAAAAACGCTTCACATTATGGCATTTTGCTTCATAGAATGGCTTAAAGTTCTACTAAGTCATCCGCAAATGAAGGAGTGTGCCGTGATGAGTAAATTTTTGATTGAGGGCGATAAAAGACTTTCCGATATCGGTGCGGCTCTTATGGTTGCAGCTCTTGTTGCAAAAGGACATTCGGAAATTACAGATATTTATCATATTGACAGAGGCTACGAGAATCCGCTTAAGGTGTTTAGAGAAATGGGAGCAGACATAAAGCGGGAATAATGGAGGATTATTGATGAGGGACGCAAAGGACTCTATGTTTAAGAGAAATGTAAACATAAATCAAAACAGCACGACTGAACCTGCCGCAAGGCAGGCAGACCCTTATGCGCCCAAAAGTCATTCCGGAAACTCACATTTAAAAAACGGTCGCGCAAAAAGTTCCTCTGCCGACAGGGGCACGAGCTCTGCAAACAGTAAAACGTCCGAGAGGAAACGTACTTCCGGTAAAAAGGGAAGTTTCGCAAAGGCTTCAAACAACAGAAAAAATAATATTGACAAAAATCCGTACACAGGAAATGCTCCGAGATCAGGGGTATCAAGGGAAGAGGAACGCCGAGCTCATCGTGATGAAAGACGCAGGCAGCAAAAGATAAGACGTAAAATCTTTTACGCAGTAATGATTTTTGTTGTCATAATCATTGGTATTGTTTTGTCACTTACCGTGTTTTTCAACATTGCAACAATAGAAGTAAAAGGCGAGAGCATCTATTCCACAGAGGAGATTATTTCAGCCTCCGGAATAAAACTTGGCGACAATTTATTCCTTTTGAAAAAGTCTGATGTACAGACGAATGTGTGCGAAAAGTTGCCCTTTATAGGCAGCGTGACCGTGAAAAATTCACTTCCGTCAAAGGTCGTTTTGACCGTAAAACAGACTTCTGTAAAATGTGCCGTTGAATCCGACAGCGGGTATATCATGCTTGATGAAACCGGAAAGGTTTTATGCAAGGTTACAACCCTTGAGGAAGTTTATGAGGGAGCAGGTGTTACTCCACCGGAGAATCTGACGAATTCCAATGATAATTCACAGCAATCGCAGACATCGAACACAACAGACACGACAGATGTGACAACACAGACGCCGACGGATGCCGAGACAGAGTCTGCCACAGAAGAAAACAGTGAAAAGAAACCGCAATATGTTCTTTTGACGGATAAGATAATAATTCTTAAGGGAATTGAGGTTAAATCTGCCGAACCCGGAAAGATGCTTGACGTTAAGAATAAAAAGTCATTTGATCTTTACGGGCAGATAATGAAGTCGTTTGAAACAGAGGGAATTGACGGAATCACTTCGATGGATCTTTCCAATACGGTTGAGATAAAGCTTGTCTATCAAGACAGGATAACCATTGAGGTGGGAACGGTCGCAAACCTTGAAAAGAAGATGGCGCTTGCAGCCAACGTAATCAAGTCCCAGGACGAAATAAGTCCTTATCAGGAGGGTACAATAAACCTTACTATAGATAAACAGGCATATTTCTCACCGAAAGCCGAGGAGAATACAACAGAATTGACAACGGATAGCACCGATTCACAGACACAGAGCAGTCAACAGACTCAAAGCAGCAACTGACAAATTCAAGGCAACGATCAGCAGGTAAAAAACGATATCAGAGTATGAAAAAATATTGTCCTAAAGTGTGCAAAATTGATTGTTGAATTTTGTCCGGTCACGTGCTACTATATAGTATGTATTTATTTACTCATAAATTGGTTTGTCCTGATTATCGGGAATCATTATAGGAGGGTGCCGCATGGGTTTTGAAATGGCAGCAGATTTTGAAAGTGTAGTTCAAATAAAAGTTATAGGTGTCGGCGGCGGCGGCGGAAATGCCGTAAACCGCATGATTAAATCAGATATCAAAGGTGTAGAGTTTATCGCAATAAACACTGATAAGCATGTTTTGTTGCAGTCACAGGCTACACATAAGATACAAATAGGTGAAAAAGTTACTAAAGGTCAGGGAGCAGGCGCACGTCCTGAAATCGGACAGAGAGCCGCAGAGGAGAGCAAGGATATTATCACAGATGCTCTCAAGGGAACTGACATGGTATTCATCACTGCCGGAATGGGCGGCGGTACCGGAACAGGTGCAGCACCCATCATTGCAAATCTTGCAAAAGAGATGGGCATTCTCACGGTAGGTATTGTTACAAAGCCGTTTGGCTTTGAGGGCAAGCACCGTATGGAGCAGGCCGAGGAAGGTATAAAAGAACTTGCAAAGAGCGTTGACAGCCTTGTTGTTATCCCGAATGAACGCCTTAAGTTTTTCTCTACCGAAAAGATTACTCTTGCAAATGCTTTTGACGCTGCCGATGATGTTCTTCGTCAGGGCGTAAAGAGTATTTCAGAACTCATAAAGACTGCCGGATTCATAAACCTTGACTTTGCCGACGTATCGGCAATCATGCGTGATGCGGGACATGCTCACATGGGCGTTGGCCGTGCATCCGGTAAGGATAAGGCAGAGGTTGCAGCCAATGCAGCTATCTCCAGTCCGCTTCTTGAAACAACGATTGACGGCGCACACGGTGTTATCATTAACTTCACATCCTCGCCTGATATCCAGCTTGATGAAGTTGAGCAGGCAGCAAAGATTATCTCGGATGCTGCTCATCCGGAAGCAAATGTTATCTTCGGTGTTGCATTTGACGACACTCTTCAGGATGAGATCATTGTTACCGTTATTGCTACAGGGTTCGGTGCAGACGGCAGCGTTAAGCGTGTAGACCCAAGACGCTTTGAAAATGAGGATAAGGCCGAACTTCCGAAGAACGATGACGAAGTTATAGACATCATCAGCAATTCTGATGATGAAAGTGACTTCATGGGCTTCGGCGATGATTCCGACAACAGCGGAAGCGTTGGTCTTGGTATGGACGACAATTACTTTGATGCAATTGACGACATCTTCTCAAACAGAAACTAAAGCTAAATTGAAGCCATATGTCCCGTCTTTTTGACGGGACATTATTTTTGAAATTATATATTGCATTTTATTGTTGCCTGTGTTAAAATGCTCTAGTAAAAGACGGACGTTATGTCCAGATATCGGAACTCGAGGTGAAAAGAATGAAAGAGGGAATACATCCGAACTACGCACCTACAACAGTTAAGTGTGCATGTGGAGCTACAATTGAAACTGCTTCTACAAAAGATAATCTTCGTGTAGATATCTGCTCAAACTGTCACCCATTCTTCACAGGTAAGCAGAAGCTTGTTGACACCGGCGGACGTGTTGACAGATTCAACAAGCGTTTTGAAAAGGCTCAGCAGAAGTAATTTTAATTACAGACAATTAAAGGCGACACGTTCTGTGTCGCCTTTTCGTTTAATAATGAACTTTGTGTACAGTTTATTGAAATAGTGTGGTGAGGTCTCAGTGTCGCAGGAATACTTTACGATAAAAAACAATGCATCCGATGAGTTTACGGAAAAACGCTCCAGGTTTATAGGGTACATAATGCCGGTAACGGATGAAAAGCAGGCAGTGGATTTTATAAATGAGATAAAATCCGAACACTGGGATGCAAAGCACAATGTGTATGCATACGTTTTACGCGACGGGCAGATCCGTCGTTATTCTGACGACGGTGAGCCGCAGGGAACGGCGGGTATCCCCGTACTTGATGTTCTTTTGAAGGAAAATCTCACGGACTGCGCCGTTGTTGTCACCAGATATTTCGGCGGAATACTTCTCGGCGGAGGCGGGCTTGTCCGTGCATATTCCCATGCGGCTTCCCTTGCCGTAAAGGCGGGACAAGTCATAAAAATGCGTCTGTTTTTCGTGTGTGAAACAAAAATTGACTACACGCTTTACGGCAAGATCCCGTCGCTTATTTCAAAATACGGCGGCTCTGTTACAGATACGGCGTTTGAATCAGATGTCACCGTTACATTCAAAATTCCGAAAGATGAAGTTGAAAATTTTATAAAAGACTATACAAACTTAAGCTTCGGTAAAGCATCAGTTACTATAATGGATGAGGTTTATTCAGAGGCTTTGTAGATATACACACCGGTACCGGCGTCATTGCTTATGAGATCAACTTTGTATTTGTTGACGTCTTTTACTATATTCTTATTTTTGTTGTATGCATCCTTGTCGTTAAGCGATAACGAATCAAAGATTTCTGTCGCCTCGGTTTTTCCCTCGCTCCTGCAGCCTGCAAAAATCAGAATTATCAAAAATGAAAATAATAAAATTGTTATTTTTTTGAGTATAATATTCATGTAAGTATCATCTCTTTTGTCAAATAGTCCGGAGGCATTTTATGAAGAAAAATAAATTGAAAATTATCATACCGATTGTTGTTGCGGTTCTTCTTGCAGCGGTTGTTTTATATCTTAAACTATCCGATAAGAAGATTTTTGTCGAAACTGCGAAGGTAACGACACAGAATATTGAGCAGCATTATGACACTACCGGTACACTCACATCCGGAACAACGGAAAAATACTATATCTACGAGGGTATCGTGCCAAAAGAGGTGCGAGTGAATCCTGGAGACACAGTGTGTAAAGGTGATGTACTTGCCACGTTTGATACATCGTCGATGAACTCTATTATTTCAGAAAAAAAGCAGGCCTTGCAAACGGCTCAAAAATCCTATAACGACGCGGTTTCTTCTAAAAATGACACATCGAAGAGAATAAAAGAAATAGACAATCAAATTGCTTCCTTAAACGAACAAATGGATAAATTGGATTCTCAGGAAAAAACACAGATAAGCAGTGGAGTGTCGGAGGATACGACGAATACATTGCCGGATGAAGAGGCAGTCTCACAGGCCATCAGTCAGGGCGTTAACAATATTAAAAACAGTAAAATTGCTCTTGAGGCTCAGATAAAAATTCTCGAATCCGAAAAGGCGATGGTAAATACAAGTCAGTATGACACACTTATAACTTTGTACAAGAATAACCTCGATTCCGCAAAGGAAGAGTACAACAATGCACTTGAAACAAAAAATGAGCTTGACGGCGGGCTTGTCGCAAGGAGCGACGGTAAAGTGGGTGATGTAAACATAAAGGTGGGAGAGCCTTATGTTTATGTTGAGGATTCATCGTCGTCCTCAGACCTTTCTTCGTTACTTTCGGGAGTTAGCAGTGAAAGTATGTCCTCCGAGATGACAGGGATAGTAAGTTCCCTTCTCGGAAGTCGTGAGCAGGAGGCAAAGTCCGGTGTTGCCGTAACCATAGACTCGTACGACGGCTATAAGGTGGGGTTTTCTCTCGGAAAGTATGATGCTCAAACCATAAAAACCGGTATGAAAGCACAGGTTACATATACTGACTATACCTACGATGCGGAAGTCACTTATGTAAGTCCGCGTGCCGGCACCGATGGAATGGATATCTCCTCTGTCATCGGAGGAGGCTCGTCAAGTTCATCGGGAACCTCGCTCATGGCCGAAGCAACAATAAAAGATCCCGATGAAAAACTCATCGTGGGCTTTGATGCGAAACTTACTATAACTATTGATGAAAAGAAGGATGTTCTTGCCATACCGGTTGAATCTCTTGTCATTGATGAGGGCAAAAAATATGTTTTCATATATGATGAAAAAACAAAAACCGCTGTGAAAAGGGAAGTAGAGGTAGGAATTTCATCGGATGAATACTATGAAGTCTTAAGCGGACTTTCAAAGGATGAGATTGTAATACTTGATATATCAAAAGTCACAGACGGCGCAAAGGTAACTGTATCATGAATTTTAAGGAAAATATACGTATTGCCCTTGCGGGTATACGGAGCAATAAAATGCGCTCATTTCTCACCATGCTCGGAATTATCATTGGTGTTGCATCCGTAATTGCGATTGTAACCATAGGTAATAGCGGAAAAGAGTACTTGGTTGATAAGATAAACGAAGCCGGAGGCCAAACATTGAGCATAAGTGTTGAAACTTCCGACTCGGACAGCAGGTACAACATTCAGGGGCTTGATGACTCCGACATTGAAACGATTAAAAAAATTGACCTCGTGCAATATGTTTCGCCGGTACTCAGTGACATGGGTTCCATGCAGACAGAGCTTGTTTTGGAGGACGGATATGCATCCGTGACCGGAGCCAATGAAGATTATGCCAATATGATGAAACTCAATATCACATACGGACGATTCTTTACCGCTGATGAGTATAAAGCCGCAACAAAAGTGTGCATCATTTCCGACACAACCGCGAAAAGCTTTTTTCACAGTGCAAATCCCGTCGGAGAAACCCTGGATCTCACACTTAATGATAAAGTGATTACATTTAAAATTATAGGTGTGGCGCAGTCCGATGATTCATCTCTCTTTTCCATGGACGACATGCAGTCTATGATGGAGGCATACGGTTTCTCAATGGATTTCGGTACTATAGGCCTTGCATATGTTCCGGCATCCGTCCTCATGGAAGTTTACGGAAGCAGTTTATACCATTCTGTTTCTGTTGCGACCTATGATGTTTCGGATCTTGACAGAGCGGGTGAGCTTGCAATAGGACTTCTCAATGCAAGACACAATGTGACCGATGATTCTGTTTATACGGCAACAAATATGGCAACTCTTGTAAATCTTCTTGATACGGTTATAAATATTTTCACAATATTTATCTCTGCGGTTGGAGCCATTTCTCTCCTTGTCGGCGGTATAGGCGTTATGAATATCATGCTTGTTTCAGTTACAGAGCGCACGAGAGAGATAGGCATAAGAAAAGCGCTCGGTGCGCGTACAAGGGTTATTCTTTTTCAGTTCCTTACGGAATCGATTGTCATATGTCTTATAGGCGGTCTTATAGGAATGGCGCTCGGCTTTGCGTTATCATACGGAGTCTCGGCTCTGATGGGTGCACCCGTTTCATTCAGTATTTCAACCATTTTGATAGCTGTCGGATTTTCCACTGCAGTAGGAGTTTTCTTCGGTATTTATCCGGCGCGCAAGGCGGCAAAAATGCCGCCGATTGAGGCACTCCGCCAAAACGGATAATCAATTATAAAATCAATAAGCAGACAAAAATAAAGCTACTCCTAAACGGAGTAGCTTTGATTTTTACACACTGTATGTGATTTTCAGGCATCCTTCAGCGCACGTTCAAGCCATATGGAGCCAATATCCATAGCGGGATAAAGACCGTTCTTTTCGCTTGACTTTATGATACGGCTTGTAGGGCTTAATTCAACGTCGGTTGAAATGAGCTGTACGGAAACTTTATCTGCTATTTTCATGTCGCCCTGTTCTTTTGTGCTCTTTATAGTGAGCATAACAACGTATGGGTCATACATGTTGCCGTAGTAAAGTGTGTTGCCGTTACGTACGAGGGGCTTGCCTTTATAGGTGAGGAATTTCTTACCTTTTTTTGCAGCCACTTTTATTTCACCCTTTCAAGAACTCTCTTACAAGTGTTTGAAGGAGCTCATCTCTGTCTATACGTCTGATAAGACTGCGGGCATTGTTGTGGGTGGTGATATATGTCGGGTCTTCCGAGAGAATGTATCCGACTATCTGGCTTATAGGATTGTAGCCCTTTTCGGAAAGAGCATTGTAAACCTCACCCAAAATTTGTTTCATTTCCGCATCCGAGTCATCGGGAAGGGAAAACTGTATAGTTTTATCAGTCACTAGAGTCCACCTCCAACAAATATGTGCAACAGATATTATATACTATTTGTTTTGATAAAACAATCTAAAATTAGTTAAAAAGAAATTACGTAACCAAAAGGATTCTCAGCTTCTGAGTGTTGCTCCGAGTGATTCGACAGCCTTGATTGCCTTTTCTACAGCGGTTGAACACTCCTCATCAGTAAGAGTACGCTCTGCCGAACGGAATCTCAAGTTGAATGCAACGCTTTTCTTGTCGGCTCCGACCTGAGCGCCCTCGTATACGTCGAACAGTTCAATGTTTTCAAGAATCTTTCCGGTTGCTTTCTTTATCTCTTTTTCGAGATGAAGAACAGGAGTGTCGGAATTTACAACGAATGCAAGGTCACGTGTTGTTGCCGGGAATTTCGGAAGTGCCTTGTATGTGCGTACAAGGTCTGCCTTGAGATAGAGATACTCTACATTGACGGAGGCAATGTACGCTCTTCTTCCTATGTCGTAGTTTGAAAGAACTGTCGGATGAACCTCACCGAGAATTGCGAGCTCTTCACCGTCTACTGTTATTATTGCCGTTCTGCCCGGATGGAATACAGGGCAATCCTTCTTTGCTTCTACGTCATAGTCATGTATACCGCATACTTCAAGGAGCTTTTCCACAACGCCTTTGAGCTTGAAGAAGTCGGCATCCTTGCCGTACATTCCGAGAACAAGCTGCTGATCTTCATCGGGTAATTCCTGTGTTCCGTTTGAGGCATATGTCGTGGCAAGCTCGTAGAGATACGCTTTTTCATTTCTGTTGTTGTAGTTTCTTGAAAGTACTTCAAGCATTGACGGAATTGCCGTTGTTCTCATAACGCTGGTGTCCTCGCCGAGCGGGTTTGAAATAACAACACAATTGCGAAGCTTTGATTCTTTCGGAAGGCATATCTTGTCATAGGATTTCGGACTTATGAATGAGAAAGTCTGAATCTCGGAAAGTCCGCAGCTTTGCATGGTTCTCTCGACGCGCTTGTTGAAGCTCTGCCGTACGGTAAGACCTGCTTTTGCAACGCCGCGAAGTTCTCTGTCCGGAATCTTGTTGTATCCGTAAAATCTTGCTATTTCCTCTGAGAGGTCGGCCTGATGTTCAATATCAATACGGAATGACGGTGCGGTAACGGTGCCGTTTTCAACAGTAAATCCTATCTTGCGCAGGATTTCTGCCTGCTCATCTGCGGAAACATTGATACCTATGAATTTGTTTGTCCACTCCGGCTCAAACGGAAGTACTACAGGCTCTTTCGGGGTTTTGTAGCAGTCAACTGTTCCGTTTACAACGTCGCCTGCGTCAAACATCTGTACAAGCTCAAGCGCACGGTTTAAGCATACGTCGCAGCTGTCGGGATTGAGCTGCTTTTCATAACGTGCGGATGCCTCTGTTCTCATGCCGAGATTCTTTGCGGTGCGTCTTACCGACGGGCCGTTAAAGCAAGCTGATTCAAATACGATAGTGTTTGTGTCGTCCATGATTCCGGAGTATTCTCCGCCCATGACGCCGGCAACTGCTACAGGCTTTTCCTCGTCGGCGATAACCATCATTTCCTCAGTGAGGTTTCTCTCCTCACCGTCAAGGGTGGTTATTGTTTCGCCGGCCTTTGCGTTTCTTACAATTACGTGATTTCCTTTGAGGAAGCGCAGGTCAAAAGCGTGCATAGGCTGACCGTATTCGAGCATTACGTAGTTTGTGATATCTACGATATTGTTTATAGGACGAACGCCGCATGCGCGAAGACGTTCTCTCATCCAGCGCGGTGACGGTGCAACGCGAACGTTTTTAACAACGCCGCCGACGTAGCGATAACATTTGTCGGGAACCTCAATATCAACCTTGAGGTAGTCGTTTACGTCCTCTGTACCCGGTTTTACCTCAGGAGTGTGGAGATTTAGCGGTACACCGTAGGTTGCAGCCGTTTCTCTCGCAAGACCGATAACCGAAAGGCAGTCGGGTCTGTTCGATGTAATTTCAAACTCCACAACCGTATCATTAAGACCGATAGCGTCGTGTATGTCCATACCGAGTGTATGGTCGCAGTCATCACCGAGTACAAATATACCGTCCTCTATGGCATAAGGGAAGTCATGTGTTGTGAGGCCGAGTTCTCCGAGTGAGCAGAGCATTCCCTCTGATTTTACACCGCGGAGCTTGCCTGTTGTTATCTTGTGTCCGCCGGCAACTACCGACTTGTTAAGTGCAACCGGGACAATGTCGCCCTTCGTGAGGTTCTGAGCCCCTGTGACTATCTGGAGTTTTTCCTCTTCTCCGACATCAATTTCACAGACCCAAAGATGGTCTGAGTCCGGGTGACGTGTGAGTGAGAGAACCTTACCCACAACAATATTTTTAAGTTCCGCACCTTCGTGCTCATATGATTCGACTTTTGATCCGGAGAGGGTGAGTGCCTCTGAAAAATCTCTGTCTTTTGCATCAATCGTTACGTAATCCGCAAGCCATTTCTTTGATAAATTCATGTTTTGGCACCTCCCTTAAAATTGCTCGAGGAAACGCATGTCGTTTTCATAAAGCATACGCATATCGTCGAGACCGAATCGGAACATTACTATTCTTTCAAGTCCTATACCGAATGCAAATCCGGAATACTTTTCAGGATCTACGCCGCCGTTTTTGAGAACCTTCGGGTGAACCATTCCGCCGCCGAGGATTTCAATCCAGCCCTCGCCTTTGCACATCGGGCAACCCTTGCCTCCGCATTTGAAGCATGAGATGTCAACTTCGCATGACGGCTCGGTGAACGGGAAGTGGTGCGGACGAAGTCGGGTCTTTGTGTTTGGACCGTAGAGCTTCTTTGCCCACATATCAAGCGTTCCCTTAAGGTCTGCCATTGTTATTCCCTCGTCTACGACAAGTCCCTCAATTTGATGGAAGAGCGGGGAGTGAGTTGCGTCAACTGCGTCACTTCTGTAAACACGTCCCGGCGCAATGATGCGTATGGGCGGCTGTTTGTTCTCCATAACTCTTATTTGTACGGGAGAGGTCTGTGTGCGCAGAAGCATGTTTTCCGTGATGTAAAATGTATCCTGTGTATCTCTTGCCGGATGATCCTTCGGTATATTGAGTGCCTCAAAGTTGTAGTGATCCCACTCAACCTCAGGCCCCTCGGCAATGTCAAATCCCATTCCCATAAAGATGTCCTCAACCTCGTCGAGAACTATTGAAAGAGGATGCTTGTGTCCGAGTTCACACGGTGTTCCCGGGAGTGTAACGTCTATTGTTTCCGTTTCAAGCTTTTTCTGCTGTTGAAGTGCTTTGAGCTCTGTGACCTTTTCATCTATCTCGTTTGAGATGTACTCACGAATCTCATTTGCAACCTGTCCGATAACGGGACGTTCCTCCGGAGAGAGTCCGCCCATCTGTTTAAGAACGGCAGTGAGTTCACCCTTCTTTCCGAGAAACTTTACTCTGATTTTGTCGAGTTCTTCAAGTGAAGGAGCATCTTTGAGTGCTTCTTCGGCATTCTTACGAATTGACTCAAGCTGTTGTTTCATATTTTTTTCCTTTCCGGGCGTAAAAAAAACTCCGCCCCTAAAATAAGGGACGAAGTATGACTCCGCGGTACCACCCAATTTCCCGGAACAAAATTCCGGGCACTCAATGACCCGTCTCGTGGGTTTACGTGAAATGCTCGGGAGTGAACTTCCGCATGTGTCCTTTGTACAAGCTTTCAGCCGGTGACAAGTACTCTCTTTAAAAGGCATGTTCGTGCGTACTCTTTCCTTCAATGCATCTCAATATTGAATTACGCAGAACATTCTAACACGTTATAATCTGTTTTTCAAGAATAAATATAAATAAAGAAGATTATAGGGACTTTTGCAAACAATAACTTTGTGTTAAAATTTATGTTGTTTATAACAGCATTTTGTTTATAACGGAATTTTAAATTGCAGGTGTGTGTATGAAGATTGTAACGGGTATTGACTCGGTTGAAATCGCAAGGGTTAAAAAACTCATGGAAAGAGAGCGCTTCTTCGGTGAAATTCTCGGGAAAGAAGAATTGGCCATGTACAAGGAACGCGGACTTAAAGCCGAAAGTATTGCAGGCGCTTTCTGTGCAAAAGAGGCTTTCGGAAAAGCACTCGGCACGGGTATCTCCGGCTTTTCATGGAATGAGGTTGAGATTTTACATGATGAAAAGGGTAAACCGTATTACAGCTTTTCCGGGAACGCAAAAGAAATTGCCAAGACTGCGGGTCTCGTATTTGACCTGAGTATTACTCATACGAAAACCACGGCAACCGCAATTGCCATCGGTTATAAAAGTGAATGACAACTTTGAAATTAACATTTTCTATACCATTTTGGGGGTGCTGTCTTGAAAGTATATACCGCAAGTGAAATAAGACTTGTTGAGGAACGTGAAAATGAAATCGGTATAAGGTTTATACGACTTATGGAGAATGCGGGGGCGGCGTGCGCGAAACAAGTTGTTAAGTATGTTTCGGAACATTTCGCGGACGTTGTTTCGCCGCAGTCATTTGTGAAAATATGTATAGTTTGCGGCAAAGGCAAAAACGGCGGAGACGGTTTTGTCATCGCACGCAAACTGGCTGAAAACGGTTACAATGTGTCTGTCGTTTTGGGACTTGGCGCCCCCGCAGCGGCGGATGCGGTCGAGATGTATGAAAAGGCTGTCGACCTCGGCGTGAAAATCCTCCGTTTTGACCGCGACCGCACCGCATCCGAAAATGCAATCATGAGTGCCAACGTGATTGTCGATTGTATATTCGGAATCGGATTTCACGGAGCTCCGGATTTTGTTACAAAAACATTGTTTTCATTGATAAATTCCTCATGTGCCCATGTTATTGCAATAGACGTACCGAGCGGAGTTGATACTGATAACGGAACATATGAGGATGAGTGTGTGAGGGCTGATCTCACACTTGCGATTACAACTTTAAAGCCCGCGCATGTATTGCTTCCGTCAAGGGAATTCTGCGGAAATGTCAAGGTCCTTGAAATCGGAATTTCAAATGAAGCCCTGGATGTCGTATCTCCCAAGATGATTACTCTTTCGGGGGCTGAGCTCTATAAATTTTTGCCTGTACGTGAAACCGATTCACATAAAAATGATTTTGGTCATGTTTTGATAGTTGCCGGAAGCGAATGTATGCCGGGCGCGGCGTGCTTTGCGACGAATTCGTCCGTTCACTCGGGAGCGGGTCTTGTGACCGCGGCTTTTCCAAGTCAGGCTTATCCGTCACTTGCGTCTCATACTACCGAGGCCATGCTTATGCCTCTTCCGGGTGACGTCAGCGGATGCATGTCACCCGGTGCCGCAGCAATCATCCGTGAAATTCTTCCCCGCTTTGACACGGTGGTTATAGGACCGGGACTCGGAAAAAGTGTAGGTGTCAAAGCGGTCGTAAACACCGTTCTCACGGTGTTTGACAAAACCATAGTTCTTGATGCTGACGGCCTTAACGCCATCTCTGACAATCCGTTCGTCCTCAAGGAGTCTTCTGCTGACATAATCATCACTCCGCACCCCGGCGAGATGGCGAGACTTTGCGGCAAAACAGTCGGTGAGATTCAACTTGACAGACGTGAGACGGCGACTGAGTTTGCAAAAGAATACGGCGTTACGGTTTTACTGAAAGGCGCCGCAACGCTTGTCTGCGACAAAAACGGCCTTTGCTACGTGAACAGAAGCGGAAATCCGGGCCTTGCCAAGGGCGGAAGCGGAGATGTTTTGTCGGGACTTATCGGAGGTCTTGCCGCGGCGGGACTTACTCCGTTTGAGGCAGCATCTGTCGGAGCATTCATTCACGGAACAGCCGCGGATTTTGCGAGAGATAAAAAGTCTATGTCCGCCATGACGGCAAATGACGTAACTTCGTGCTTCGCGGACGTTTTCAGAGAAGCTGAACAGTCATAAAAACGATAATGCCCGAGCGTGTAAAGCAGATTTGCTTTACACGCTCTTTTTTGTGTCAAATACGTGTTTTCGGACATAAAATGATGTCGGAAATAAATTCAGTCCTACGGTAATTGCCGCCGCAATAACGAGTCAGAAGCTAAAGGCTTCACTGCCGACTCACATAGAACTGAATGCCGAGTGCTGCGGGCTTTCAAAGGACTCTATTGTTCTTCTTGAACAGGTTTTGACACTTGATAAAAAAAGACTTCGTGAACACATAGGTACATTGTCAGTATGGGGCTTAAACCGGCAATCGCGTAATTTCTGTCGGGTCAGACATTTTGTATGATCCGACAGTTTTTTTATGCTTTTTACTTGTAACCAAATAGGGATTTTGTTATAATAACTAACATCTATGGGATTTTACATTTTTTAGGTATTATATTTGAATAATTATTGACTATCACCGAAACAGTAAAAGGCAGTGAACATGAAAAGACTTATTGTTATTGAGGGGCTTGACGGCTCCGGCAAATCAACTCAGACAGAAATTCTTAAAAGTGAACTTGAAGAAGCGGGAACAGAGCTTCGGCAGATAAAACTTCCGGATTACGAAAATCCATCCAGCTCACTTGTACGGATGTATCTTGCGGGGGATTTCGGAACAAAACCGGACGACGTAAATGCATATGCCGCATCCAGCTTTTATGCTGTTGACAGGTTCGCAAATTACACTGTTAAATGGAAAACAGACTACGAGGACGGCAAGCTTATTCTCGCAGACCGTTACACAACCTCGAACGCATCACATCAGATGACAAAGCTTAAAAAGAGTGAATGGGATCACTACCTTGAGTGGTTGTCGGACTTTGAATACGTGAAAATGGGAATTCCCAAGCCGTCACTTGTTGTATTTCTTGACATGCCCGTTGAAGTTTCACAAAAGCTTATGACAGGGCGCTACAGCGGTGACGAGACTAAAAAAGATGTACACGAAGCTGACGTTGAATACCTTAAAGCCTGCCGTGAAGCGGGACTTTACGCCGCTGAAAAACTCGGATGGAAGGTAGTAAAATGCTACGACGGCGACAAACCGAGAACCATAGACGAAATTGCCGCAGACATCCGCTTTATTGTTTTTGAAAAGATCTTTTCCGGAGATAAAAATGCTTGAATTTCGAAAACCGCTGCTTTCAGATAAAAAATGGATTGATGACGCACTTCAAGGTTCCGGGCGAATGGGCTCGGAGGCGTGTTTCGGAAACCTGTTCATGTGGTGCGACACTTATGACTGCACTGTCGCCGAGAAAAACGGGACGCTTTTGTGCAAAGCGCGAAACAGCTTTACTTATCCCGTGGGCGGCGCAGATCCCGACGCAGTTTTCCGTGATCTTGCGGAGCACTATTTTTCCGAAAATAAGCAGTTGAATCTTCACGGACTCTGTGATGATCAGGTCAAAAAAATTGAAAGCGATTATCCCGGTGAGTTTGTTTTCTCACAGGACAGGGATTCATCGGATTACATCTACAGCGTTTCGGAGTTGGCAACGCTTTCGGGAAAAAAGTATCACGGAAAAAGAAATCATATTTCATTTTTTGAAAAAACTTTTGACTGGACATATGAAGAGATGACACTTGACAGCGCAAAAGAGTGTCTTGACTTTTCGGCATACTGGATGAAGACAAACAAAGATAAGATTGAGCTTGGTGCCGATGACGAATACATCGCCATAGAAAAAGCTCTTAAGTATTTTGATGCATTGTTATTTCGCGGGGGCATTCTCCGGGTGCAGGGTGATATTGTTGCCTATACCTTCGGTGAGCAGATTTCGGACAAATTGTTCTGTACTCACGTTGAAAAGGCGGTTTCCGATATTCGCGGTGCATACCCGATGATAAGCAGGGAATTTGCCAGACACACTATCAACAACTATGAACTTGTAAACAGGGAAGAGGATCTCGGTATTCCGGGGCTTCGCAAGGCAAAGGAGTCTTACAAACCTGAACTTTTGCTCATAAAATACACAGCCGTATCTGCGAAGGAGAACCTTGTATGAATCACACCGTTGAATTTGCAAATCCTGCGGATTTTGAAAATCTTGCCGCCATATGGCGCATGGCTTTTTCCGACACCGATGAGTTTATAAACACATTTTTCAGGACGATGAACAAGGACGGTTACACATTGGTCTCAAGAGAATCGGGTGTTGCGGTTTCAAGTGCATTCTTACTGGAAGCACAGCTCGTGATAAAAGGAAAGCCATACAGTGCGTATTATTTCTACGCTGCTGCCACACACCCGAATTACAGAGGGCGCGGACATATGGCTGCAATAATAAATGAGGCCGAAAAGCTCGCGACAGAGCGCGGAATTGATTTTATTGTTCTCGTTCCGGCGGAGGAAAGCCTTTTTAATTACTATGCGAAATTCGGCTTTGAGACAAAATTTTATAAGAGAGTTCTCTACTTCTCAAAAGATGAACTTTCAAAGCTTGCCGTGAAACCGGACATGACAGACGCATTTTCTCTGAACATCTTTGAGACACGTCAGACGGCGCTCGGTCTTTACGACTTTCTCAACTGGGGTTCACAGGCACTTAAATTTGCCATGTACGTACACGACTGTGAAAGCGGATCCGTTGCATTTGTAAGTGACGGATATGCACTTTACAACGTGGGAAAGGACACCGTATACGTTAAGGAGATGTGTACGCTTTCAGATCCCGGTGAGTTGTTTACTATGCTTCTCATGGAGGATGAGGCTGAGAAGTTTACAATAAATCTTCCGGTTGATGATCCGCTGCACTCACAAAATGAAAAGACAGTTCCCGAGGGAATGTGCCTCGGACTTAACGAAGAGGCTAAAATGGCGCTTTCATCAGTTAAACATGCTTATATTGGCATAACGCTTGGATAAAGGAGAATTATCATGATTTACTTATTTTTGGCAAACGGATTTGAAGAGATCGAAGCTGTTGCTCCCGTTGACGTTCTCAGACGTTGCGGACTTGAGGTAAAGTCCGTATGCATTGAAAACAATGCGGATTATCTTATAACCGGGGCACACGGGATAACCGTAAAAACAGATCTTCTCGCAGATGAGGTTTGCTTTGATGATATGGAAGCGGTTATTCTTCCGGGCGGTATGCCGGGTACGAAGAATCTCGAGGCATCTGAAGATGTCAGACAGATTCTGAAATACTGCTATGACCATGATAAGCTTATCTGTGCTATCTGTGCAGCACCGTCAGTTCTCGGACATCTCGGATTGCTCAAAGGGAAAAAGGCAACCTGTTTTCCGGGATTTGAGCGCGAACTACATTGCGGCGTCTTCACAGGGGGTTCGGTTACCGTTGACGGCAAACTCATAACTGCCGACGGACCCGGAAGTGCCGTTAAATTCGGTGAAGCAATCGCAGCCCACTTTGTCGGCGGAGAGGCGGCACGCAGAGTAACCGAGGCTATGCAGCTCAGATTTTAATTTTCGGAGGAATCGATTAAATGCCCGATAACAAAAGTAACCCAAACTCTTTTGATGTTGATAAAGAACTTGAAGAGCTTATGAGAAGTGTAAATGCACATTCTCACGCAAACTCATCAGGTTCGGCAAATACACAAGTCAGAGAAACCTTGTCGGAAGGTCAGCGCAGGGGTATTCCGACATCTCAGGCCTCACAGCATGCCGGACAACAACCGTCGAGGCCAATACCGAACCGTCAGAGGCCGGCGAGTCAGCAAAGCAGGACTTCTCAAAAAGGCGGCAGTATGCCCGAACGACCACGCAAGGAAAAGCAATCTCTGACGCAGAGACTCTCGAAAACACTTTCTGTGAATCTCAAACCGCAGGAGCCCAGAATTGTTACAAAGACAAACAACGGAATAAAGATGTACGAGGACAAAACCGACTACAGCAAAATGAATGACAGGGACGCTTCTTATTATACCGGAGAGGTTTATTTTGCATCCAAAAAGCCCGCACCCGTTCAGGCTCCTGTTCCTTCTGACGGCGCAGCTGCCGTAAAGGGCGATGGTATTTCACGCAAGATAAATGACTTTCTCAAAAAAGGCGGAAAACGCGCCGCTATCATTTATGTTGCAATACTTGTTGTTATCTCCGTCCTGTTTTCCATACACATCATGTCATTGCTCAATGACATCTTTGCATTTAACAGAAGCGATGACGTAAAGACTATCACAGTATCCGAAAATGCAACAACAAACCAGATCATAAAGCAGCTTGATAAGGCGGGGCTCATAAAGCACAGAACATTCTGTAAAATCTTCATGGGCATGACAAAGAGTCTCCACGAGGTTTCGGGAGAGCCGGTCTACTTAAGCGGCGTATACTATCTTAAAGCTTCAATGGGACTTGAAAAAATGCTCCTGTCGTGTCAGGAGGTTCATAAGGCGGAAACTGTCACGGTCACAATACCGGAGGGCTTTACCATACAGCAGATTGCCGAAAAACTTGAAAAGGCCAAGGTATGTATGAGTGATGAGTTTTACAACAATGTAAAGAGTGCCGAGTTCTCCTACTCCTTCCTGAAAAGCATTGAGAATAAATCGTCACGGTATGAGTATCTTGAGGGGTATCTTTATCCTGATACTTATGAATTCTATGTAGGACAAAATGCAAGTTCCGTAATCAATACACTTCTCGAAAACTTTGAGAACCGCTTCCCTGAGGAGTACAAGGCTCGCGCCAAGGAAATGGGAATGACAATAGACGAGGTTGTAACACTTGCATCAATTGTTCAAAAGGAAGCTGCGGATGCGGAGCAGATGCCTGTTGTTGCGAAGATATTCCTAAACAGACTTTCATCTTCAAACTTCCCGTCGCTTCAATCAGATGCCACAAACGTGTACGTAAACAAGTATATCAAGCCGAATGTTACGAGCGGAGAGTTTGACAGCTACTGGCAAAAGTACAGTACCTATGCGTGCATAGGTCTCCCCGCAGGTCCTATCTGCTCACCGGGTGATGATGCTATAAAAGCAGTGCTCTGGCCGGCAGACACCGACGCATATTATTTCTGCCATGACAGCGCGGGGAATATCTACACCGCAAAAACCGAGGCAGAGCACAATGCAAACTACTACAAGGCTCTCAGCGGAACAGGAGACAGTGATGAATAACACTCACATAAAAGCTCCGGAACTTCTTGCTCCGGCGGGTGATCTTGAACGCCTGAGCGCGGCTTTACTCTACGGTGCAGACGCGGTATATCTCGGCGGAAAGATTTTCAACATGAGAGCGGCAACCGAAAGCTTTGATAAGGACAGCCTTAAGTCAGCGGTCAAAATGTGTCATGATAAAGGCACAAAGGTGCATTATATCTGCAATACATTGCCGAGAAACAATGAGATACCCATGCTGCCGGAATTTTTTGAAACGGCCGCAGACGCAGGTGTGGACGCATTTATAATCGCAGATGTCGGTGTTATGAAGTGTGCTCAAAAGTACGCGCCGCAGATTGATATTCATATGTCAACGCAGACCGGCATAGTTAATTATGAGACTGCACGTGTACTCCACGATATGGGAGCAAAGCGCGTGATAATGGCGAGAGAAGTATCGCTGGACGAGATTGCCGAAATACGTGCAAAGACACCGTCTGATCTTGAAATAGAGTGCTTTGTGCACGGGGCGATGTGTATGTCTTTTTCGGGCCGCTGTATGCTTTCAAATTATCTTACGGGCAGAGATGCCAACCGTGGCGACTGCGCACAGCCGTGCCGCTGGAAGTACCACCTCGTTGAGGAAAAAAGGCCCGGTCAATACTTTGAGATAACCGATGATAAGAGCGGTACATATATACTCAACTCGCAGGACATGTGTATGATAGAACACATACCGCAGCTTGTGGCTGCCGGAATTGACAGCTTCAAGATTGAAGGCAGGGCAAAGTCCGCTTATTATGCCGCTGCCGTGACTAACGCATACCGTGTCGCAATTGACGAATTCATGGAAAACCCGTCACCTGATTTTAGACCATCTGAGTGGGTTGTAGATGAGATGAGAAAAATCAGTTACAGAGATTACTGTACCGGATTTTTCTTCGGCCCGCCGCAAGGGGACGCCCATGTTTACTATGACGGGGTGTACATACGCGAGTGGGACATAATTGCCAATGTACTTGACTCTGACGGTGAATTCCTTACCGTTACACAGCGCAACAGATTCTTTGAGGGTGACGAGCTTGAAGTTCTCATGCCAAAGACAGAGCCTTTCAAAATCACCGTTTCTAAGATGTACAACGAGGCGGGTGAATGTATTTCCGTTGCTCCGAATCCTATGGCTGTTATCAAAATAAAGTGTGATAAAAAGATACCGACAGGTGCAATACTCAGAAAAGAAAAACTTTAATTTCGGCTCTTGCCGACTTTAGTATTGGAGGTCAGTATGTCAACTATCAGAGAAGAAACCTTGAAAATTGAGGACATTACACTTTCGTCTGTTGCTGCTCACGCGAGTCAGACAAAAGGCAGAAGAACTCCCGAGGCAGAATGTGACTTACGCACATGCTATCAGCGTGACAGGGACAGAATAATTCACTGCAGCGCATTTCGCCGTCTGAAACATAAGACTCAGGTTTTTCTCGCACCGACAGGTGACCATTACAGAACAAGACTTACGCATACGCTTGAGGTTGCGCAGATTGCGAGAACCATGGCAAGAGGCTTGCGTCTTAATGAGGATTTGACAGAGGCTATTGCTCTCGGTCATGACCTCGGCCATACGCCGTTCGGTCATGCCGGAGAACGTGCTTTAGATGCCATATTCCCGGACGGGTTTAAGCATTTTGAACAGAGTCTTCGAGTTGTTGACGAGCTTGAAAAGGACGGCCTCGGACTGAATCTTACATATGAAGTGCGTGACGGAATACTCTGTCATACCGTAGGTAAGGAAGCTGATACTCTTGAGGGCAGGCTTGTAAAGTATGCCGACCACATAGCGTACATAAATCATGACATTGATGACGCGGAGCGCGCCGGGATTTTGACGGAGGAGGATATTCCTCTTCACCTGCGCGAGGTTCTCGGTAAGAGCAAGAGCCAGCGTATAAATACCATGGTTCGTGCAATTCTTGAGTCCTCGGACAGAGACATAAAAATGACTCCGCATATCTATGACGCATATGATGAGCTTCATAAATTCATGTTTGCCAATGTTTACACAAACCCCGTATGCAAGGGTGAAGAGGGAAAGGCAATAGCCATAGTTCAGGAACTTTATGGGTATTTTGCAAAGCATCCGGATGAAATGCCTCCCGAGTATCGGAGGGTGGCGCAGAATGAATCCCCGCAGCGCGGAGCGTGCGATTACATATCCGGAATGAGTGATCATTACGCATTGCAGACATTTAACAATTTGTTTGTTCCGAAATTCTGGGTTGAATAACCCGCAGATTTCTGTTTATAAGCTTAAGAAGGGAGATGACGTCTGTGCCTATACGTGAAGAGTTTCTAACAGAGCTTCGTGATAAAACCGACATAGAAGACCTTATCGGCTCATATGTTGAGCTGAAAAGACGCGGACGTCTTTCAAAGGGACTCTGTCCTTTTCACAGCGAAAAAACTCCTTCATTTACCGTATACCCCGACACACAGTCTTACTATTGCTTCGGCTGCGGGAAGGGTGGCGATGTAATAACCTTTATCCGTGAAATTGAGAACCTCGACTATGTCGAGTCGGTAAAGTTTCTCGCCGAGCGCGCGGGACTTAACATGCCGGATGACAATTACGACGATACACTTTCAAAAAAGAAACGCCGTATGCTTATAATCAACAAAGAAGCGGCGCGTTTCTTTCACAACTATATGATGAGTCCGCAGGGAAAAGCCGGGCTTGACTACTGGCTCGGACGGGGCCTGACTTTAAGTACAATAAGGCACTTTGGCCTCGGCTATGCACCCGACGACTGGTCAACTCTTATTCATTATATGAAATCAAAAGGATTTTCGGAGCTTGAGCTCTACGAGGCAAACCTTGCGAAAAAGAGTGAAAAGGGTCGTTATTACGACAATTTCAGAAATAGGGTTATGACCCCTATCATTGACCTTCGGGGCAATATCATCGCATTCGGCGGAAGAGTACTTGATGACTCAAAACCTAAGTATGTCAATACGTCGGATACATTGGTCTACAAAAAAAGCCTTGCTGTTTTCGCGCTCAATTTCGCGAAGAATTCCGGTGAAGACAGCCTCATACTCTGCGAGGGGTATATGGATGTCATTTCTCTTCATCAGGCGGGCTTCACCAATGCTGTTGCCGGACTCGGAACGGCGCTTACGGATGAGCAGGTAAGGCTCATCTCAAGGTACTGTGACAAGGTCTATCTCTCGTATGACAATGACGGAGCCGGACACGAGGCCATGGAAAAGGCCATTTCCAAATTTGAAAACACGGGTCTGCTTATAAGCCCGCTTACGCTTCAAGGCGGAAAGGACCCGGATGAAATAATCAAAAAATTCGGAGCGGAGCGTTTTCGTTCAATTCTAAACGGCGCTTCCAACGAAGTTGAATACAAATTACTTGAGTGTAAAAAGGGACTGGATATCTCTTCGGATGACGGGCGGATCAAATATCTCAGACGGGCCGTGCCAATCCTGGCGAAACTGCAGAATGCCATTGAGAAAGATGTTTATGCCGCAAGGTTATCGGAAGAGCTTGGTGTCTCAAAGGATGCCATAATGCTCCAAATGAAGGATGAGGAAAGACGCCTTTTCAGGCAAACAAAGAAAATGGACTTTCAAAACCTTCAAAAAGAGTTGGATCCTCACGCGGGAAACAAAGGAAAAGGCGACTCTGCCAAAGCGGGAATCCGTCTTTTTAAAGCGGAAGAGATGGTTGTTACATCGCTTCTGAAAAACCCGGATTTTTTGAAAAAAATCAGCACGAGTATCACTCCGGAAGATTTTACAGACACTTTTCTTCGTCGTGTATACACGGTCGTTTCTGAGAGAATCAATTCCGGAAAATCCGCGGATTTTATATTTTTGTCATCTGAGTTTACACCTGATGAAATGGGTAAGCTGGTTAAACTTCAGAATAGTTCCGGATATTTGTCCAATACTTACGAGGAGATTTCCGATTGCATAAAGGTTATTAAATCGGAAAAAATCATCAGCGACAAAAAAAATATGGATCCTGCAAAACTGAGTAATGATGAATTTTTAAAATTATTTGACTTAAACAGCAACAAATAGTAAAATACCCGTTACATATTGACGCACTGAGTCGAATTAAGGGAGAGTAAAACAGTATGGAAGAAAAAAAGAGCGGAGCAAACTCCATTCAGTCCCTCATTGAAAAGGGTAAAGCACAGGGACGACTCAGCACTAACGACATTGACGCCGCTATTGTTGAAGTGGACATGGATATTGAAGATCTTGATAAACTCTACGAAACCCTTGAACAGAACAATATTGAAATTATAGATGACCTGGGCGATGCTGCTCTCGAAACACTTAACTTCGACCTTGAAATGCCTAAGGCCGTTGAAATGGGTGCCGTCGATAACTCTAAAAATGCCGCAATGGATGATCCGGTTAAGGTTTATCTTAAGGAGATAGGACGCGTACCGCTTTTAACTCCTGAGGAAGAGATTGAGCTTGCTATTCGTATCTCCGAGGGTGATGAGGCCGCAAAGCAGAAACTTGCAGAATCAAACCTTCGACTCGTTGTAAGTATTGCAAAACGCTATGTGGGCAGAGGTATGCAGTTTCTCGACCTTATTCAGGAGGGAAATCTCGGCCTTATAAAAGCGGTTGATAAATTTGACTTTACAAAGGGATTTAAGTTTTCAACATATGCTACATGGTGGATACGCCAGGCAATAACACGAGCTATTGCAGACCAGGCGAGAACCATACGTATTCCGGTACACATGGTTGAAACAATCAATAAGGTTAAAAAGACCAGCAGCCTGCTTCTTCATAAGAACGGCAGGGATCCTACGGCAGAGGAGATTGCAAAAGAACTTGACATGCCTGTTGAAAAGGTGCGTGAAATTCTTCGTGTCGCGCAAGAACCTGTTTCTCTTGAAACTCCTATAGGTGAGGAGGAAGATTCTCATCTCGGTGACTTCATTCCCGATGACGACGCGCTTGCACCGGCAGACGCCGCCTCCATGCTTCTCCTTAAAGAACAGCTTGCAGATGTCTTAAAGACTCTTACCCCGAGAGAGGAAAAGGTTCTCTCACTCCGTTTCGGTCTTGAGGACGGACATCCGCGCACACTTGAGGAGGTGGGAAAGGAGTTCAATGTAACGCGTGAACGTATTCGTCAGATTGAAGCAAAAGCACTTCGCAAGCTTCGTCATCCGAGCCGTTCAAAGAAGCTCAAGGACTTCCTTAATTGATTTTTTGTCTTTTGGCAATTACTCGAAAAAACTCTCAGCATGATGAATTTAACTTTTGCGGATGGCAGGTAAAACTGCCATCCGTTTTTTGCTGTAAAAATCCTCTCATTTTAGTGGGGATTGTTACACAAAAATGAATCGTTTTAATAATAACAAGCATTGACTAATATTTAACAAAACGGAAGATACTTGTAACTACGTTTATTTTACATTGTGTAAAGTAAAATGGCTTTAACGGTAAATATATACAAATTGTGTATATCGGCAAGGAAAAAAATGTATAAAACCGAGAATATGTTCTTATGCAATTGAAATTCGTTCACAAATTGTTTATACTTGTTCGAAAGCGGAGATAAGTACAGTTTAATGTGCAGAGAAAATGAAGGGGAAAGAGAAAATGGCTAAAAGGGTGTATAATACTGTCTTGACAGTGTTGATAGCTATTATTGTTATTCTTGCAATCTTACTTGCAGGGATAAGACTCTTTGGTTACATTCCGTTCACAGTTTTATCGGGATCAATGGAACCGACATACCATGTGGGTTCAATGATATACGTAAAAGAAACAGATACGGATTCCCTTAAAGTCGGAGATCCCGTTACTTTTTATCTTGATGACGGAAAAACCGTTGCCACTCACAGAATTATTGAAATTGACAAAGAGAATAAAACATTCAAAACACAGGGTGACGCGAATGAAACACCTGATGCATCTCCTGTGGATTTTGCAAGTGTTATAGGTACCCCAAAGTTTACTATTCCGAACCTTGGGTATTTTTATGCCTTCATTTCGGGAGTGCCGGGAAGGTATATTGCCATAGCCGCATTGGTTGTCATCATACTTTTAAGCTTTTTGTCTGACCTCATTTGGCCGTCGGATAAAAGCAAACAATAAGGTTATAAGTTCTGTAAAAGGGGCAGAACTCGTAATATATAATAATGAAAAAGAAAAAATGGAGGAACAAAACATGAAAAACACAAAGAAAATTGTCGCACTTGTACTTGCAATAGTACTTGTTTGCGCAGCATCCGTAATGGGAACACTCGCTTATCTTAATTCAACAACAGTTATAGCAACAAACACATTCACAGTAGGTGATGTAAAAATCACACTCGACGAGGCAAAGGTTAATGAGTACGGTGTAGCAATAGGTACAGACCGTGTTACAGGCAACACATACAAACTCATTCCGGGTCACACTTATACAAAAGATCCTACCATCCATGTTCAGAAAGGCAGCGAGGAGTGCTATGTATTTGTAAAGGTTGAGAACGGTCTTGCAGATATTGAAGCTGGAACAACGATTGCTCAGCAGATGGAAAAAAATGATTGGACTAAACTTACAGGTGTTGATGGTGTTGAAAACGTTTATTACTACCAAAGAACTGTTGACGCGCGTAGTGACGCTATAGATCTTCCTGTTTTTGGTGAGTTTACTATTAATTCCGCTCTTGATGCAGAAGATTTAAGCAATTATGGGGGTGCCAATATCACAGTTACGGGTTACGCTATCCAGGCAGACGGATTTGAAAATGTTAATGCTGCTGCCGCTGCAGTACCTGGACTTAAAACCTCAACAAACAGCTAATTCTGTTTTCTACTTAAAACATTAAATTTAAACTCCGGTTTTTTCATAGTCTTCGCCCGTATGTTTGCGGGCGAAGGCATGACCGGTTTTAAAACAAATCTAAGGTATTTTTAACGGTGTACCCTTTTCTTTGTAAAAAAGATGCACCTTTAAACATATCTTTGACGACTTTAACTATTTAATTTTGAAAGGAATGAGTGGCATGAAAGTAAGACGTATCGCACTTATTTGTGCAATCGTTATTATTTGCATATCCGGTGCGCTTTACGGAACTATCGCATATATAACTGCCATTGATACTGCCACAAATGTTATCACGACCGGTGACATAAAGCTCGAACTCATAGAGTCCGCAAAGGCTGAAGACGGCACCGTTGTACCTTTTGAGGATGTTGACGGAGTAATGCCCGGAACAAGCGCCTCTAAAATAGTTGAAGTTAAAAATACCGGCAGTAAGCCTGCCTTTGTACGAGTAAAGGTTACCAAGAATGCAGAGATAAAGTCAGAAAACAGTGAAGATGTTGATCTTTCACTCATAACCATGGATATTGATGAAGAAAATTGGACTCCGGGAAATGACGGATTTTACTACTATAACAAACCCCTTGAGTCCGGCGAGACAACATCACCGCTGTTCACAACCGTATTTTTCTCAAAGGACATGGATAACACATTTAAAAATGCAAAGATAACAATCGGCATTACCGCATACGGAGTTCAGACCGCAAACAACGGTGAAACTTCTCTTGATGCACAGGGATGGCCTCTTGAAGGGGGTGCCGACTGATGAAAAGAATTATCTCTTTTTTGTTGACTGTCGCAATTACATTTACGGTGATCAGTCCGTCTATGCTGTACGCCGCAGCCGATGAGGCGACAAATATGGTTGTCGGAGAACAGGAAATGGTTGCCGACGGACAAGATACAGCTTCAGACGAAACCGAAAAGACAGAAAAAACAACCGCCACGCAAGTTGACGGTATAGTTGTCGAGGTTTCGGGTGATGCCTTGCCAAAGGATGCTGAGGTTGTGGCAGATTCTTCATCGGATGAAAAGAAAGCGGCCTTGACCGACGCCATTATGGGCGAAAGTGATGAAGAGAGCAATGCTTTTTCACTGGATATATCGCTTGAAGCCGAGGGCGTTATAACACAGCCGGGGGAGGATGGCGTTACGGTTTCTCTCAGCGGAATCAATCTTGATGACTGTGATACAGTGACTGTCTATCATGTAATGGACGATGTATCCTCAATAGCAAAAAGGCTTGATACCGAAAGTGATATCTTGACATATACACTTGACAATGAGTCTGCATCTCATTTTGAAAAGGAGATAGCAGCCTTTCATGATGCTTTAACTCTTTCACAAACAAAAGAAACTTTTGATGAAAATACAATCTGTGTAGAGGAGATATCTGCCGAAAACGGGCTATCTGTAGATACCGAAAGCGGAATTATAAGCTTCAACACGGACAGCTTTTCGACGTATTATATTGCACAGGGTAAATCAGCTACGGAGAGAAAGTATTCAACGAAATCCATAATAAAGTTTGGTGATACCAACTTATTTAAAGATAAGAGCAAAGATGAAACGGTTAAGGATAAATTTTATATTGCACCGGACTCGGTTATAACGTTCTTCTCAGTAGATAAAGATTGGGCGAAAGGTGATATTGCTGCAGAGTGGACATTTAACCGTAATAATAGTGGGATGACATGTAACGTTGCTTCAAACAAAAAAAGCGCAACAATAACAATTCCCGAGACTGCAAGTGTCGGCTCAGAATCAATCTTAACGGTTAAACATACGTATTATTATACTTACACAAACAAAAAAAATATAACTGAAACGAAACAGCGTACAGATACTTACGAGGCAACCCTAGTTGTTATGGATAATAGCTCTATACTCAATTCTTGTATAGAAAATTGTAAGGTTTATCTCACCGCCCTTAAGGATTCAAGTAAAGGTATCCCATCGGAACCGACAAACGTATCTACAACTGATGGTTTTGACTGGTCATTGATTGATGGAGCATATAAGGTTAATGCAGAAACATATTTTGCAGAAAAAGGCAGTAACGTTATAGATAAAAGTATACTGAATGCTTTAACGCCGGACGTATCCGGAACTCACACATGGGGATATGTTAATGCGGACGTAAATGTTATGAAGAGTTATCTTCAAGGCATTGACTGGAATGAAGCTCTTAGCAAACTTGCAGAGAACGGGGGTTTCACAGGCTCGGATGGAACAAAAGTAACCTCGAGTAATAAGGGAAATTATGAATTAATTCCGTATGTAATAAAGCTTCAGTCACTTAGCGGACGTTCATGGAATATTGACTGTTACATCAAGAAAAGACCGCAGGTAAAACTCAGCTATGATGTCAACCTCGAGGTTGGTGTCACTATTGCAAAATCATTTGCACTTCCGAACGCAGGAATTGTTAACAAAGACTCCAGTGTAACTGTGGGAAATATTTCATATGATAATAAGGTTTTGTCTGTTGGCTCACCTATAAACGTAAAAGGCCCGGATGGCCTTACCTACGAATACAAATTCCTCGGATGGGGAACTGATAGGAATAAAGTTAATAACAATTATGACCCGGGCGATAAACCCAAAATTAGTTCCAATGTTACGCTGCACGCAATTTGGGGAAAACAGGTTAAGGTATGTTATAATGCAAACGGCGGAACAATAAGTGGAACAAATTATACTCTTGACGGTTCCGGATTTGTTAAGAATTCTTCTGGACGCTTCTATCAGAACTGGAACTATGATAAAACAAAAGAAAATGGTCTTTATAACATAACCACCTTTGGAATTACCAAGCCCGGATACGAGTTTGATCAATGGGACACAAAGCCGGACGGAACAGGCACTTGCTTCGATCAGGACGATAAAACCTTAAAGGCAAGTATACTGGAAAAAGCTTTAGCTGACCCAAGCAAAAGCAGATGTTTAACCCTCTATGCCAGGTGGAAACTCGGTCTCGGTAACATAAAAATCACTACCGAAGGGTTTAATAACGTTGATGAAGATCAAGTATTCATTTTTGTTGTCAAGGGTACATCGGTTATCGGAAAAGATATTGACATTCGAGTACCTATTAAGGGAGACGGAAGCGCGTTGGTAACGGATGTTCCGTTTGGAACATATACGGTTTCTTGTGAGCCCGGATGGTCGTGGAGATACGGTGCGTCAAACAAAGTTACCGTAACCATTGATAAAATGGGTGAAACGGAGAACGCGAAATTCACGCAAAGCCGTAAAGATACACAATGGCTCAGCGGTTGTGCTTACAAAAAGAATGAGTTTAATGATAAGAATGAAAAGAAAAATGAGGAGAATGCCTGATGCGACTGAATAGCAATTTGCCGGATTCAAAAAAAAACAGAATAAGCGCATTTGTTGTTCTTTTCATCCTCGTTGTTTCACTTTCCGTGTCAAATATCGGCAGCTCGCTTGCGTATCTTTCCGACAGTACGCAAAATGCGGTCAATACATTTACACCCGGAAAAGTAACATGCTCTGTTGAAGAGACTTTTGACGGTGAAACAAAGTCAAACGTAAAGATTGTCAACGATAACAGTGATGACAATATACCGGTATTTATCCGTGCAACTGTGACAATCAACTGGCAAAAAGACGGCACGGGAAATGATGACAATAATATTGCCACGTACAATGCATCCGTGCCCGAAAGCGGCAGCGATTATTCAATAAAATTTGCCGAAAACACGGGATGGTTTAAGGCATCAGACGGATATTACTATTTTAAAAATCCCGTAAATCCCGGAGCCGGTACGGACGTATTGATAGAGTCGTGCACGCCGCTTATAAGCAAGAAGGGCTACCATCTGTCCGTAGATGTTATAGCTGAGGCAATTCAATACTCACCAAAGACGGCAGTAGAAAGTTCATGGAAAGCCGTAAAGGTTCAAAACGGGGTACTTGTAAACGGAGGTGCTGCTTGATGAAAAAGAGTATTAAGCATCTCTTAACCGTATTTTGCATACTTGCACTTTTAGTACAAGTTTCTGTTTTTGCCTATGCCGCCGAGGATAACCAAAGCAGTGTGACATACAAAGACGGAATGAGAGTTTTCACCTTTTCTCCCGGAAGTGAATATTCGGGAACGGACCTCTTCGAAAACTTTAAAGGGGTTATGCCGGGTGACAGTATTCATCAGCCGATAACTGTAGTAAATCATAAGGAAAACAATGTCAAGATAAACGTATACATGCGCTCACTCGGTGCTCATGAGGATTCGAAGGAATTTTTGTCCATGATGAATCTTACCGTGAAGTGCGGTGACGCAACTCTTTTTGATGCACCTGCGAGTGAAACATCTACACTCGGCGATTGGGTTCTTCTCGGTACTCTTATGCCGGGAGGAACAGCAAGTTTGGACGTCATATTGAACGTCCCCATAGAAGTGGGAAATGATTTTGCGAACAAAGTGGGCTATCTCGACTGGCAATTTATGATTGAGGAGATTCCCGAAGAAACAATAAATATTGAGGATGATACACCCGGTAGTTATGTAATAAAAGAAAATACTCCCGGCGGAGGAATAATTCTTGAAAAACCCGTAAAAACATTGGATAATAATAATATCATTTTGTATGCGGCAATTTTTGTTGTTGCTATACTCGGCATGATTGTGATAATAATAAAAAAGAGGAAAAATAAAACGGAGAAATAATATATACGGGGAGGAAATGAAATGAAAAAACTGTTAAGGCTTGTTATAAGCGCTGTACTTGTTTGTGCTATGTTTATGACTGTTGTACCGCTGAGCGTTTTTGCGGGCAATGACAATGAACAGCAAATAGTATCAAGAGGCGGAGCGGCCGAAAACAAAGATGACGGAGTAGAGGTATCAAAGTTTATTGCACCTACGGATGACGAGAATACTTTTGAGATAACACTTACCGCAAAGACGAGGGAAACAAGCAGTGTTTCCGTTTCAAAGCAGGAAACGGATGTTGTCATTGTTTTGGACATTTCCAACACAATGAACAGTGAACCGGGTAAGAGCGAACCACCGAAAAGCGGCAACAATACGAGAATTCATGCCGCTCAGGAGGCCGCAAAGAATTTTGTTGATAAATACTGCACATATAACTCGGAAAATGATTATAAGGGAAAACTTTCCGTTGTAACCTTTAACACGAATGCGGATACGGCTCTTTCTTTGACAGATGCAACCAATTCTACAAAGGACGCTATTAAGCAAAAGATTGAAGCCATAGCCCCAAACGGAAAGGTAACATATAATTGTAAGACTCAGGACGATTATAAAAAATCACATGACAGATTTACAAATATTGAGGCAGGACTTAAGCTTGCCGGAAATATTCTTGACACATCTAAAGCCGCAAACAAGATAGTTGTTCTTTTGACAGACGGCTTTCCGACAACATATATAAAATCATCGGCTGATTCGACGACAAAAATCAAAGGATATGATCCGTATACTTCAAGGGGAGATTACGGAACCGACGGTATATTTTATGACGGCATTACAGGAAAGCATTGCAATGAAGGAACAAGCTACAGTGACAAAGCCGCTACAAGGGCACAGGATGCATCGACAAAACTTAAAGAAAAAGGCATAAGCATTTTCTCTGTCGGCGTGGATATCGGCGGCCAATCCATAAGCAAACTTAATGAAACATTTAAAGGTAAGAATTTTTCAGTCGTTGATTCTTATTCGCAGTCAACACGAAGTGCTATGGGCCTTGCCGATTACGTAATAGGCTCCGCTAAGGACGCTTATGCTGAGTGGCTCGGAAAAACGATTGCCGGCGGCAATGCATTTAATGAAGTGACAGCATATGCCGACGGAAGCGATTTTACCGCTTTGTCAAATGCTTTTGATAAGATTTACAGTACGGTTGAGGAAATTAATCAAAAGTCAAACAATAACGACCTTGTCGTGACAGACCCGATGGGCCCCGAAATTGAGTTTATCGGTTGGAGCAATGCATCCGATAAAAATGAAAAGACATTTGTGGACTCAACGGAAACCATAAGCTGGAACCTTATGAAATCAACCTGTAATACGCAAACCGACAACAACGGTACGACATATACGTATACATTGAGCTATAAGGTCAGACTTGAAAATGAAAATTCGGGATTTGTGTCCGGTGCCGCTTACGAGGCAAACGGCAAAACAACGCTGAATTATAAAATAACCGAGACGGGAAAGCAGCCTGTTCAAAAATCAATAGATTTCCCGCTTCCGACTGTTAAGGGCTTTTTGGCAGATCTCACTTTTGAGAAAAAAGGAACCGACGGCAAACTCTTAGAAGGTGCAAAATTTGCCCTTACGCATGACAGCGGCTGCTGCAATGTAACCATCTCCGATTCTGAGGCTGTATCCGACAAGTCGGGGCTTGTATCCTTTAAAAATATCCCGTCGGGACACAAATATACACTTAAAGAAACAGAGTCGGTAAGCGGATACTTTATAACTGACACCGCAAAAACATATTCGGTGGAAGTTGCGTACGGCATTGTAAAAATCCTTGATGGAAATACAGATGTTACAAAGGATTTTGCCGTTATAAACGAACGTAAGGCTCCGGCGGATGTTGTACTTACGGCTACTAAATTGCTGGACGGTAAAACACCTGCTCTCGATGCGTTTGAATTTGAACTTCTTGATAAGGACGAAAAAGTTATTGATACCGCAAAGAATAATGAAAACGGCGCGATAACTTTCGATGAGATGACATTTTCAGATGCGGGAACCTACGAGTATACAATTCGTGAAATAAATACGGGTGCAGAAAATATTGTATACGATACATCGGTTCACAACGTAAAAATAGTTGTATCAGAGGGTGCAAAGGCTTATGATGCGACTGTTACGTATGATGATAAAACAGATATTCCGGTGTTCAGCAATAAGACAGAAGTTCCGACTCCTACGATAGTTATTGAGGGTGACACACCTTTGAGTCCTGTGGTTCCGGTACATTCCGTTGTTCCGGTTACTCCTGTAACTTTGACAGAGCCTGTTATACCTGTAGTTACAATAACCGAGGATATCCCAATGGAAACAGTAAAGACGTCAGATGAAAACCGTGTCGGTGCGACACTTGCAATGATTGGCATTTGCACAGTCGGTGTACTTGTTGTTTCCGACAAAAGAAGAAAAACAGAGGACAGATAAAATTTTTGTCAAATAAAAATGCGGATGGCAGGTAAAACTGCCATCCGTTTTTTGCTGTATAAATTGTTATATACATCCTATTTTTGTATCTCTTTTTGTGGTATACTTTAGTTGGTTTTTTAAGGAGGGCAGATGAAATGAAAAAAGAAATGCCAAAGTCTGAACAAATCAGTCATGCTGTCGGAGGAATCGGACACAACCTAATTTATGCCTTGTTTTCAGGATATTTATTGATCTTTTATACGGATATATTTAAATTGTCTCCGATTTTCCTGACTTTTCTGTTTTTAATTGCAAGAATATGGGATGCTGTCAATGATCCGATGATGGGTATCATTGCGGATAAGACTCGCTCAAAAATGGGAAGGTACCGTGTGTGGCTTCTTCGTGCCGCACCTGTTATCGGTATTGTGCTTGTACTTTGCTTTACGGTGCCGTCACTTCCGACAACTCTCTCATATGTATATTGTTTTGTTACATATATACTGCTCGGTATGTCTTTTACCGCTGCGGATATTCCGTATTGGACGCTGCCGTCTGTTATGACAGATGATGCGGAAAAGAGAAACCAAATCTTCAGCACATCTTCAGTAGTTTCATCTCTTGCAAGCGGAATCGGTGCCGTTGCAGTTCCTGCTATCGTGTCGGCATCACCTGACAAAAAGAACGGATATCTTATCTGCGCTATAGTATTTGCTGTGATTGGTATTATCTGTTACAGTATTGCCGCGCTTAAGGTAGAAGAACGGGTTGAGCAGACGAGAAAAGATTATTCTGTCAAACTTGCGCTCAAAACACTCGTTGGAAACAAGCCGTTGCTTATTATCATGGCAGCTTCATTGTTTGGAAATATGGCATTTCAGCTGAAAGTCGGAATAAATACTTATTACGGAACTTATGCACTCGGAAATTATGACTATGTTACATACTTATCAGCCATGCTCCTTGTCGGAATGCTTATCGGTGCAAGTATTATTCCCATTGTTATCCGCAAGTTTGGCTCAAAGACCGCAATGCTTATTACAATGATGGTGGGAGCGGTTCTTTCGGCAGTATTTTGGATTGTCGGTTATAAAAATCTTATTGTTGTATTGATAATGGCCGCTCTTACGTCATGCGTTGTCGGGGCGTTTACGGTTCTTGTCAATTCAATGACCGCGGACACAATCGACTTTGCAGAGATTGAACTCGGCCAAAGAAACGAAGGAATTATAACCAGTACCAGAACTTTTGTGACGAAACTTGCTACCGCAATTGCAGGCGTCGTTATTACTCTCTCTCTCGAATTTGTCAAATACATACCGAATGTCGAGCAGACGGAAAGTGTAAAGCAAAGCTTTCATAATATGATGTCGATTTTCCCGGGACTTCTTTATTTGATTGGCTTTATAATTTTGATTTTTTATCCGCTAAGCAAAGAAAAATTTGCGGAGATTCAAG
>CAVGIJ010000001.1:162065-183867 GCA_963629305.1 Acutalibacteraceae bacterium
ACTTACACAAAAGCGTGCATCTGAAAAAGATGTAAACGTATTGGAGAAATAACAAATTTATGAAAATAAAAAATGTAAAGAATCTTTATATTCAAAATGCAAGCAAGCCACGCGGTTTGATGGGGCGCAAGTTCATAAGGCATATGAACAAGGGTCACGTTGAACTTTGGGAGTGGGGTTTTTCACACGTTTGTCTTAAAAGTGATGAACTTGCGCTTGATATCGGCTGCGGCGGCGGAGTAAATGTCGAAACAATGCTTAAAAAATGTAAGCACGGTCGCGCCGACGGAATAGATATCTCGGATACGAGTATAAAGATGAGCCGCAGCCGACTTTCGCGGCACCTCGGAAAAAGGTGTAACATTTATAAGGGCTCGGCAGAAGCTCTGCCGTTTTCCGATGAATCCTATACTCTTGTGACCGCCTTTGAGACTGTTTATTATTGGCCGAATCTTACTGCCGATTTCGCCGAGGTCTGCCGCGTACTCAAACCGCGTGGGAGATTTCTTGTCGTATGTGAGGATAATGACCCTTCAAATGAGGTTACAATGCGTATACCCGGTATGAGGATTTATACGGCAGATGAGCTTAAAAATGCACTTGAAGGTGCGGGGTTTTCAAAAGTTGATATTGATGAAAAGGGCAGCTGGGTTACAGCCGTTGCTTATAAGTAGTTTAATAAACTTTTAAGAAACCTATGCACATTTTCGTAATCTGCATGGGCTTAAATAGTAATCACAGGTAGGGGGAATTCTGATTATGTACAATGTTCTTGTTTGTGACGATGATAAAGCGATACTTGATTCTATAGAGATATATCTGAGAAATGAGGGCTACAATATATTTCGTGCTACAAACGGAATTGAGGCTCTTGAAATTGCCGAAAAGGAAGAACTTCATTGTATAATTCTCGACATAATGATGCCGAAGATGGACGGTATGACCGCAACAATGAAGCTTCGTGATAAAAAGAATATTCCTATTATTTTGCTCTCGGCAAAATCAGAGGATACGGATAAAATTGCCGGACTGTCATTCGGTGCGGATGACTATGTAACAAAGCCTTTTAATCCGCTTGAACTTGTTGCGAGAGTTAAGTCACAGATAAGGCGATATACAAACCTCGGAAGTATGGAAAAGCATGAAAATATACTTCAAAGCGGCGGTCTTGTTATTGACAAGGGCGCAAAAACGGTATCTGTTGACGGTGAACTCATAAAAGTTACGGCGACTGAGTATAAGATACTTGAGTATCTCATGGATAACATGGGATGTGTATTGTCTACAAATCAGATATATGAGGCTGTTTGGCATGAGGAGGCCTTTGCCACGGAAAAGACCGTAACAGTACATATAAGAAGAATCCGTGAAAAGATAGAGATCAATCCTAAAGAACCCAAATACATAAAGGTGGTGTGGGGTATTGGCTACAAAATTGACAAGAATTCGTAACAACGATGCCTTTAAAATTTTCATTCTTGTTTTGTCGGTTATTTCCCTCTTTTTATGTATATACATCGGAGAAAAAATAGTAAGCTTTTATCGGGAAAACTATTCCGTTAACGATGTCATTGCCAACAGGTTTTCCGATTCGGTTCTCGGAAACGGTAACTCTGAATATGCAAAACAAATAAGAAATGACACCGGAAAACTTTATGATCTTTGCGAAACCTACATAAGTGATGAAGCAGTCGAGGACGGCTCCGCCTTTAAAACGAATGAAGCGGCTCTCCTTGATGAGATGGAAGCTGAAATTCAAACCGAGATTTATGCCGAAAAAATATCCGTCATAGATACCATGTATGTGTATGACTATGACCATGAGCGTTATACATATCCCGGCGTAAACAAATCTGTGTATCTTAATGATTTCAGTTCTGAAGATCAAATAAGAGCCGAACAGTTTGAGAACATGACCACGTTTAACGGCAGCTCTTATTTTGCCATAACGTATATAAACGGAAGAGAGTATTACAAAGGATACCCGCTTGACGTGGTAGATGTCGGCGAGGATGCCATTCGTGCATCATACGAGGAGTCATACTCAAGAACAATTGCGTCTACCCGTGCAACCTTTAAGTATGATTATGAAAATCTCAAATCTCATTTCAGTGAATTAAAAAATTACAATTTCTTTATTCAAAATAAAGAAAACGGACTCGTATATACAAATATCACCGGCGCAAAATCCATTGAAGATGCAATAAAGAAGTATGATACTAAAACCACGGATTACATTGCATATTTAGATGGCGGGAACTTTTATTACAGCAACGGACTTCGCACACTTTTTTCGGATGAAAAATCATGCCCGTGTTATACCGACACTGACGGAAATCTTGTATATCTTTTTAAAGAAAATTATTATGATTATTGTTTCGGTAACTTTAATATGGATAAGTATGATATCTTTATCCATGTAGTTACGGATTCATCGGTATCTGATGCGGATGATTATTACACATTGTATACGGAGTGGGGAGAGGAATCCGCAAACCTTAGGAGAAATATTGCAATATTTTGCATATCGCTTTTAGTCTGGATAATGACTCTTGTGGTTTCTGCCTATACGGCAGGACACGTGGATGAAAACGGAAATACCATACTTGTAGCGATTGACAAGGTGCCGAACAGCATACACCTCATTGTCTCACTTTTACTCATCTTCGGCATTGCATTTGTTCCGTTCTTTGTTTACCTTGAGGCCACTTCTTATGAACTCAGTCCAAGCATTTGGGTATCTGTCATCGCGTCCTTATCGTCAATGGCTTTGATTGAACTGCTGACTTCCATAAGCAGACAGGCCAAGAACCATACATACTTTAAGAATACTTTAGTGTATATCCTTGTCATCAAAAATTACAGGAAGATAAAGCATTGGGTTACATCCGGCGTAGATAAACTTGTCAACGGCTCAATAAAAAAGCGAATTCTTCTTGTGTTCAATTTATACATTGTCGCAATTCTTGCGATTTCAGTTTGGACATTTGTTTATTACAATTCGAGATATTCGGAAAATTTTACACTTGTTGGAATTGTATTGATAATCTTACTCACAATTGTCGCACTCATATACGTTCGAAAGGTGTCCGGCGGGCTTGATCGCATTCTCTCCGCACTCTCTAAAGTCGAATCCGGCGACCTTAATTATACGGTAGATGAAGTAGATATGCCAAAGGCCGTAAAGCCGCTTGCTACAAAGGCAAATAACCTTACGGCAGGTCTTAACAAGGCGCTTGATGAGGCTGTTCGCTCGGAGCGTATGAAAACAGAACTCATAACCAATGTATCTCATGACCTAAAGACACCGCTTACAAGTATAATCACTTATACTGACCTTCTTAAGCATTGCAATATTGAGGATGAAAAGGCACTCGAGTTCATAGATGTGCTGGATGAAAAATCCGCACGTCTTAAGGTGCTTATTGACGACCTCGTTGAGGCCTCAAAAGCATCTTCCGGAAATCTTACCTTAAACCTTACAAAAATCGATTTAAACGAGCTTACAGAGCAGATATTCGGTGAGTATGAGGATGCTCTCGAAGAACAAAATCTTGACCTTAGGTATATTATACCGAATGAGCCTACATATGTTGTTGCAGACGGTCAGAAAACCTATCGCGTTATCGACAATCTCTTCTCAAATATAAAAAAATATGCAATGCCGGGAACGCGTGTTTATCTTGATCTTAAAAAGGATAGCGGCTTTGCAATCATTGAGATGAAAAATGTATCCAAAGAGGAGATGCATTTTGATATTGAACGCCTTTGCGACAGATTTGTGCGCGGAGACGAATCAAGGAACAGCGAAATTGAAGGTTCGGGTCTCGGACTCTCAATAGCAAAGAATCTTACAGAGGCACAAGACGGTATATTTGAATTGAGCGTTGACGGTGACCTCTTCAAAGTAACCATAAAGCTTCCGCTCAATAAAGAAATAATCCCCCGTATGGTAGAATCCGAAGAAACGGCATGCGAACCCTTGAACGATGAACAGGGAATTTCCGCCACAGCAGAAACTGTGTAAACCTACGATACATTAATTACCTTAAAATAAGAGCAACCGACAGCCCGGGCTGTCGGTTGCTTTTTGTTATAACACTTCTTTTTTCCGTTTTTACAAAATGAATCTTTTTCAAATTTCGGAAGTACAAATTGCTACAGCACTTTTATTTCCTTATCAAGAGAAAATGCGTAAATATATGCTTCTTTTACCGGAATACCGAGTGCTTTTTCTAAAGCTTTTGAATAGGTCTCAAGCTGGAGACGGTGACGCTCTTTCAACTCGTTTTCATCTTTTGTTCGGTCTGTCTTATAGTCAAGGATTATAAGCTCACCGTTTTCTTCAAACACGCAGTCCGCGATTCCCTGTATGAGGACGGGCTCGTTTTTGAGGTCCTCCGGGAGTGTGTCGTCGTAGTTTCCGGCGGGGACAAGAATAGCAAATTTCTTTTCCCTCATAACAAAAGGACTTATTTTTATTCGCTTGTAAATACCGGATTTAAAGAAATTGCTTATCTTATCCGGGTTTATTGATGCAGCTTCCTTTTTTGATAAAAATTGTTCGTCTACAAGTCTTTTCAGTTCGGATGAAACATCCGATTCCGAAATCTCGTACTTTGTGTATTGCATGAATTTATGAAGACTTGTTCCGCGTTCCGCCGGTGTAAGTCCGGATTTTGAAGCAAAGTCAGGTCTTGATGAGGCAAAGAATTTATCGGAAAATCCGTTGTCGTCAATCTTTGAAGCGGAACGTTTGGTGGAAACAAGAGTGAGCGGAAGATACGGGTATTCGTAGTTTATACGATCCTTTATTTCACGTACAAGCTCCTCATCAATTTCATTTGTTACCATATGTTCTTCGGTTAATTCGTTTTCAAGTGAAGCGGAATCATGTATTTTGCATGTGATTTTAAAATCTGACGGGAGAACCGCGCACGGCAGTTCGCTTTGATCACGTAATATTTTTGCTCCGGGATGTCTTATAACAGACTCTAAAATCCAATCAAGAAATGAACTTGCATGCTTTACGGCATATGGTGAAATGCGTGATTCCTCACCCGTTGCGGCAAGAATTGCCTTGTCGGCAAGGGATGATAATTTTGATTCCGTAGCACCGACAATAATAAGCTTTTCTTTTGCACGTGTAAGAGCGACATAAAAGACTCTCAGGGTCTCAGACATGAGTCTGCTCTCAGAGGCGATACGTACCGCCCTGTGTATGAGAGTCGGGTATGTGTTACCTGTGTCAAATTCACGACCTTTAAGTCCTATTCCGAGTGACTGGTGAAGAAGCAGGTTGCGTGTAAGCTCCTGCTTGTTAAACGTCTTATTCACGTCGGCAAGTATGCAGTATTTGAACTCAAGTCCCTTGCTTTTGTGTATGCTCATTATTCTTACAACGTCGGCATTTTCCGAGATAACTCCGGCCGGTGCTCTGTCAACGTCATTTTCAATCATACGGTCTATAAGGCGTATAAAGCCTGAAATGCCGAAGGAGTTTGTCGAGTCGTAACTGTCCGCATAACTGAGCAGCAGCCTGAGGTTTGCCGTTCTCTGTGTGCCTCCCGGCATTGCGCCGACAATTTCGGGAAAACAGGTGTCGTCGTATATCTGTCTTAATAATTCGCCGGCGGGCAGAGAAATGCACAGTGTTCGATAAACTCTTAAAAATTCAATGAAAGCCTTGCATTTTTCATCTCCGTTTTTCTCGCCGTTTAGCACTGCCGAGAAAAGCTTCCCTCCCGGGAAGTCCACACGGAGTTTTGCAATCTCTGTCTCTGTAAATCCGAAAATGGGTGACAGCATAACAGACAGGAGAGGTATATCGGAAAGGGGATTGTCTATAACTCTCAAAAGAGAAACAATCACCTGAATATCGGATGTCGTGAAGAATCCGTTTCCGACATCCGTATACACCGGGATACCGTGTGCCTTAAGTACTTTTTCAAACTTGTTTGCGCGTCCCGCTGCCGTCTGGAGAAGGATTGCAAAGTCCTTATAGGTTGCGACTCCTCTGTCAATCTTATCGTTTATGTAGTCAGCGATAAACTCCGCCTGCACTTTCGGCGAATCACTTGATTTGTCACGCTGAATGATATGAAATTCCGTTTCGGGTTCATCCGTTTCATCGTAGGATGCGCCGTATACCAGGGCCTCATTTTCGTTGTAGTCAACACTGCCGCATGCGCGGCTCATAAGCTGTGAAAATGTAAAATTGATAAAATTTGTGACACCCCTACGGCTTCTGAAGTTCTTGCCGAGCGTTATGGTGTTTGGCAATGTATCCCGTTTGTTTATGAAAATTTCAGGCATTGCCTGTCTGAAACCGTAGATACTTTGCTTGACATCTCCGACCATAAAGAGGTTATTCCCGTCTTTTGAAATGGCAGTGAAAATCATGTCCTGAACTTTGTTTGTGTCCTGGTACTCATCTATGAGGATTTCCTCATAGTTTTCCGATAAATCCACTGCGAGTTCTGTCCGCTCTGCCGTGTCAGCGGCAGGATCCGTAACGAGAAGCCTCAGTGCGAGAAGCTCAATGTCCGAAAAATCAAGTGAATTCCTTTCGGCTTTGAGTTTTGTAAACTCAGCATCAAACATCTTTACGGCCTCTGTCAATTTCTTTGCTATCGGCTGTAAAACCGCGAGATCCGCTCTGTTTTCCGCATCATTGAAAATAAGGTTTTTGTAAAGAGGACTTTCGGTATCTGAAAGCTCCTTTTTTTGAGCGTCCCTTATGGCTTTTGCCTTTATAACGAATGGATTTTTCTCCATTCCCTTTGCACTCCATGTGGCAAATTTATAATCGGACATGACTTTTTGTGCTTCATCAAAAGAAAATGAATCCACAAGTGAGTAGAGTTCTCTGTTGAGCGCAAGTTCGTTTTCAATAGTGGTAAGTGCCTTGAGGCCTTCACACTCCGGTATACCCTCAAGTTCTTCAAGAACAAATCGGAGCTTGTTATAGTGATAGTTTAGAATCTCAAGTGAGTTTGTACGGACTATTTTACCCATTTCCGAGGTGTTCATCGGAACATTCGGATCATATGCCTTTACGGCGTTGTCGAGCCATTTTGACGGAGAGGGATAAGCCCTCGAATACTCATAAAGGTTAAGTATATTTTCTTCGAGAGAGCTGTCATCTCTTCCGGCAAACAACAATTCCACAAGGCCCGTAAAGTCAGGATCAGCCTCGTCATAGAGCTTTTCTATGACGAGCGAGACGGCATTCCTTTTAAGGATATTTCTCTCGCCCTCGTCTATCATGGTAAAGTCCGGTGAAATACCGAGTGCGTCGAAGTTTTCACGCACAAGATTTCCGCAAAAAGCGTCTATTGTGTAGATGTTGGCGGAGGGGAGGAGCATCTGCTGTCTTTGAAGATGCTCAGACGTCGGATTTTTCCGAAGCTCCTGTCTGAGAGCTTCGCCGAGCCGTGAACGCATTTCCGCCGTGGCAGCACGCGTGAAAGTTACTATAAGCAGACGATCCGCGTCACACGGATTTTCCTCATCGATAAGCCTTTTTATTACGCGCTCAACAAGTACCGCCGTTTTTCCCGAGCCGGCTGCGGCACTGACAATGAGTGTACCGTCTCTGTTTTCAATTGCATTTTTCTGATCTTCTGTCCAGATGCGCTCACTCATTGTTTTCACCTTCTTCCTTGTCAAGCTCGTCAAAGACCTGCATGTTGTTCATTTTTATTATGTCACGTCTGTTTTCGTTACTTACTCCGCACACAGAGGCATAGTCGCAGTATTCGCAGGTTTTTCCGTAACGCGTACTCTCATATGCCGGAAAGGCGGGTATATTGCCGCAATGTAGGTTCTCAGCCATCTGACAGAGTATTTTGTCAATGCGCCTGTGCAGTTTTCCGAGGTATCCGGCAGTTATCAGGTTGCCGACAAGTTCTTCGCCGTTTTTGCTTGTTTTGAGTTTTATCGGTATGTACTTTCCGCCGATACCGTCTTCCATTGCCGACAATGTATTTTTGTCGAGCAGAAAAAGACCGGAGCCGAGGTCGTTTGAAATCTTGATTTTTTCGAGCTTTTCCTCGGACATGTCCCTTGAAGACATGTTTATCGGAGAACGTTTTGCCGGGTAGTACATGATTCCGGCGGGCTTTACATGACCGTATCTTGATTCTCCTTCGGCTTCTATTGCAAAAAGATATATGAGCATTTGCATGTTGAGGCCGTAGAGAATATCTGAAAGGACGAAGTCTTTTCCGCCGGATTTGTAATCGACAACTCGAATATATGTTGTCCCGTCTTTTTCATACTTGTCCACACGGTCAACACTTCCGTGTATCTTTAGTGAGCCTCCGTCAGAGAGTGTCAATGTGTAGTTGTCTATCGGAAGCTCAAAGTCACATGGTATGAAAGAGGATACGGAGAATTCATCACGCAATCTTTTCACAATATCAAAAAGTGAAAATGAAAGTCTTCTGTAAAGGTAGAGAAAACGTTGCGTTTTTCCCGCATTGCCTCCGATAAATTCACTCAGATAAATGTCGAGCCACCTGTTTACCTCGCTTTTTATGCCGTCATCGGAAAGGGCAACGATACCGTCTTTTTTCAGTTCCTTTATCATGTTTTCGAGTACAAAATGTATGACGGTTCCTCCGAGTGCCGAATCAAGCTCGGCACGTTGCCTCGGCATTGCACGTATCCCGTATTTGCAGAAGTATTCAAACGGACATTTGTGATAGACATCGACTCGGGAGGCGGATAAAAACATGTTTTTTCCGAAGAGTGCGGTGGCTGTTTCTTCATCTTCAATTTTAAATGTTCTTGCACTTGATACTCTGTCGAGTACTTTAAACCGACTTTCCGCCTCTGTCCCTTCAAAGATTTTTCTTATTGAGTTTAACATGATGATTTTTTCTTTATTATCACCTTTGAGGAGTCCGTAATTTTCCGCATAAGCGTAGAATGAGGAAGCCTCGGTTTCAGAAAAGTATTCCGGTGGGAGAGTGTCGCTATCCGTTACGGATATGCCCTCTGAAAAGATATTTCGAATACTTTCAAAAATAACCGACGGTATAAATGCGGAGCCGTCTGTGCTTGTACGGTGGTATGAGACAAAAAGTTTTTCGGTTGCGCTTGTAAGCGCCTGATAGGCGATGAAATATTCTTCACAGGCTTTGAGTTCACGCGAAATACCGAGGTTCAGTCCGAGGGAACTCAATGTTTTTCTGTCGTTTGAGGAGAGTATTCCGCTGTCCTGCCACACCGCCGGGAAAACGCCTTCTGCACATCCCGCCGCAAAGACAACCTTTGGGTTCGCGAGTCTTATTCTGTCTGCGGACCCTATTGTGATTTCATCAAGAGTGTGGGGTATACTTCCGATGTCGGTAACCGATAATACGGCAGCAAACAGGTTCTCATAAGTCGAGATATCTGTTTTTATGTCACCGTAGATGTTGCTTAAATTGCTTAGTATCTCGGTCAAGATATCCCAAACCTTGTTCTGCTCGCAGGCAAGAGCTGTATATCCGTTTTCATTGAGGTCTACGGCAATATTTTTAAGCTTGTCAGGTATGTGTGTCTCAATGAGAAAATCATAAAATGCCTTGCTTATCTCAAGTGAATTCGTGTCAGCGGTTTTCCTCTTAAAAGACAATAGGGGGTTGATGATTTTTTTTCTCATACCGTTTAGGCTTTCGAGTTTGTTCTCATTGCGAATTTTTGCTTCTTCTGTCTTTAACTCATTCATTCCGGCAGGGCTTGCGGCAAAGTCGGAAATCCAGTCTTTTGAACGGAAATTCCACATGAGAGCATAGTTCTCAAGCTCGGAAACCTCAAGGTCGGAAAGCGGTGAGAGACCGCTTTTTAAGTATCTCAGTATGTTTTCGGTTGTGAATCCGTTTTTCAGTATGGCAAGCACGGCTTTGCAGCAACACATAAGCGGCTGTGCTGCAACGGGTTGTCTTTTGTCCTCAAATACCGGTATTTCGCAGTGCTTGAATGCGGAGATGAGTTCGGATGAGTAGTCATCCTCGTTTCTCACAACTACCGCAATTTCGGAAAGCTTCATGTTTTCTTCACGAATGAGCTTCCTGACTGTTACCGCAATAAAATTGCACTCATCGTGGATGCTTGGCGCGCTCACGAGTGAAACGGCGGATACATTGCCGTCATATTTTTTCGCAGTAGGGGAGAACACCTCTTCTTCGAGAAAATCAAGCTCTGCACAGCAAAATCGTGCACCGCTTTTAAGTCCGGCTTCATCCGCTTTTACCGCCTTTACTCCGGCACCGGATTCTTTTGCAATTTTCTCAAGGCGCTTTGCCGTGTCTTTTACAGAGCCGAAAATCATCTCACGGCTTGAGTGGTGCATGTCGTCAATGGTGAGAGAAATATATACATTTTCAGCTTGAGAAATAAGATGCTTTAAAATTGCGTATTCTTGCCCCGTAAAGCCTTTGAATGCGTCAACACAGATGGTGTACCCCTTGAAAAAATCATTGTTTTCAAGAACCTTTATAAGCCGTTCATGCTCTGTGTCCTCGTCGATGTATGATTGTTCAAAAAGGGTGTTGTAGGTTTCATATATGAGGGCTATTTCACCAAGCTTCATCTTAAGTGTTTTCAGTGCGGTTGCGGCTGCGGCTTTGCGCAGCATGTCCGGGGTTATGCGTTCCTTTTTAAACTCGCTTACGAGTGATACAAGTTCCTTTGCAAGCGATACCGAATGTACATGGGATGCGTACCATGTAAGTGTATCCGAAAGTCCCTCAAGGGCTCTGAGCATGACAATTATTTTTGTTCCGTTGTCTGCCGTGACACCTGACAATCCGCCGAGGGTTCTTCCGACGTAATTGCAAAGACGGGTAAAACTCAGCACCTCAATTCTTTGGGCATCCGCAGTTTCCATGTCAAGCAGAAATGAACGCTCACTTTCAAAGGAAAACTGTTCGGGTACAATGAGTAAAAGCTTGCTATCCCCGGATCCCGCATGTGACCTGAGGATAGAACGTAAATATTCGGTTTTTCCGCATCCGCTGCGTCCGAGAACAAGATTCAGCATTTTACAATTCCTTTTTTTGAATTTCGTTTTTAATTTTTGATTGCAAAGTTTTTACCGGGTATGCATAGTCCGGTTAAACAAGTATATTTTATCATATTAATTCTTCACGTGCGAGTCATTAATCGTACAGTACGAAAAATCAATACTCAGCCTCAGTCTGTAAGCATCGGTTGAAGCTGAATACACCGTACATCCGACTTTGCAGAGCAATTCTACGGTCTTGGCACCGACTCGTCCGTACCCGGTTACGGCAATGTTTGCTTCGGAGATAATCAAAGCGTTTGTCTCCGCCTATAAACATGATTTTATTTTGCATTATTCATCACCCCTAAAATATATTATGTAAAAAGTAAAAATAGGTGTTTATTTTTTTTTCAATTTGTAATACAATAGATGAACGTATAATTCTTGTAACAAGTGAAGATAAACTATTGAATTTTGCACAATTTAATTATTAAATTGCATACAATTCTTTATTGGAGTGATAAGGTTGACCATAGATGAATTGCTTAAAAAAGCAAGGCGTATCCACTTTATGGGTATAGGCGGCTCGGGCATGTGTCCGCTCGCCGAAATACTTATAGCAAACGGATACACTCTCACCGGTTCTGATAACAATCCGGGAGATAACATTGATAAATTGCGCGGTCTCGGCGCTGAAATAATTATGAGTCAGACTGCGGACAACATAGAAAAAATGAAGCCTGACATGATTGTCTATACCGCTGCGCTTCTTCCTACAAATCCTGAGCTTATAGCTGCGAAAAACAGCGGAATACCTGTTTTTGAACGCGCTGAGCTTTTCGGTGCCATAACGCGTCTTTTTGACAACTGCATAGGAGTTTGCGGAACTCACGGTAAAACCACTACAACGTCACTGCTCTCACATATTCTTCTCAAAGCGGGAGCAGATCCTACGCTCGTGATTGGCGGAAGACTCCCTCTTATTGACAGTCACGGCAGATCCGGAAAAACACAAACAATGGTGTGTGAGGCGTGCGAATTCAAAGACACCTTCTTGGACCTTTCTCCGGATACCGCAATAATTCTGAACATTGACAATGACCACATGGAGTATTTTGGGACCATAGAAAATTCCATAAAATCTTTTACAAAATTTGCAGACAAGACAACGAACCTCATCGTGTATAACGGTGATGATGCCAACACTGTAAAGTGTATTGAAAATATGACGCAAAAAGAGGGAAAGAAGTTCCTTACTTTCGGTTTTGACAGTAAAAATGATTACAGTGCGGATAACATAACCTACAACAAAGGTGCATTCCCGGAATTTGACATCATCTTCAAAGGTGAAAGAATCGGTCATGCCGTTCTCAGCATTCCCGGCAAGCACAACATACTCAACTCACTGAGCGCTATAGCCGTTGCCATCCAAAACGGACTGAAGATTGAACAGATTGAGGAATTCCTTCCTACCTTCAAGGGTGCGGGCAGACGCTTTGAAGTTCTGGGTGAGTTCGACGGTATAACAATTGCTGACGACTATGCTCATCATCCGACAGAACTCAGGGCAACACTCGAAGCTGTTATGAAGATGGATTACAAAGAGGTGTGGGCTGTGTTCCAGCCGTTCACATACTCAAGAACAAAGATGCATATGGACGCATTTGCTGACGCTCTTCGCATACCCGATCATGCGGTTATGACGGAAATTATGGGTTCAAGAGAAGTAAACACAGACGGAGTGTATACAAGCCAGCTTGCAGAGAAAATACCGGGCAGCGTATGGTTCAACACTTTTGAAGAGGTTGTTTCGTATGTTACGGAAAGAGCAAAACCGGGAGATCTTATAATTACTCTCGGCTGCGGAGACATCTACAAGGCTGCAAAGATGATGGAAAAGATTTACAATGAAAAATAATAATTTCAGACTTCCGCCAAACAGCGGAAACTCAAATTACAGACCGATAAGCAAAAACAGTTACAAAAAAGGCGGAAGAAAAAAGCATATTGCCACTGTCGTCGTACTTCTTGTGGCAGTCGTGGCGGTTATCGCTACTGTCGTCGCGGTGCGCGGACACAAATCCGATCCGACCGTTAAAACGGACGGGCTTTCAAGGAAATCATCGGAATCAACTGTAGCACCCACAAAGGATAATAAGTCCGAAGATACTACACAAGACGGTGCTATTGCCGCTACCGGAGAGATGGATATTGAATTCACCGATGCCGATGAGGATTATGCCGAAACTCATAAGTACTGTGTGGGAGTCAACAGACAGCAAAATGTTGTGACCGTTTATGAAAAAGATGAAAACGGCAAGTACACGAAGCCGGTAAAGGTATTCTTGTGCTCGTGCGGAAAATCGGGCGGAAATGACACGCCCGCCGGAACATTTAAAACTTCAGATAAATACCGCTGGCTCTCCCTTGTTGACGATACATACGGACAGTATACGACACGTGTTGACGGGCATATCTGGTTTCATTCGGTTCCGTATTATGATAAAGACCCGTCAAGGCTTGAGACAGAAGAGTTCAACAAACTCGGTCAAAATGCATCTCTCGGCTGCATAAGACTTTCAGTCGCAGATGTTAAATGGCTCTACGACAATCTTGACTGGCAGACGATAGTAGTAATTTACGACAGCGACAATCCGGGACCGCTCGGAAAACCCGAGGGTATAAAGATAGACTTAAATAGCGCAAATAAGGGATGGGACCCTACAGATACAGACGAAAATAATCCTTGGAACTGAACGGTTCCTTGAGACAGGAGATTATTCTTATGGAGAATAGTAAACCACTTTATGAAGTCAGAGAAGTCCGTGACTTCAAAGATATGCTTAACCAGTCTATGGAACATTTCGCAAATGAGCCTGCTTTTCGAATAAGACAAAGCAACGGCGAATACTATGACATCAACTATACGGAATTTCACTCGCAGGTATGGGCACTCGGAACGGCTCTTATATCGCTCGGAATGAAGGACAAAAAGAAAATTGCCGTATTGGGTGTAAACTCATACAGATGGGTACTTACATATTTTGCTACTCAGATTGCCGGCAATGTAATTGTTCCCATAGACAAGGAACTCTTGTTTGACGACATAAATACAATTCTTGAGGTTTCTGAGACGGAAATGCTTTTTGTTGACAAAAAGGGCCTTCGCAAGCTCGAGGACAGAAAAGAAGATCTTCCGAAAAATCTTAAAATCGTTCTTATGGATGAGGCTGATGACAGAGACGGATACATTGGCTTTGACACGGTTTTCGAAATCGGGAAAAAGCTTGTTCTTGACAACAGTCCGTACTATGCCGAGTTTTTAAGTGTTGAAATCGACCCTGACGAGTGCAGCGTAATTATTTTTACGTCCGGTACATCCGGTCTTGCAAAGGGTGTTATGCTCTCTCAGCACAATATTTGTTTTGTTGTTATGGCAAATTCAAGTGTTGCGGATATTCATCCGGGCGACGTTCATCTCTCGGTTCTTCCGATTCACCACACGTTTGAGTGCTCACTTGACATAATCGCTCCCATTTACAACGGATGCTGCATTGCCTTCAATGACAGTCTTCTTCATCTTATGAGAAATTTCCAAGAGGTAAAGCCTACCGTTCTCATGACGGTTCCTCTTATGCTTGAAAAGGTACACGGAAAAATCATGCAGGCGGTTTCGGAACAAAAGGGCGGTAAACTCAAACTTACATTCGGTAAGATTATTGCTGCATCAACCAATGCTGTCGGCGTAAACATGAATGATAAGATTTTTGAAGAAATAACAAAGAATTTCGGCGGACGTTTAAGACTCATAATTGTCGGTGCGGCTGCGGTGAGACCTGACGTTATCAAAGACTTCAAAACTTTCGGTATTGTTTCGTATGTAGGCTACGGTCTTACTGAGTGCGCTCCTCTTGTTTCGTGCAATCATGACGCACTTTTCACACCCGACACAGTCGGAAGACCTATACCGGGAATTGAGGTTAAGCTTATAAACGAGGATGCTCAGGGTGTCGGTGAGATCTGTGTAAAGGGCCCGAACGTTATGCTCGGCTACTACAAGGATCCTGAGCAGACACGCGAGGTTATAGACGAGTACGGCTGGCTTCATACAGGCGATCTCGGTTCGATTGACGGAGACGGACTTCTTCGTATAAACGGAAGGATAAAAAATGTCATCGTAACCAAAAACGGCAAAAACATTTATCCGGAGGAGATAGAGTACCATCTTAACAACAATCCTCTTATTGCAGAATCAATGGTTGTAGGATTTGATGAAGATGACAACGATGAAACTATCGTTGAGGCAAAGATTTACCCGGATATTGATGCGATAAAGAAAAAGAAGAAAAACGGCGATGAGCCTTCCTCCGATGAAATCCACAGTATCATTGCGGATGTTGTAAAGGAAATAAATAAGAAACTTCCTAATTACAAGAACATAAAGAAGTTTTCGCTTCGTGAGAATGAGTTCATAAAGACAACAACGTCAAAGATAAAACGTTATGCAAACATGGACGATAATGAGCATGACGGAAAAAATGAAAAAAAAGATGATTAAGTCATTTTAATCGACAGGTTTTTTGCTATAAACCCCTTATCCTTAAACGGATAAGGGGTTTTTGTATTTTTCAAAAATTTCCGGGAACAATAATTTGAATCAGGAGTGATAAATATGCCGGTAAGACTTGAAAAAAACGGTGATACATTGAATGTTTTGTCGGTGGGAGAGATCGACTGCCATACGGCAAGAGATATGCGCGAGTGTATAGACACATCTGTACAGATGATGAAACCCAAATGACGCAGGTCGGCGTGTCGCGGCGAGAACGTGTGCTGCTTGCTCTCATGCGTAAAAGGTGCATTATTTAATTGAAAACATAGCGGTAATGTGGTAAAATTAATCGGTATTTTTTGAGAGGTTGATTTACTATGAAATTACATATATTTGCAAGAAGAGTAACTGCACTTTTTTTAGTGATTGGCATTGTATTCCTTTTTGCTTCATGCGGCGGAAAAGGTATATCCGTATCGGACAAGATAAAGACGGTTTCTGCCGAAAATCCGGAATCATCACTTCATACACTGGATAAATCTGCGCTTACATCGGTGATGAAATCAGGACTTTATGAGCTGTTTCTTGATGAAAAAAATTGTTCGATCGCGATAAAGGACAGCACCGGTGCGTATTGGTATGCATTGCCGGAAACAGAGAACACAGAAGCCTCTATGATAACTCTTACTGTCTCTGACGGCAGTACGGAGTACATCCTAAACTCACAGGATAATTCGGTTGCATACGGAAATGCAAAAGCCGAGAAAACCGATTCCGGGCTCAAGATAAAGTACACATTGAGTGAAAAGAAGGATAAGCCGAAGTTCAGCATACCGGTAACGCTTGAGCTCAGTCTGAAAGACGGGCTTTTGAATGCCTCGGTAAACTGTGACAAGGTTGTAAGCGGTGTCTTTGGATTTATGGTTACAAAGTTATCTGTTATGCCTTTGTTTGGTGCTACCGCTGAGAAAACCGCCGGTGACTTTATAGTTATTCCGGATGGTTCCGGTGCACTTATAAACCTTGAAAAAGCAAAGGATGCCGATTACAGAATAGATACGTACGGAAGTGACCTTGCTGTCTCCGATAAGACGGAACATTACAGCATAATTCCGGCGTTCGGACTTCATAAAGGCAACGGTGCCGTCGCCGCAATTGTGACAAAAGGCGACGCTCTTTCGCAGATATGCGCACAGACCAGAGAAAGCGGTCTTTCCGGAGTGTATGCAAGCTTCAATCTGACTCCGAATTCCGAAAAATCAATTGCCGACAAATCCTACAGCGGAGAAGTTTCCGTTTCATACAAATTTGTCTCCGGCTCGTCTGCTTCTTACGGCGGAATAGCTTCTGTTTGTAAGGAACAGCTTATCAGAAACGGCATGCTTTCAACACGCTCGGTTTCAACCGAGAATGAATTGCCTCTGAGTGTAACTCTTATAGGGTGCATGAACAGGGCAATGGGCACAACCACTGAGTATACAAATTTCCAAAATGCATATGACGTAATTACCCTTTTGAAGTCAAAGGGTATTAACTCGATAAGTCTGAGATATGACGGCGCACTCTCCGGAGGCATACGTCAAAAAGAACTCGGAAAAGCAAAAATATCCTCGAAGCTCGGCGGAGAGAGCGGGTTTGCAGAACTCCGGAGCTATATGGACACTCAAGGGTTCAATATGTATCTGACCCTCAACATGACTACATCGGCAAGCGGTGGCAACAAGGCTGTCGGCGTGAATAAACGCAAGATTGAGACAAGTGTTGAAAATATCTTCAAAGGGTACATCACTTCATCCGACACGTTTGACTATGTGGGTCTTTCGGGCTCTTCTCTGGCCGACAATGTAGTTTCGTTTATGAATAAGATGCGAGACGTAGATGTATCCGGGTACTGCCTTAGTGATGTCGGTTCCGTACTTTTTTCCGATATGTCCGGAAAAACAATGGATCGCCAGGCGTACGCAGATGAAATCTTTTCAGAGGCAATTGCGCTTTCCACAAACAAGAATCTCATGGTTGAAAACGGAAACCTCTATGCTTTGAAAAGTGCAACCGTTATTTCAAAAATTCCTATGAGTACTACATATGAGGAATCGGAGTCATATGAGGGTGTACCGTTTGTACAGATGATTCTTCACGGAACCGTCGAGTATACCGGAGGCTATCTCAATCTTTCCGGAGACATGAATAAAGATATTCTCAGACTGATTGACTACGGCGCAATGCCTGCATTTTGTTGGACAAGCAGTGACTATACTCCGAAGGACGTCGATGAATCAGCACTTTATTATGATAACTGGACGTCTGAATCGCTCAGTGTTTACAACACGTTTAACACAGTATTTTCGGGTCTTCGAAATGCCAGAATGACTGACAGAAAGGAGATTTTGGAAGGTCTTTTCTGTACGGAGTACAACAATGAAACATATGTATATGTAAACTATACGGATTCCGACATAAGTTATAACAACATGACGATAAAGGCCGGAAGCTATCTTCGTGTAAACTAAAAGGATGGATTTTATGGAAAACGGAGCAAAAATTAAATTACCTCGGTTTGATTATATGTCACAGAAGAATACATATTCCGGAAGTCTTAACGGCTTCAGATACAAATTTTATCCTGAAAAGAAGGATGAGATTGAAACGGTTTTTGTAGCGGCTGTGTATAAAAATAACTGCTTTGAAATTGAAGATGCCGCAGGAAGAACGAAAAAGTCTGAATTTTCATATGACCCTGACGGAATTACAGCTGCTGAGCAGTGGATAACGGAGCAATACAATGTCGGATTATAAGAGCAATATAAGAAATTTTTCAATTGTCGCGCATATTGATCACGGCAAGTCAACGCTTGCCGACAGATTACTTGAGCTTACCGGAGCGGTTGCCAAGAGAGATATGACAGAACAGCTTCTTGACAACATGGATCTTGAGCGCGAACGCGGAATTACAATAAAGGCTCATGCGGTAAAACTTGATTATAAGGCTGATGACGGCGAGGTTTACGAGCTGAATCTTATAGACACTCCGGGTCATGTCGACTTCAATTACGAGGTTTCACGCTCTCTTGCCGCATGCGAAGGCGCTGTTTTGATTGTTGATGCCACGCAGGGCATTGAGGCGCAGACTCTTGCCAATACATACCTGGCTCTTGACCACGATCTCGAAATTTGCCCGGTAATAAACAAAATAGACCTTCCCGCCGCAGACCCCGATACGGTTTGCAAGGAAGTTGAAGATGTAATCGGACTCGATTGCTCACAGGCACCTCGTGTATCTGCAAAAACGGGTGAAAATGTTCAGCAGGTGCTCGAACAGATAGTTAAGATTGTACCTCCGCCAAAAGGGGATGAGAACGCCCCGCTTAAAGCTCTTATCTTTGACTCAATTTACGACAGCTACAAAGGCGTTATCGTATATGTCCGCATAGTTGACGGTCAGATAAAGGGCGGAGACACAATGCGCATGATGGCAACAGGTGCCGAATTTACAGTTGTTGAAGTCGGATATATGCGCGCGACATCTATGGAGCCTGTAGATGTTTTGAGAGCAGGCGAGGTAGGTTACATAACAGCCTCAATAAAAACAGTCTCGGAGGCACGTGTCGGCGACACGGTTACTCTTGCGACGCGACCGGCAGAAGAGGCTCTCGCCGGTTACAGAAAAGTAAATCCAATGGTTTTCTGCGGTATTTATCCGGCGGACGGTGCGGATTACGAGAATCTCAAAGAAGCGCTTGCAAAGCTTCAACTCAATGATGCCGCGCTTTCCTTTGAGCCTGAAACCTCCGGTGCTCTCGGCTTTGGATTCAGATGCGGTTTTCTCGGACTCCTTCATCTTGAAATAATTCAGGAACGTCTTGAGAGGGAGTATGATCTTGATCTTGTGACGACAATTCCGAGTGTCATTTACAAAATTCATCTTAATAACGGTGATTGCATTGAGATTGACAATCCGAGCAATTATCCCGACCCCGCAACCATAAACTTTATGGAGGAGCCGATAACCAACGCTCATATTTATGCTCCGCCTGATTATGTCGGCGCGATAATGGATCTTTGCCAGGAGAGAAGAGGCGTATTCAAGGATATGCAGTATCTTGCCTCTGACCGTGTTGACATACACTATGAGCTTCCGCTGAACGAGATAATATACGACTTTTTTGACGTACTTAAGTCGAGAACACGCGGATACGCTTCGTTTGATTATGAGATAAAGGGGTACGAAAGGTCTGACCTTGTAAAGCTTGATGTTCTTCTAAACGGAGATCAGATTGATGCATTGTCGTTTATTATTCATTCCGAAAAGGCGTACAATAAAGCAAGAAAGATTGCTGAAAAACTCAAAGAAAACATCCCGCGTCAGCTTTTTGAAATTCCCATTCAGATGGCTATCGGCGGAAAGGTTATAGCACGGGAAACCGTAAAAGCCATGCGTAAAGATGTACTTGCAAAGTGCTACGGCGGTGACATTACGCGTAAGAAAAAGCTTCTTGAAAAGCAAAAAGAGGGAAAGAAGCGTATGCGCCAGTTCGGCAGTGTGGAAGTTCCTCAGGAGGCATTTATGGCTGTGCTTAAACTTGATGACTGAATTGACGAAATCAAATTGCCGTATACGGAGACTTGTATGAAAAAACATATCGGACTTTACATACACATACCTTTTTGCAAAAGCTTCTGTCCGTACTGTGATTTTTATAAGGTGCACGGTTCGGAAGAACTGATGAAAAAATATACAGAGGCAGTAGTGAAAACCACTGCCTCTTTTTCTCATGAGTACGACTGTATTGCGGACACGGTGTATTTCGGCGGAGGAACGCCGACGGCGCTCCCGGGGGAGTATATTGCAAAAATGCTCGACTGCCTTCGCACATGCTTTGAGGTGTCGGATGATGCCGAAATAACCGTGGAGTGTAATCCGGGCTCGGATCTTGAAGATGTTTTGCCGTTGCTTTATTCTGCAGGAGTGAACAGACTTTCAATAGGACTTCAATCTGCAGATGACACAGAACGGAAAAAGCTCGGACGTCTTTCCGGTCGCAGGCGTGTTTCCGAAGTTTTAGATCTTGCGCGGAAAATCGGATTTGAAAATTTGAGCCTTGATCTTATGCTCGGAATACCGGAGCAGACTGATGAAAGCCTTAAAAATACATTGGACTTTTGTATCCTCGAGCAAGTGAAACATTTAAGTGCATATATGCTCAAAATAGAGGACGGTACGGTTTTTTCGAGGCGCAGCGAAACTCTTAATCTTCCGGATGAAGATTCCGTATGTAAATTTTATGACACAGTATGTGAAACTCTTGAAAAAAACGGGTTTTTGCAATATGAAATATCTAACTTTGCCGCTCCGGGTTATGAAAGCAAACACAATCTCAAATATTGGAACTGTGAGGAATATCTCGGAATAGGACCTGCGGCACATTCTTTTATGAACGGAAAAAGGTTTTATTTCGAAAGAGATATTGACGGCTTTATTGACGGTAAACCTCCGGTGTTTGACTCATTCGGAGGCTCATACGAGGAGTGGCTTATGTTGAAACTTCGTCAAAACAGAGGAATAGACGATTTAAAACTTTTAAAACCCGAGACAATAAAAAAAGCACAGAATACGCTGCTTTCCCCATTTGTAACACTTGATGAGAACGGGCTTAGACTTACGCACCGCGGATTCCTTTTGTCAAATACGGTTATTTCGGAGCTTATATGACGATAAGACATGACATAAAAAAAGCATTCAAAGATTTTATCCGCGCAGGATGATTCTTTGAATGCTTTGTATTTTAAAAGAAACTTTTACTTGTCTGTGTCGTCGTCCGAATTGCTTAAGTCGGGGATTGCCATTTCAGCTGCCGAAGATATAATTTTTAGCTGATTGAAATACGAGTCTTCGGGAATGATTATCTCTTCGCTTTGTCTGTCGGCAGGCTTCAATTCACCTTTTTTCTTCTTTTCACTTTTTTTCTTTGTGTCACTGTTTTCTTTCTTTATACGATTTCTGCTTTCACCCTCGCTGTAAATCGGTTTATACTTATTCCTAAGCAAGTCGTAAATATCATCATCAAGGAATATTGACGAGAGAAAAATAGTAATTATCGGAATCAAATAGAGAATTTGAAATGAGAAATATACGTCTTTTAAGTCTATCATGTAAATGATAAGAGAGAACAATGTGGTAATTAAATAATTTATGACTGATGCACCGAGAGACAAAACGGTGGGAAAACGCTTTGAACCGAACATGTACAATATGG
>CAVGIJ010000002.1:0-130112 GCA_963629305.1 Acutalibacteraceae bacterium
CCTTTAGTTTGAATGAAAGTGATATTGAGGAGATAAAGAAAAATTTTTCCTTGAATTCAAATGAGCTTATTATTACAAACTTTGATGAGCAATACAATACACAACTCGGTATTGTGAAGGCAAAAATATCCGCTTGTATAGTTATGCTTGTTTTTACAATGATTTTTGAACTTCAGATTTCAAAAACTGCATTGACAATGAGATATATTTCCCACGGGAAAGAATATGCTTTGAAAAAGGTTTCCGGGTATAGTAATATTCAGATTCATCTCAGTAGCATTTTGGTTGAATTTTTCACGACTTTTTGTGCCATCTGCTTGTCACTGATTTTTATTAGGAGTGAAGGCTTGGAAATTGCGCATTGGTCTGTTTTGGTGGGAATAGTAACAGAACTTGTTTTTTGCGTAACCTCATTTTGTATAATGCTTAAGAAAACCGGAATCGATAGAGTAAATAAAATTTTAAAAGGCGGGATGATGTAATCATCTGTGTATATTTCACCCAACAACTTGTGTAAAGAAAATTGCTTTACACAAGTTGTTGTTTTTTGCTGAAAAAATAAGATTTTAAATGATTTAAAATGTACATGAATACAAGAAAAACGGTCTTGACATGGGAACGGTTTGTAAGTATAATACTCGAGTGTAAAGAATTTGACTTTACATTTGGGGGAAATAAATTGGGAGGCGATTTTTGACGTGACAAAAAACTTTGAAGTTATAAATGTACTGCTTGACTTTTACGGCGACATGCTTACTGAAAAGCAAAGAGCGTTCATAGAGTATTATTACAACGACGACTTGTCACTTGCCGAGATTGCCGAAAATGAAGGAATAACCAGACAGGGCGTGCGTGATTCCATAAAACGTGCAGAGAGTCAACTTTATGAAATGGAGTCAAGACTCGGACTTGCAAAGCGTTTTGAGGAAATGCGAAACGGCCTTGAAGAAATACTCGAATGTGCTGAGGAGATTAACGACCACAACATGCGTACCGGTCTTTCAAGAGACATAAACGAGGCAGTTGTAAAGATTAAACTCATAGTGCAGCAATTATCAGAATAAGGAGTGAAGACTCTTGGCATTTGAAGGACTGTCAGACAGGCTGGAAGCGGCGTTTTCCAGACTGAAGAGTAAAGGCTCCCTTACCGAGTCAGACGTAAAAGAGGCCATGCGTGAAGTAAGGCTTGCACTTTTAGAGGCTGACGTAAGTTATAAGGTGGCCAAGGACTTCACCGCAGCTGTAACTGAAAGAGCCATCGGTGCTGAGGTTATGAAAAGCCTCACACCATCTCAGATGGTTATTAAGATAGTAAACGAAGAACTCACTGAGCTCATGGGCGGTACGCAGACAAGACTTGCGGTTGCCCAACATCCTCCGACAATCGTTATGATGTGCGGACTTCAGGGTTCAGGTAAGACAACACACTGTGCAAAGATTGCCAAACGTCTTAAGAGTGAGGGACACAGGCCGCTTCTCGTAGCCTGCGACGTTTACAGACCGGCTGCTATAAAGCAGTTACAGGTTGTAGGTGAACAGGTCGGGGTTCCGGTTTTTGAAAAAGGACAGGAAGACCCCGTTCTCATAGCAACGGAAGCCGTAAAGCTTGCAAAGGATCAGGGCTATGATTACGTATTCCTTGATACGGCAGGACGACTTCATGTTGACGAAGCTCTCATGGAAGAACTTCAAAACATAAAGGCAGCGGTTCACCCGCATGAAATCCTCCTTGTTGTGGATGCCATGACCGGTCAGGACGCTGTAAACGTTGCGTCCGCGTTCAATGAATCCGTAGGGCTTGACGGCCTTGTACTTACAAAGCTCGACGGTGACACAAGAGGCGGTGCGGCACTTTCAGCCAGAGCTATTACAGGCAAGCCGATAAAGTTTGTCGGTACGGGTGAAAAGCTTGATGATCTTGACGTATTCCACCCTGACAGAATGGCTTCCCGTATTCTCGGAATGGGAGATATGCTTTCCCTTATCGAAAAAGCCGAGAAGGAGTTTGACGAAGAACAGGCACTTGAACTTGAACGCAAGCTCCGCAAAAACAAGTTTGATCTTAATGACCTTCTTTCCAATCTTCAGCAGGTACGTAAACTCGGACCTATGCAGGATTTACTCGGAATGATTCCGGGTATCGGAAATAAGGCTAAAGATATTGAAATAGACGAAAAACAGTTTGACAGACTTCAAGCTCTTATTCAGTCTATGACACCAAAAGAGAGAGAAAATCCCGACATCATCAATCCGTCGCGCAAACGCAGAATTGCAGCGGGTGCGGGTCAGCAGGTTGAGGACGTCAACAGGCTTCTTTCTCAGTATAGGCAAATGCAAAAGATGTTTAAGCAGATGAACAGTAAAAAATCCAGAAAGGCCATGAAGCGCATGAGTAAAAACATGAACCCGAATGACCTAAGCGGACTTGATTTCAGTAAACTCGGTTTATAATCTTTGCAAGTTTATATCACTTAATTACTTTTTGTACATTAATCTTTTTGGAGGAATTAAAAATGGCAGTAAAAATCAGACTTCGCAGAATGGGTGCAAAGAAAGCTCCTTTCTATCGTATTGTAGTAGCAGATTCACGTTTCCCGAGAGACGGACGTTTCATTGAGGAAATCGGTTACTACGATCCTACAAAGGATCCTGTAGTAATCAAGGTTGACGATGAGAAAGTTCAGCAGTGGATTGCAAACGGTGCACAGCCGACAGATACAGTTCGCGCACTCCTTAAAAAGAGCGGAGCTATAAAATAATCAGGAGGCTTTAAAATATGCGTGAGTTATTAATAGCGATTGCGCAGGGCCTTGTAGACGATCCGTCAGCTGTAAAGGTTGATGTTGATGAGCCTAATGAGAACGGTGTAACTGTTTTTCATCTCCATGTTGCTCCTGATGATATGGGCAGAGTTATCGGAAAACAGGGACGCATTGCCAAGGCTATCCGTACTGTAATGCGTGCAACTGCAAATAAGCAGGATGCTCACATAGCAGTTGAAATTGACTGATAATTCATTTCAGTTCCGATTTTAAACGCAAATGAAGAGGGCAAGCATTGAATAAAATTCAAAGCTTGCCCTGTTTTGGACTTTGAGGTGAAAAAATGCTTCTTTCCTATCTTGAACTTGGAAAAATAGTGAGTACACACGGTGTAAAGGGAGAACTGAGAGTTCAGTATTGGTGCGACAGCCCTGAGTTTTTTCAAAGCTTTTCGCGTGTTTACCTGAAAAAGGACGGTGCCGACGAGCGTCGCGTGTTGTCATCAAGACCGCACGGTAACATAATGCTCCTGACACTTGAAGGCGTTGATGATCTTGACAAGGCAAATGCACTCAGAGGCAGGACCATATATGTAAAAAGAGAGGATGCACCTCTTGAGGAGGGTCACTATTTTATAGCTGAGCTCAAAGGGTGTACCGTGCGTGATGCGGATGACAACGAGCTTGTGTATGGTGTTGTAAAAGACGTGACGAACTCAGGTGCCTCAGATATATGGCATATTGAAAAAGACGGTAAGGTCTATCTGCTGCCGTCTATACCGGAGATTGTAAAAAAAGTTGATGTCGAAAAATGCGTCGCTTTGATAACACCTATACCGGGTATTTTCGGAGAGGAGTACGAGATTCGTGAAGATTGATATTCTCACCTTATTTCCGGAAATGTGCGAAACCGTCCTTAATACCAGTATAATAGGCAGAGCACGTGAAGCGGGTTTTGTGGAGATAAATTGTCACAATATACGTGACTATACCGATGACAAACACGGTCATGTTGATGACGCGCCGTATGGTGGCGGAACCGGGATGATAATGCAGGCTGAGCCCATATACAAATGCTATATGTCTCTTACCGACAACGGAAATAAGCCGTATCATCTTGTATATGTGACTCCGCAGGGTAAAACGCTCACTCAACAGCGGGTAAAAGAACTTTCAAAAATGGATAATCTGGCTATTCTCTGCGGACACTATGAGGGGATTGATGAGCGCGTGATAGATGAGCTTCGCCCCGAGGAGATTTCCATAGGCGATTATGTTCTGACAGGCGGCGAGCTTCCGGCTCTTGTTCTTTGCGACAGTGTTTGCAGAATGCTTCCGGGTGTCCTTAAGAATGACGATGCATATACCAAAGAGAGCCACTATAACGGACTTCTTGAGTATCCGCAGTACACAAGACCGGCAGTATGGCACGACAGAGCAGTGCCGGATATACTTCTTTCCGGACACCATGAGAACATAGCCAAGTGGCAGGAAGAGCAGTCGATTGAGCGAACAAAACAAAAGCGACCGGATCTTCTCACTTCATGAAATCAGTGTGTTTTTTTACTAAAAAAATGACCCAACAGTATATATGAACAAAACGCTTTTTGCAAGTGTTTTTTGTTGAAAAAAACTGTGAAAAATTAACAAACATTCGCCTTTTTTATGTCGAAGTTTGTAATCTGGGACAAATATTTATTTTCCCGTTGACTATGCGAAGTTTTGTGATTATAATGATAGCAATTTGAAAAATCAATATAATTTTTTTCTAATATTTTGATTATTTGTGAGGGAATTATTATGTATGTAAAAGACGTAAAGGTTCAAAATCAAGTAGGGCTTCACGCTCGTCCTGCAACATTCTTCATTCAGAAGGCAAATGAGTTTAAGTCGTCTATTTGGGTTGAAAAAGATGAGCGCAGAGTAAATGCTAAGTCACTTCTCGGTGTTCTTTCACTTGGAATCATGGGCGGAACCGAAATCCGTATCATGGCCGGCGGCTCAGACGAAGAAGAGGCAGTTGAGGCTCTTGTAGCTCTTGTTGAATCAGGCTTTGCAGAATAATTTTAATCGCTTTAATTGAGCACACTGCTGATATTCTTTGGCAGTGTGCTTTTGTTTTTTTGAATTTGTTTAATTTTGAAAGAGAGGTGAGTATATGTCAAACAGCAGGATGTCATATTTGCGGGGAAAGTCCATGCGTCTTCCGCTCGCACCGGGTGTGTATATCATGAAAAATTCTGATGGTGAAATCATTTACATCGGCAAGGCGAAACTCCTTAAAAACAGGGTGAGCCAGTATTTCGGTTCTCAGAATAACCACACGACTAAGGTTTGCAAGATGGTTGAAAATGTTTATGATTTTGAGCATATTCTCACTGCAAGTGAATTTGAAGCGCTCGTACTTGAGTGCAGCCTTATAAAGCAATATAAACCGAAGTACAATATACTTCTCAAGGATGACAAGGGATACAGTTATATCAAAATAACAAATGAACCGTGGAGGAAACTTAAAAGCGCAAAGCAAAAGATTGATGACGGCTCACGGTATATCGGCCCTTATATGAGCGGCTTTGTTGTAAAAGAATCACTTGATGCGGCTTTGAAGATTTTTAAGCTTCCGCAGTGTAACAAATCATTTCCGTGCGGCGGTAAAAATAACAGGCCATGTCTTAATTATCACATGAATCAGTGTATGGCACCGTGTGCCGGACGGGTAAAAAAAGCGGATTATGATGCCGCCGTGGATGATGCAATTGACTTCCTTAAAGGTGATACAAAGGAGTATCTTAAAACCCTTGAAACACGTATGGAGTCGTATTCCGAACATCTTGAATTTGAAAAAGCAGCTGAAATGCGTGACAGGATTTCGGCGATAAAGCGACTTTCGGATAAGCAGAAGGTTTTGCTTTGCGGTACACAGACAAAAGATATCTTTGCACTTGCACGTGACGAAGATATTGTCTGCTTCAATGTGCTCAGATTTGTTGACGGAAAGCTTTCACAGAGCGAGAATCATTTCACGGATATTTCCGATTCACTCAGTGCAACGAGGGCGGATTTTATAAAAAGATTTTACATTGCTCATGACGACATACCCGGACTTATTTTTATTGACGGTGAGTGTGATGACTCGGAACTTATAGAGCAGTGGCTTAGTGACAGATTGGGGAAAAAAGTGGCCATAGCTATACCGGGAAAAGGAAAACAGGCGGAAGTCGTCAGTATGTCAAAGAACAATGCATATGAAGCGATAGCGGAAAAAAGGCACCGAAAAAAATCAAATGCCGCAGTTATTGAACTCGGCGAAACCTTGGGACTCGGAAAAATTCCGGAGTTTATTGAATCTTATGATATCTCGCACACTGCCGGTGCGGATTCCGTCGGCGGTATGGTCGTCTTTAAAAACGGCGAACCGTACAAGTCGGGGTACAGAAAGTTTATAATAAAAGATGCTTTGGGCGGCGATGATTACGGCTCGATGAGAGAAGTGCTTACAAGGCGTTTCGAGCGTTATTTTAAAGATAGAGAAGCCGGAGGGGAAGACGGATTTGCAAGGCTTCCCGACCTTATCCTGATGGACGGAGGACAGGGTCAGGTAAATGTTGCACTTGAAGTTTTGAATATGTATAGCCTTGACGTTCCTGTTTTCGGAATGGTTAAAGACGGAAAACACCGCACTCGTGCAATTTCACATGATGGAGGAGAAATATCCATAAGCGGTAAGAGACAGGTGTTTACACTGGTATCCGGAATTCAAGAAGAAGTTCACAGATTCGCCATAGGTTATCATCATCAAAAGCATTCAAATGCGTCCAAAACAAGCGAACTTACAAAGATACCGGGAATCGGTCCGAAAAAGGCTGAAGCATTGTGGAAAAAATTCAGAACTATTGACGCAATGAAGAGGGCAGACATAAGCGAACTTGCTGAAACGTCCGGTCTCGGTATTGCTGATGCTGTCCATATTAAGGCGTTTTTTGCGGACTAATATTGGCTATTATTACAAGAATAGAATGTTTACAAAGTCCGACATATAATGGTATAATATATCGAATTTCGTGTTGTATATCCGCACGTTTAGGAATAAATCAAAAATCAGGAGAACACAATGAGAGTAATCACCGGAACGGCAAGAGGAATGAAACTTAAGACCTTAGAGGGTCTTTCGGTGCGTCCGACGACGGATCAGGTCAAGGAATCCATTTTCAATATTGTACAGTTTGAAGTTCCCGGTGCGAGAGTACTTGATCTTTTTGCGGGCTCCGGTCAGCTTGGAATCGAAGCATTGAGCCGTGGCGCGGCTTGTGCAACATTTATCGACAACAGCAGGGAATCCGTAGCCGTTGTCAATGAAAACCTGGAACATACGAAGCTTTCAAAATGCGCAATAGTAAAAAATGAGGATGCACTGAACTTTTTGAATTTTACCAAGGATACATTTGACATTGCATTCCTTGATCCTCCGTATCGTAAAGACATAATAACTTCAGTACTTCCGCTTCTCTCGGAAAAGATGTCAGACGGCGGTGTCATTATTTGTGAGACCGCAAGGGAGGAGGAACTACCCATGAGTGCCGGAAGATTTACGCTTCATAGGGAATATACATACGGAAAAATTAAACTTACTGTTTACAGAAACGGGGAGGAAAACGTCTGATGATTACAGCCATCTGTCCCGGTAGTTTTGACCCAATAACCAACGGACATCTTGATATTATTGAACGCGCATCAAACTTGTTTGACAATGTCATTGTCGTTGTTATGACCAATTACAGAAAAATAGGTCACAATTCATTTACGGTAGATGAACGTGTCGAACTTATAAAGAAAAGTATCGGGCATCTTTCAAATGTTAGGGTTGACTCATATGATGGCCTTCTCGCGGAGTATGCAAAGGAAAACAATGTACAAGTTGTAGTGAAAGGCCTTCGTGCTCTTTCAGATTTTGATAACGAGTTTCAACAGGCACTCGGAAACAGACGCCTTAACCAAGAACTTGAAACCGTATTTATTGCGACAAAGGCAGAAAACATGTTTTTAAGTTCGAGTCTTGTAAGACAGATTGGAGAACTTGGCGGTGATATCTCGGATTTTGTTCCGCACCCTGTCTTGCATGACATTGAAAAACACCTAAGAAAGGACTGATTCATGTGGCTCAGATAGAAGAACTTCTCGATGAGATGGAAGATATCCTTGCTGATGGGAAAGGAAAGGCTTTTTCCAACAAAATGACTGTAGATGTCGAAGCCCTGAAGACAGTCATTGAGGATATTCGTTTAAACATACCCGAAGAGATAAAGCAAGCACGAATCCTTGCGTCCGAACGTCGTGAGATAATGAGCAGAGCAAACAGGGAAGCCGGGGAGATAATAGAAGACGCCAGGATAAAAAGTCGTGATCTTCTTGCTGCCGCTGAACGCAGAGTTCATGATAACGATGCCGAAACAAACAGAAGAAATGAAGATCTTATAAAGGATGCTCAGGAAAGGGCTAAAAGCATACTCGACAGTGCACGTGCGGAGGCTGACAGACTCGTTTCCTCGGAAAATATTTTTGAAGAGGCAAAAACTGCGTCAAATAACCTGACCGAGCATGCACAGTCAGATGCCGAAGAGCTCAAGCAGCAGGCTGAAAATATTCTCGCAGCTGCAAAGGATCAGGCTCAGAACATTCTGACTGAGACAAAGGAACAGGCACAAAACATACTTACTGAGGCCAAAAGCCGTGCCGAAAGACTTGAGCAGGAGGCTGAGTACAAGTCACAGAGCAAAATGGACGAGGCAACCAAGTGGTCTCACGATCTTAAGATGAATGCAAGTACATATGTTGATGAGCTTGTGAACGAGACTGAGTACAGAATTGCAAAGAGCCTTAATGAAATACAGAAGCTTCAGGATAGCTTAAGGGCTGCCGCAAAGGTATCGTCTCAGAGCCAAAAACGAGCAGATAAACAGTATAAGACTCAGAACTCTCAGGGCTTATCAAGGCGTGCGGGGGCTGAAAAAAAGCATGTTGAAAATATGAAACGTAACAGCCAGAGCACATATGGGAAAAGAAAGCCACAGTCACAATATGTGACCGATGATAAAAATATTGAGGTTATAATGCCGAAACCGAGCATTATAGATATCCCCTTGAGCGACTCTCCGATAGTACCCGATGAGGAATTTTTTCTTTGATTAATATCGGTTGTGACATTGCGGTACACTATGTGTACCGCTGTTTTTATCTTAAATAACATGTAATAATTCACTGTGTATTTGCATAGAGTTTACAGGGTGATATTATGTTTGTGTTATCTGTAAACTCAAAAACGGCGAGAGTTCTCGTCCTTGCCGCTGTCGGCATTGTTGCGGAGGTTATCATCCCGTCTGAGTTTGATGATACTTACAAAGCATATAATGAGATTCAGAAAAAACAGGGCTTTGACCTTGAAAAATATAAAGGGTCCGGGGTCAAACGCTGGACATACGAAATTAAAAATTATCCGGGCTATGCCGAGGACTCCGGCTGTATACGGGCAAATATGCTGGTCTGTGACGGTAAGGTCATAGGCGGTGATATCTGCTCCGTTGAGCTTGACGGCTTTATGCACGGCTTTCAGGTGAAAGAAAATGCGGCTTGACAAATTTATTGCATCTCAGGGAAAGCTTTCCCGCAGCGATGTAAAAAAACTTATAAAACGAGGAGCTGTAACAGTTGATAAAACTGTTGCGGCATCCTGTGATATGCAGATTTCTCCGGAAACATCCGAAATTGTTGTTGACGGACAGGCTGTTTTTTACAAAAAACATGTTTATTATATGTTGAATAAGCCTAAAGGTGTTGTAAGTGCTACGGATGACAAAGTGCACAAAACGGTTTTGGATCTCGTTCCGGACGAACTTTACCGCGCCGGACTGTTCCCGGCAGGTCGGCTTGATGCGGATACGACAGGTTTTGTTTTACTCACGGATGACGGCGACTTTGCGCACAGAACTTTGTCACCGAAAAGCCATGTTGAAAAAACATACATTGCCACACTTTTGAGAACCTTGAGCGAGGAGGATATTTCTGCTTTTTCTGACGGTATAACGCTTTCTGACGGCTATGAATGTATGCCGGCGGAAGTTGAACTCACGGAGCCTACGGTCGCAAAAGTTAAAATATGCGAGGGTAAATATCACCAGATAAAGAGAATGTTTGCGGCAAGAAATAATAAAGTTTTGGAACTGAAACGCGTCAAAATAGGTGGACTTGCACTAGATGTTGGACTAAAACCCGGTGAAATGAGAGAAATAACACAAGACGAGTTGTTGAAAATTACCAACCCCTGAGTAGTGCATATTGACACCATTTCACATATATATTGTAGTTATTTTGTCTATTTTTATAGAAAAACTGACGAAAAAAGTTGCATTTTGTTGATTTATTGTGTACAATGTATAAGAAATTGATTTAACATTTTGCACAAAAGCACAATGATAAACTAACAATCTACAAATCACTGGGGGTTTTGAGCATATGTCCAACAGACTGTTTCAGGGAGTCATTCACCAGATGCGCGATGCTATTGACAGAACGGTTGGCGTAATTGATGAAACCGGTTCGATTATCTCTTGCAGCGAGCTTGAGAGAATCGGCGGTCAGATACCTCTTGACACATCTGATATCTTTTCGACAAATGATACGGTTTGTCTTGACGGTGTGACTTATTTGACTTTTGGTTCACATCTGCGCCACGAATATGCTGTTTTTGTAGACGGAGAAGATGATCTTGCCGAAAAATACGCGCGTATCCTTTCCGTTTCACTTTCAAGTATTAAGCAGTTTTATGACGAAAAGTATGATAGAAGTAACTTTGTAAAGAATGTTATTCTTGATAACATTCTTCCGGGTGACATATACGTAAAAGCACGTGAACTTCGCTTTAATAATGATGCGACGCGTGTCGTACTTCTCATAAGGATCACAGGCCATGAGGACGCATCTGTATTCGATGTTATTCAGAACCTTTTCCCGGATAAAAACAAGGACTTCGTTATTAACATTAATGAGACGGATATCGCACTTGTAAAAGAGGTGCGCAACAATATTGAGCCTAAGAATCTTGAAAAGCTTGCTCATTCTATTTCCGATGCGCTTTCTACCGAGTTTTACAGTAATGCACTCGTAGGAATCGGCACTACGGTTGTGGGAATCAGAGACCTTTCAAGGTCACTTAAGGAAGCGCAGGTCGCCCTTGAAGTCGGTAAGGTTTTTGATACCGAAAAGAACATCGTAAGCTATGACAATCTCGGTATTGCACGCCTTATTTATCAGCTTCCGACAACTCTTTGCGAAATGTTCCTTCAGGAAGTATTCAAGAGGGGATCAATAGAAAATCTTGATCAGGAAACACTCTTTACCATTCAGAAATTCTTTGAGAATAACCTCAACGTTTCAGAGACTTCACGTAAACTTTTCGTTCACAGAAACACCCTTGTTTACAGACTTGAAAAAATAAAGAAGTTTACGGGTCTTGACCTTCGTGAGTTTGATGATGCCATAGTTTTCAAGGTTGCTCTTATGGTTAAGAAGTATTTGGATGCTAATCCGACAAAATTCTGATAAAAAACACTAAATATTGTGTCGGTTTTTGTGTAAAAACACAAAATTCAGAAACTAGTTACAAAAGGGTTACAACTGACATATAAATATGGTATACTAAAGACTGTATCAGTGCGATTGCGCCTATACAGTCTTTTTTGTGCATTTCAGGGCACAATTATCAAGGAGAAAATTGTAACGTTTAAGTTTTATTTTATATGAATAACAGATAATTTTAGGAGCAGTGCGAAACAGATGATAGAGTTTAAAAATGTTTACAAAAAGTACGATAACGGTACGGAAGCACTGAAAAATGTAAATCTTCGCATTGAACGCGGAGAGTTCGTTTTTATAGTAGGTGCATCCGGCTCCGGTAAGAGTACATTCCTTAAAACGATAATGCGTGAAGAAGTACCCACTTCGGGCAGTATCATGATAAACAATTACGATCTTACTAAAATGACAAATAAGGAAATCCCGTATTTCAGACGCACGATGGGTATCGTTTTTCAGGATTTCAGACTTATACCTACGATGACGGTTTATGACAATGTTGCGTTTGCAATGAGAGTTATCGGTGCAAACGAAAAAGAAATTCGCAAGAGAGTGCCGTATGTGCTCAGTCTTGTGGGACTTAAAGAAAAGGCACGTTCACTCCCGAATGAAATTTCCGGCGGTGAGCAACAGCGTGTTGCTCTTGCACGAGCACTTGTCAATAACGCCAACACAATTATTGCCGATGAGCCCACGGGAAATATTGACCCGGAGATGTCCTATGAGATAGTCGATCTTCTCAACCACATAAATGAAAACGGTACAACGGTAATCATGGTTACGCATGAACATGATCTTGTTAAAAAGTTCAATCACAGAATTGTTGTAATTGATCACGGTACGGTTGTTTCGGATACGGCTGCCGGCGGAGTTCTCACTTATAAGACCGAAACCGGTTATAAGCCTGCTTCGGATCATTCGGAGGATACCGAAAAAACAGACGAAGCAGCTAAGGTTGCGGAGGCAATTAAAACTGCAATGGCTGAAAAAATTGCCGATTCGGCAGCATCAAATACAGATGCAACATCCGACAACGGGAACAAACCCACCGAAAATACCGCACCGCAACCGAGTATCTGCAACACGTCTCCGTTTATGGCACAGATGAATTCATATGTTGCCAAGGCTACTGCAAATGCAGCTCCGGATGCGAATGTATTGGTATCTGATACGGCAAAGCAGGCCGCTGAGAATCCTGTTGCACAGGTTGAGCCGCAGCAACCGCCGCTACAGTCCGCACAGAATTCACCTGTCACGGAAATCTTTACAATACCGGTTTCCGCCGAAACCATTAATGATTCATCTTCTCCGAGAGTCGGCTCACCTCTTTCGGCTGCACGCCCGACTCAGAAAAATACGCCTCAAAAGAACAATTACACCACAATCGATGGAGTAGATTACTCCAAATATTTTGAGGATGCAGAGGAGGATGAGAAATAATGGCAGAAGAAAAGATACAGCGAAAAACATCGTTTAACATAAGCTACCTTACAAAAGAGGGCGTCAAGAACGTATGGTCAAACAGACTTATGTCAATCGCTTCCGTAGCCGTTCTTACATCTTGCCTTGTGCTTATCGGCTGCGCGGTAATGTTGTTTGTCAACATAAATGCAATGCTTGAAAATGTCGAGGATCAAAACGTAATTATGGTTTACCTCGATGACGGAATCACCGACGATCAGGTGAATAAGGTGGGTCAGGATATCCGTATGATTCCGAGTGTCTCGTCTGTTGATTTTGTTTCAAAAGAGGATGCATACAAATCTCAACTTGAGAGTATGGGAGATGAGGCAAGTCTTCTTGACGGACTTGAAGAAAATCCTCTTCCGGATGCCTACAAGGTTACGCTCGAAAATCTTGATGATTATGACAACGTACTTTCCATGCTCACATCCGTTGAAAATACATTGAGTGTACGCGGAAACAGCGATCTTGCGAATCAGGTAAGACAGATACGCTCGGGTGTTACGTATATCAGTGTCGGTATGATAATCATGCTTCTTGCGGTTTCACTTTTCATTATTGCAAACACCGTAAGAGTTACCATGTATAACAGACGACTCGAAATAAGCATAATGAAAGCGGTTGGTGCCACCAACTGGTTCATCCGCTGGCCTTTCATCATAGAGGGAATCCTTATAGGAATCATCGCGGGCTTTGTTTCATTGCTCTTGGTATTCGGCCTTTATGAGCTTGCGCTTAAATCACTCGGAACAATATTTACATTGTTCGGAACAACATCAATCTCGTTTGGTTCGTATGCATTGCCAATGCTCCTTGCATTTATCCTAATAGGAATTTTTGCGGGTGTATTCGGAAGTATATTCTCAATGGGACGTTATCTTAAAGAGCAGGGGAGTGTGGTATCTGATGATAACGAATAAAGTGCACAGCAGAGCAAAGTCCGTCATATCACTTCTCATGGTGTTCGTATTTATCATAGTCGGCGTGGCTTCGGTACCCGCTTATGCTAAAAAGTACGAAGAAACCGACCCTGAAATAGTAGAACTCAGAGAGGAGATAGAGGCCCTCAAAAAAGATGCTGAAAATGCAAGGCAACAGCGTGAAAAACTCGAGAGCGAGATAGATGATGTATCCGCTTCCGCAATGGAAGTGCAGGAAGAAGTTGACGCACTTCAAGCAGAGGTTGACGCCTATCAGAGTCAGATAAACGCACTTAACAAACAGATAAATCTGCTTGACAATCAGATTACCGAGATAGAAACTTCCATAAAGGAAACGGAGGAAAAGGTTGCCGATCAGGAAAAGAAAATAAAAGAAACACAGAAGCTCCTGGGTGAGAGAATCCGCGCCATGTATATGTCCGGCAATGTATCCTCAATAGAGCTTATTTTAGAGGCGGACAGTTTTGAAAGTCTTCTTACAAGGCTTGAACTTGTTTCGCAGGTAAGTAAACACGACAATAAGATTGTAGAGGATTTAAAAAGTGAAATAAAGGAAATGGAGGATCTTAAGACATCGCTTGAAGAACAGAAAGTAACTCTCACTGAAAATAAAGAAGAACTTGAGTCATCAAAGGCTGATGTTGTAGCATCTCAAAACGAGATAAAAGCGCTTAAGTCAACTGTTGACGCAAAACTCAATAAACTTGAAAGCTATCTCAATACTTTAAACAGCCAGGATTCGCAACTTGCCAAACTTGAACAGCAGGCAGAAGCACAACAGGCTTCATATTCTTACAAAATAGATCAGATGCTTGCCGGCACTGCTTCACAGGGCAGCGGTTCAGCCTCCCTTATTTGGCCTGTTCCGTACTCGAGTTCATATATCAGTTCAGGCTACGGAAGAAGATCCGGCGTTGGCGTGGGTGACTTCCATTACGGAATAGATATTACCATGCCGGGTGCAAACGGTAATGATAAAAAGATTATTGCGGCCGGTAACGGAACTGTCCTTATAGCCAGCAGCACATGCGGTCACAACTATAAGAAAAACTATAATTGCGGTTGTAATTACGGATTCGGTAACTACGTTGTTATTGACCATGGAGACGGAGTCAGAGCTTATTATGCTCATCTCTCATATGTAAGCGTGTCTGTAGGACAAACTGTTTCACAGGGTCAGACAATAGGTTATATGGGCTGTACAGGATATTCGACAGGCTGGCATCTTCACTTTGAAATACGTGTAGGTACCGGTTCTCAGAGCCAAACAGCGAGAAATCCGCTTAACTATGTAAGCAAGCCATAAAGGAGACAGAATATGAGTAAAAAAATCCCTCTTGGAACAGGGCTCGCTGTACTCTTTATAGTTATGGCGGCCACAATAGCTATTACAATGAAGGTTTCGATGAGCGTATATAATAACCTTATAAGTGACCTTACCAGCCGCACGGCGATGTATGACAACCTTGCGGAAATTGACGATACTGTACGTGAAAATTTTTATGGCAATATTGAATCTGAAAGTGTAAATGCGGGTATAGCTGACGGATATGTAAAAGGACTTGGCGACAGTGCATCATTTTATCTCACTTCGTCGGAATACGTAACTTACTATAACCGCCTTCTCGGAAAGATGTCAGGCACGGGAATAACATGTACTTTTAATGAGGATTCCGGACACCTTTACATCACAGCCGTGGCAAAGAGTTCTCCTGCCGAAGCGGCGGGAATCAAAGCCGGAGATGAGATAACCGAAATCGGCAGTGAAGCTGTGACTAAGACGAACTACACATCGCTCATGTCAAAGCTTTACGGTGAAAAAATGAGCAGCGTAAAGGTGACTTATGTAAGCGGTAAAACGACTAAAACAGAAAATCTTGTCATGGGTTACAGTGAGGCAACTGTTTCGTCAAGAAGTATCGGAACTATAGGAATTATTTCAATAAATGCCTTTTATGAAAATACAATCGCCCAGTTTAAAGACGCGGTTGACAGTCTTACAAATGCCGGATGCAAATCTTTGATTCTTGATGTCAGAAATTGTTCCGAGGGGAGTATTGACTACGCCGCAAAGGTACTTGATATACTTGTTCCCGTTGCTTCCGACGGAAGAGCGGCAATGGCAATAGCGGTTGATAAGAACGGGAAAACCGTAAAAACATTTCCGTCTGATTCCGACTGCATTGTTTTACCTATGCTTGTTCTTGTAAACGGAAATACTTCCGGTCCTGCCGAATTGTTTGCATGTGATCTTCGAGACTTCGGTAAGGCTGAACTTGTCGGAACAACCACAAAAGGTATAGGGTCTATGCAGGAGGTACATCAGTTCTCTGACGGAAGTGCCGTAGTTCTCACAGTTGCGGAGATTCTCCCTTATAAAAGTGATTCTTACAACGGTGTAGGTATAAAGCCTGATTATGAAGTGAGTATGACTGCCGAACAGACTTCACAGATAGGAATCATGGAGGATACTGATGACCCACAACTCCAAAAGGCATTGGAACTTCTTGCCGATTAATTAAAAATCTTGCTATTAAATGGAAAAAAACGTATAATAAAAGGTAGCACATATATGTGCTACCTTATTTTTTTCAAAAGGGGTAGAGTGCCAATGAGTTCTAATCGGATTTTATCTATAATTATGTCATTGATTGTTGTTTTGACAATTGCTATAACGCCACTTACGGTTGCTACAGCCGAAGGAGAGACTGACCCTTCAGAATCAAATCCATCTGTGTCGGAACCGACTGTATCAGAGCCTACAAGTTCAGAAATTTCGAGCTCAGAGGTATCAACTTCAAAGGAGAATACAACGGCTGCCACGGAAAAGACTACAGCCACAACCAAAAAGACAACAACCACGAAGAAAAGAACCTCAACAACCAAGAAGGCTACTACAACCAAAAATAAATCAACTGCAACAAGTAAAAAAACTGCTTCCGTGCAGACTACTGCGACAAAGGTAAAGGCCACAAAAGCAGCTTCAGTACAACAAACATCAGCTGTTTCTGAAGCTTCCGATGAGAGTGCACTGTTGTCTCTCAGTATAAAGACAACAGACGGAAATGAACTTCTTAAGGCATTTGTACCCGATGTCCACTCTTATACGGTGACTGTTCCCGCATATACGAACAATCTTCTTGTTACCCCAACATATTCTGAACAATCAGATGTTGAAATAATCGGCGCGGATGATCTTAAAGCAAACAACTATACCGTAACAATAACTCTGAAAAATTCTGATGGAACAAATGAGGTCTATACCGTAAATGTAGAAGGTGCGGTTCCAAAAAGCACAGTTAAGGAGGATAGCGAGGGCTTTATGAAAGTCGTTATCGGTGTTATAATCGCATCTGCGGTTGCACTCGTAGCTATTGTTATTTTCGGTGTTGTCAGCATCATAAGAAATAAGAGACTTTCAAATTCAGTAAATTATAACTTCAATCTCGGAAGCGGAGAGGCATCATCAGAGGATTTCACAGACAGAAAGTTCTCAGGTACATATACCGGCATAGATTTTTCCAATACGGGAAGCGGTATTAATTATGACTTTATTGAAAAGATGGCTGAAAATTATGAGCCAATCTCAACGGTGGGGCCGATTAGCGTGCCGCGTGAGGATGCAAAGCCTCTTATGGAGATGAATCCAAGCGTTGAACAGGTTGAATTTGTTGCCGACAAGCCGGGAATAAAAATACCTGAAGAATATTCAGAAACAACGAGTCCTGCTACTGATATCCCGGATGAATTGCCGATCGAATTCAGTGCACCGACACCTATAATTAATCTTGAACAAACTGATGATATTGCAAACGCCGGATTTGAACCTATTCCGGAGGATGTCCCGATTATAAATATGGCAGAGGAAGTTCAGCCGGTTGTCGAAGAGACACCAATCGAGCCGGTTGTCGAAGAGATACCAATTGAGCCGGTTGTCGAAGAGATACCAATTGAGCCGGTTGTCGAGGAGACACCAATTGAGCCAATTGTCGAAGAAACACCAATCGAGCCAATTATTGAAGAGACACCAATCGAGCCGGTTGTCGAAGAGACACCAATCGAGCCGGTTGTCGAAGAGACACCAATCGAGCCGGTTGTCGAAGAGACACCAATCGAGCCGGTTGTCGAAGAGACACCAATCGAGCCGGTTGTCGAAGAGACACCAATCGAGCCGGTTGTCGAAGAGACACCAATCGAGCCAATTATTGAAGAGACACCAATTGAGCCGGTTGTCGAAGAAACACCGGTAGAACCGATTGCCGAGGAGCCAATTTCATCTGAAGATCAGATACATCTGAACTTTGATTCTACTATGGATGGCTTTTTGTCAGAACCGGTACTTGACCTTCCGTCTGAACCTTTTGCAGGTGCGTATGTTGAAGCGATTGAGCCAACAATTCCTGCAGGATTCACAGAAAACGTTACTCAACCGACACAAGATTCTGAGCCACTTCCGGAACCAGAGCCACTTCCGGAGTCGGAGCCACTTCCGGAGTCGGAGCCACTTCTGGAACCGGAACCTGAACCGCAATTTCAGGATTATGCTTTCCACCTTCCGTACGAGGCAGGAAAAACACTCGGAAGAAATCCGTTTGAACAGAGTGCGGATGATTGATAACAAAAACAAAAAAACGCCGTACCTACGTTAGGTACGGCGTTGCTGCTTTTAACCTGAAATCGGTTTTTTTCAGACTTGCACTACGACACTTTTATTTATTATTCTTTGACATCTTGTATAAGCCTTACAAAATCATCCGTCTTCTTTATGAACTCATCAATGTCGATTTGAGGATTGTGCAGGCCTTTTTGTATGATAAGACCATCGGAAACGAGAAGGGTAATCCATGCAATGTAATCCGCGCTTTCACTTCCGATTCGTTCCGCAATTTTTTCAGAAATAATTTTTTGGAATTTTGAGTACCTTTCAAGAAGTTTTTCGGCAATTTCATCATTCCCGATGCATGCATTGTAAAGCAGATGAATACGAGTGTCGGAGACATTTACATTTTTTTCAATAACATATTTTATGAGTCTGTGGAGCGATGTATCTTTACCTTTATCCTCAGACCACTTTATAAAATTGTCCCATTGTTCATCAAGATATCTGTCGGTAATGTCAAGGAGAATGTCCTCTTTAACCTTATAATGATAGTATAAGGTACCCTTGGATATACCGGCCGCTTTTGCGATTGTTGCCAGAGAAAGGTCGGCAAGGGAGTTTTCTTTGAGTAATTCTTCCGTTGAATCCATAATGATATCTTTAACGTTTTCTTTTCTGGGTGCAGCCATTATTTTCTCCTTATTGTTAAAGTGCACCAACATTGTAACAGTTTTATGTGTATAAGTCCAGTTGACTTTATAAGATTATAGTTGTATAATATCATCTAGTAAGTCGGTCGAACGACCGACTAAAACGGAAAAGGGTGTCATCGGATGAATATTGAAAAAATTCAGGACAAACTTTCGAAGAAGTATGGTGACAGGGTAAAGGTTACACTTGAGGACAACATCATACGACTTACCGGAAGTCTTGATCGCTGGGAAGATGTCTTTGACGCATGTGCAACGGCAGCACATAAGAATTCAAAAATTCATGTTGTAAATGATATTGAATTTACCGGTGCTGAGATTCCGAAGATGAGAGTACCATCGCTTAAGGACAACGAACTTGAAGGAAAGACTCCTGATGTTCTTGTAATAGGCGGCGGTATTTCGGGTTGTTCAATTGCCCGTGAGCTTTCAAAATGGAATCTTGACATAATGCTTGTTGAGAAAGAAGCGGATTTTGCTCTCCAGGCATCCGGACGAAATGACGGAGAGGTTCACGTAGGCTTTGATCTTTCAAAGGGTTCCCTTAAGCAGAAGTATGTTTTGCTCGGCAATCACATGTATGACAAAGTATGTGAGGAGCTGGATGTACCTTTTAAGAGAATAGGACAGTATGCGGGCTTTACGCAGAGCTGGCTCTTTGTTCCCGTATTTGTTCTTTCTTTGTGGAGAAAGTATCATGACGGTGTAACAGATACACACTTTGTTACAAGGAAGAAGCTTCTTTCATCACAGCCGACATTTGATAAAAAAATGCGTTTTGCTGTCTACAACAGTTCGGCAGGCGTTGTTTGCCCTTACGGACTTACCATCGCTTATGCGGAGAATGCTGCTGAAAACGGCGTGAATGCTTATCTTAATACTGCTGTTCTTTCCATGGACACGGATGAAAACGGAAATATCACGGCAGTTCATACAAACAGAGGAACTGTTTATCCGAAGATTGTAGTAAATGCAGCCGGTGTATTTGCAGATGATGTTGCGGAAATGGCACATGACCGTTTCTACTCAATTCATCCGCGACGCGGAACAAACTCAATTCAGGACAGAAAATCATCGGGTATCATAAACACAATCGCTTCTGTTCAGCATATTAAACTTAAAAAGACAAAGAGTCATACAAAGGGCGGTGGACTTATTCACACGGTACACGACAACATTTTGGCAGGACCGGATGCTGTTGAGTGCTATGAGAAAGAGGATACATCGACAAGGCCTGAAAGTATAAAGACTGTTTACGATAAGCAGAAAGGAACAGTTCCTACTGCAAGTGAAAGAGATATTATCACATACTTTACGGGTGTACGCGCTCCTACCTTTGAAGAGGACTTTGTTATTGAGTGGGGTAGAAAGTGCCCTAATATGCTTCACTGCGGAGGCATCCAATCGCCCGGTCTTACAGCCGCTCCCGCATTTGCTCTGGATATTGAGAAGATGGTAGTGGACAAGCTTGGCGGTGAGGGTAAAGTTACACGTAATAAAGATTATAATCCTATAAGACACGGTGTTCCCGTCCTTAACAAGATGGATCCTAAAGAGCGTGCAAGGATGATAGCTGAAAATCCTGATTACGGTGTTATCATATGCCGCTGCGAGGAGATCTCAAAGGGTGAAATCATAGATGCGCTTAATCGCCCGCTTTGCCCGCCGACAGTGGATGCCATAAAGAAACGTATCCGTCCGGGTATGGGTCGTTGTCAAGGTGGTTTTTGTATGCCTCTTGTTACAAAGATTATTGCGGAACATGAAAACATCAAGCTTTCAGATGTTAAGAAATCTTCCGCGGAATCCGTAATTGTTTACGGAGAAACAAAGGGAGGTGCCACAAATGATTAAGACGAATGTTTTGGTTATAGGCGGTGGCCCGGCAGGTCTTGCGGCAGCTATTTCCACTCATAAAAACGGTGCGGACGTTATACTTATTGAGCGTGAGGCAAGACTCGGCGGAATTCTTAAACAATGTATACACGACGGATTCGGACTTGTACGTTTTAAAGAAAAACTTTCGGGTCCTGAGTATGCCGAGCGCTTCATAGATGAGTTCAATGAACTTGGCATTAAAGCAATGCTTCTTACGTTTGTAACGGACGTAAAGAAGCTTGACGACGGTACTTTCAAGACAACAGTAGTAAGTCGTGACGGAGTTACGGATATTTTATCCGAGTCGCTCATACTTGCAACAGGCTGCCGAGAGCGTACAAGCAAGCAGGTTTTCATACACGGTACGAGACCTGCCGGCATATTTACGGCAGGCACAGCACAGCACTTCACCAATTTGCTCGGTGAACTTCCTGCAAAGAGATGCGTAATTCTCGGCTCAGGTGATATCGGCCTTATCATGGCTCGCCGTTTGACCCTTGAGGGCGCAAAGGTTCTCGGTGTTTATGAGGTTAAGCCTACACCATCCGGACTTACAAGAAATATTCATCAATGTCTTAACGACTTTGATATTCCTCTTCATCTTTCACACACCGTTACACGTGTATTCGGTGAGGACAGACTTACAGCCGTTGAAATTGCACAGGTAGACGAAAAGATGAGACCTATAAAGGGTACGGAGGAGATAATCGAATGTGATGCCCTTATACTCTCAGTCGGTCTTATTCCGGAGAATGAAATTGCCGAAAAACTCGGTGTAAAGCTTGATCCGAGAACAAAAGGACCGCGTTGCGATGCAAGCCTTATGACAACTGTACCGGGAATTTTCTCCTGCGGAAATGCTCTCCATGTAAATGACCTTGTTGACTACGTTTCGGAGAGCGGCGAGACAGCGGGCAAATCTGCGGCAACATACGTGGGTGCTGAGAGAAAAACCGTCGGTGTTGAGCCCGGTGACAAGATTCTTTACATTGTCCCGCAGAGCATTGATGTACTTTCTGACAACAGAGAAACGGTTGTTTACTTCAGAAGCCGTGACGTGTATGATAACAGTATATTCAGAGTAACAGTTGACGGGAAAACAGTATTTGAAAAAAAATATGCATTTCTCCGTCCGCCGGAGATGGAAAAAGTAATTGTTGACTTTACATCTTGCGGTGTCACCGAAAACAGTGTTATTAAAGCGGAAATTGAGGTGATAGACAAATGAGTAAGAGTACAATAGTTTGCATTAACTGTCCGCGTGGCTGTACAATGGAGGTTGAACAAAACGGTGATGAGATAAAGGTTACCGGAAACTTCTGTAAACGCGGTGAGCAGTTCGCACACAATGAGCTTACAAATCCTATGAGAACAATTTGCTCAACGGTACGTACTACATTTGCAGAGGCACCTGTTATTCCGTGCAGAGTTTCATGCGACATACCGAAAAACAGGATTTTCGACGTTATGGCTGAAATAAACAAAGCAGTCGTTGACAAGCCGATACACAGAGGGGATGTTATTATTCCTCACGTACTCGGACTTGAGGCTGACGTAATAGCGACATCTGACTTACTTGCAGAGCTTAAGTAAGGTGTAAATAAATAAAAAGCAGGCAAATTTACAATAAAACCAAATAAAAAACAAAAAGGAGTTTTAACTATGGGTTACAAACCGTATAAGGGCTTTGAGCCGAAGTGGATTAAAGAAGCAGCTCCGGCTGACACTTACCGTTCAATCTTCCGCTGGGGAGATCCTAACCATTTCAAATTTCCGAAAGAGTCTCTTTACAACATGGTAAAGGACAGAATCGGTGTTACCGACGACTATTGTAAAGAATACAGATGTGACACAGGTCTTGAGAAGGTTGACTTCAAGGGCGAATATGCACCGAAAATGGCTGCTGAGCACGTAGAGTTTTTCAAGAGTGTTTACGGCGATGACTGGTCACAGTCAGACTATGACCGGCTCTCAGTTGCATACGGTCAGACTGCATATGACCTTTATCGTATGCGTGAGCATAAGTTCGACAGTCTTCCGGATATTGTTCTTTATCCGAGCACATCTGAGCAGATTGAAAAGACGGTTGATTACTGTGCAAAGAATAAGATTCCTCTTTATGTTTACGGCGGCGGCTCATCAGTTACAAGAGGCGTTGAGCCTGTAAACGGCGGCGTTTCACTTGACATGAGACGCAAGTTCACAAAGGTTATCGCATTCAACGAGGTTGATCAGACAATCACGGTTCAGGCAGGTATGCCGGGCCCTGAGCTTGAGAAGCACCTTAACAATGCAGTTGCGGAGTTCGGTGCAAAGAGAGCATACACATGCGGTCATTTCCCACAGTCATTTGAGTACTCATCAGTAGGCGGTTGGGTAGTAACAAGGGGTTCAGGCCAGAATTCAACTTACTATGGTTGTATCTCTGACATAGTTATCCAGCAGAAATATGCTACTCCTGTAGGAAAAGTTCTTACTTCTCACTATCCTCGTGAGGCTACAGGTCCGAACCTCAACCAGATAATGATGGGCTCTGAGGGAACATTCGGTGTTCTTACAGAAGTAACTCTTAAGATTTTCCGTTATATGCCTGAGAACAGGATCCGTTTCTCATTCATCTTCAAGACATGGGAATCAGCTATGGATTTCGCACGTGAGGCACTTCAGTCTGAGGCAGGTTTTTCATCGGTATTCCGTCTTTCAGACCCTGAGGAAACAAACATGATGCTTCGTCTTTACAACGTTGACGAAACACCTCTTCACCCGCTTCTTGAGAAGCTCGGTTACAAGGATATGGAGCGCTGCCTCTTCCTTGGATTCACAGACGGTGAAAAGGGCTACTGCAGAAACGTTGCAAAGAATATCTATAAGATTGCACTTTCGCACGGTGCCCTTCCTCTTACAGGCGCTGTATGTAAGGGATGGGAAAAAGGAAGATTTGATGACCCGTATATGAGAGATTCTCTTCAGGATTTCGGTATCATCATCGACACAATGGAGTGTACGGTTAACTGGTCAAATATGGCTCAGGTACACAAGGATGTACGTGCCGTATGTCATGCACGTCCGAACACAGTTGTTACAACTCATATGTCACATTGCTATCCGCAGGGTGCAAACCTTTACTTCATCTTTGTAGCGAAGATTGATAACTCGGAAGAGTTCAAGGAATACCATGCATCTATTCTCGACGCTATCCAGAAATCGGGTGCAGCTCTTTCTCATCATCACGGTATAGGTAAGATGTTTGCTCCATGGCTTGAAGGAAATCTCGGAAAGACAGAGTATGGTGTTATTAAGGCTCTTAAGGAATATTTTGACCCTGATTATACAATGAATCCGGGCGGAACAATAGGCCTTGATCTTCCGGAGGATAAAAAGAGATTCCTTCGTGAGGGCTATAGCGACATGGCAGATCTTAAGTAAGATTAAGTATATACATCCATCAAAAATAAAACGGGCGCTCAAGCTTTGAGTGCCCGCTTTGTTTTGCATTTAAGTCTTATTTGTAATAAATATTTAAATGTGAACCGAATTATAGTATAATAGCATACGTAATGGTCGATGTATTTTATATCAGTCGGCATGAAATTGCTTAATTGGAGGCATGTTTTTGAACGAAAAATCATCTTATCCGCGTGTGAAAATCAGAGCATTTGAAGTCCGGGACGGCTACCTGCACATAAGTCTTGTGCTTAATTGTGCGTATAACCATATGGTACATTCACCAAAGGTAACACTTATTGCTGCGTATGAGGACAAAACACGTTATATTCCGATTCTTGTTCACAGTTATTTTCAGAATGTTGACCTTGAAACGTGTACGATAGTTGCCGAGTATACATATGACATAAACAATTTTTTTATGATTCCCATAAAGGATGAGCCTGTTGAGTTCTCGGTAAGTTTGCTCTATGGCAATGACTACACGGAAAAGTGTGACCTTGTCGTTGACGGTGACATAAGATCTGATGATGAGTTTAGTGCCATGACACGCTTTGGAGATAAAGAAGGACTCTTTATAAAGAGAAACGCTCTGTATGAGGAGCCGCATAAAAATCCTGTTATACATGCTCTTTTGTGGCTTATAAGCAGTATATACTATATACTCGTGAGGCTGTTTGGAGTTGTTTTGATTCCGTTTCTCGTCATTGATGCGGTTATGGCATTTTTCGGCCTTAAAAAGGGTGGTTATGTTTCTTCTAAAACCAGAACACCGCTGAGGTTTTTCGTGGACTATCTGCGTGTAGGTTTTAAGGCAATAACACGTGAGGAAATAGGACGAAAGGATTTTAAACAAAAACTAGCCGTTTTTCTTACAAATCGCTACAAAAACAAGCCTGTAGTGAGTAACAGAGTAACCTTTATTTCAAACAGGCGAAATGAACTTAACGGAAATCTTGAGGACATATACAATGTACTTAAAGATAACAAGGACATTGACATACAAATGCTCTTTGATGATCATCCGATGCATCGCATGAGCGTAAGAAATATCGTGAAATTTGCAAGACTTTACTCAACATCAAAAGTTGTTTTAGTTGATGACTTCTATGAGCTTACAAGTATGGTGAAAAAAAAGGAGGATGTAAAGCTTGTTCAGGTGTGGCACGCTTGCGGAGCATTCAAGACGTTTGGATTCTCAAGACTCGGTAAACCGGGCGGCCCGCGCCAGACAACCATAAACCACCGCATGTATGACAGAGCGATAGTAAGCTCCGATGAAATCAGAAGATTTTATGCGGAGGGCTTCGGCATACCGATTGCAAACGTAGTGGCTACAGGTGTTCCGAGAACCGATATGTTTTTCAGTGAAGAGATAAAGCTCCAAAAAAGGCAGGAGTTTTATGAAAAATATCCGTCCTTGAAGGATAAGAAAATCATTCTCTTTGCTCCGACATTTCGCGGAAACGGCAGACTTACAGGTAACTATCCCATGGAAAAATTCGACCTTGAAGCAGCTTGTGAGAGCTTGGGTGACGAATACGCAATCCTTGTAAAGATGCACCCGTTTGTAAATAACCCCGTGACTGTTCCGAAAAAGTACAAGGATTCAATCATTGATTTTTCGGCTGATTCGGAGCTCAATGATCTTCTGTTCGTTACGGATATTCTTATTACGGATTATTCTTCGGTTATATTTGAAGCATCGCTCCTTGATATACCGATGCTGTTTTATGCATATGACCTGTCAGAGTATATTGCCACACGTGATTTTTACTATGAGTATGAATCGTTCCTTCCGGGTAAGCTTGCACTCACATTTGACAGCCTTGTAAAGGCAATAAAAGACGGCGACTTTGAAACGGAAAAAATTACTGCTTTCAGAAATAAATTTTTCGATGAGCAGGACGGCAAATCATCACAGCGTGTTGCACAAATGGTGCTTGGGCTTCTTGAATAACAAAATGAAGCAAGACAATAAAAAAGACTTTGGAACCGGTTGGCTCCAAAGTCTTTCGTTATTTTTATGCCGTTATGTTTAATCTTTTTTCGGAAGTATGGTCCATGTTCCGATAATGGGCAGGTCTTTTGCACGACCGTTTACGGCATTGTAAATGCCCATAATCGTAAGGACAAAGATTGCAACGTTTCCGAGGCTTCCGAGAAGTGCGACAAGAGGACCGAGAATTGCAACATTTGCAAATATGTAGTCCAGGATTCCGATTGCAATATTAAATGCGAGTTCGCCAATTATGAGTGCAAGTCCTTGATTTGTGTGGAAGCGTGCATATGCGGAATCCTTTGCACCGAATATAGGTACCAGAATAAGAATTCCGAGGTAGGAAAACAGAGAAATTATTTTATTTTGTTCAACATCATTCGGGTCATATTCGGCTGTATGGTCTTTTGTATCGGTCACTTCTTTGAATTTATCCTCGGCAGCCTTTGTTGCTCCGCTTACGTCGAATCCGGACTTTTCCTCTACACCTGTAGGTGTTCCGCATGCGGGACAAAACTTAACATTGTCATCAATCTGTGCACCGCAATTTCTGCAATATGCCATGATAAAACCCCCTTTTTTATTATTGAGCGTAGAATGATTTCAACCGCTTCATTGTTATAATTATAACTTGAAATAGTTAAAAATAACACACTTTTTTACTAAAAATTCACAACAATAATTGTCAGTCAAGACCGAGATGTTTAAGAATTCTGTCGGTTGCTTTTCCGTCACAGGCAGACATGAATTTATCTGAAAATTCTGTCACCTTAAAGCTGTCGAAATCTGAAAGCTGTTTTTTAAGTGTACTTTCAAGTTCACTCCTGTTTTTTGCAATAGGTCCCGGTGTGAAGTCGGCATACGGATAGTAAAAATCACGTTCCTCGGTGTACTTGTCAAGGTCGTATGCAAAGAAAACCATTGGCTTTTTGAGAAGTGAGTAATCAAATATGATTGACGAGTAATCACTTACAAGAAGATCCGCGGCGCCGAGAGCGGAATGTGTGTCTGTGTCGGATATGTCGAAACAGAAGTTTTTGTACTCATCGGGTATTGACAGTCCTTTTCTTGCAAAAGGATGAAGTCTTAAGAGAAGAACGCAGTCTTTTTTGAAAGCTTCCATTGCCGTGAAAATGTCCGGATTCAGGCCATTTTCTGCGGCGGTTATTGTTTTGCCGCGAAAGGTTGGTGCATAGAGGATAAGCTTTTTATTCTTAGGTATACTCGGATAAGCTGAGAACAAAGCGGATTTTGCCGACGATGAAAATCCGTCGGCAAAGTATGCATCGGTTTTCGGGACGCCAAGCGGCAGGATGCTGCCGCTGTCCATGCGAAAAGCGTCGGCGTAGTGCGGAATTACTTCCGCACTCGATACCGGCACAAGAGTGTAGCAGTTGTGCATGGGAAAGGCTTCGGCGGTGCTTTTGTCTGCACCGAATGTCTTGTCAAGAGTTGAGTAGCCCCATTTTTTGAATGCGCCGCAGCCGTGCCACAACTGCACAACGTTTGTGCCGGGGCGACGGCGGACCGCATACAAGGGAAGATAGCTTTCGGTTATGAAAACAGTCCCGCATTTTGCATACTCGTTTAAAAATCTTAAGTACGTTGCACTTCGCAAAATGCGTCCGCAAACCTTTTCCGCCGTCGCGGGTAATTTGCCCGTAAGCAGTGGAAATTTTTTAAATCTTATTGTTTTTTTCGGAAAACATTTAACCGCCTTATAGCCGGCTTTTTTTGCAATAGCGTTATAAATCGGAATCATGTTTTCGGTAAGGTCGGATTCATACGGGTCTGCAAAGAGTATGCGTTTTGAGTCCGGCTTATTTAAAAATTTGCAAAACGAAAAGGTTGCCGGCCAAAGCACTTTATACTCAAAGAGACTTAAGAGTTCAGATAAATTTTTCATATGAACAGTATACACTCCATGTCATTGATTTACAAATGGTTTTGTTGTAAGATAGACACGTGTAATTTTTACATTAAAACAATATTTTCAGACAGTGGTGATGAAATGGATCCGGTTTTCGTTACGGGACACCTTAATCCCGACACAGACTCAATAGTGTCGGCAATCGCATATGCGGCACTCAGAAATGCACTCGGTGACAGACAGTATATTGCCGCACGACTCGGCAATGTAAGCGATGAAACGCAGGCGGTTCTCGACTTCTTTGAAATGGCTCCGCCTGTTCTTATAACAAATGTAAGAACACAGGTTCGTGACCTCCAATTTGACATAAATCCTACACTCGGAAGAAATGTTACGGTGAACAAGGCATGGGAAATGCTAAGATCCTCCGGCAGAGGTTCTATTCCCGTGGTTGATTCCGACGGCCATCTGTTCGGAATGCTTACGTCCGGAGACATTGCGTCCTATGTTATGGACTTCGTATATGAAAACGAAAAGCAATCGCTTCCTACATGTGAACTTTCAGAACTTCTCTCAAGGCCTATTGAAAGCATTTGCTGCATGGATGAGATATGTCATTTCCACCTCACGGACTACATTGACGATGTAAAGGATGTTGTACTCAAAACCCGTTTTCGTTCTTATCCCGTCCTTGATGAAAATGACGTCGTAGTCGGAAGCCTGGGTCGTTTCCATCTCATCAGACCAAACAGAAAAAAGGTTGTGCTTGTTGACCACAATGAACTTTCACAGTCGGTTCCCGGACTCAGACAGGCTGAAATTCTGGAGATAATAGATCATCACAGGCTTGCCGACATACAGACAAGCGCACCTATCTTTTTCAGAAACGAGCCTCTCGGCAGTACAGCGACAATAATTGCGACCATGTATAAGGAGAGAGGAGTTGTCCCGGAAAAGAAAATTGCCGGACTCCTCGCCGCAGCCATAGTTTCGGATACGGTTATGTTCAAGTCTCCGACCTGTACGCAGTATGACATTGAAATTGCCGAACATCTCGCGAAATCTGCAGAAATATCTCTCAAGGATCTCGGGGAAGTTATGTTCTCTTCCGGAGCGTCAGCCGATAAATCGGTAGAGGATTTCATGTATTCAGACTTTAAGGAATTTCATATTGCGGGCTACAAGCTCGGAATTGCGCAGATTACATCGCTGAATTCCGGTGCGCTCCTTAAGCGTAAGGATGAATTCCTCTCAGAGATGGGAAGAAAGAAAAAACTTGAAAATTATGATTTCATTCTTCTTATGATAACGGATGTTCTTAAAGAGGGTACACACCTTCTTTTCCTCGGCGATCAAGATACCATTTCTCAGGCATACAATGTATCTCCGTCGGACAACGAAGTGTTCCTTCCGAAGGTAATGTCACGAAAAAAACAGATAGTTCCGAGACTTTCAGAGCTCTGGGGTTAAAAATAAGAACAATGCCTAAATGGAAAAACCTTTTACAGCGAGATGCTGTAAAAGGTTTTCTTTACGGATATTTTTTTGAGAAGATTAATTTTAAATGTCGATTGACGGTAGGTTGGAAACTCTTCTCAGTATTTCGTAGAAGAAAATACCGTAATCCTCACGGCTTTCTCCGTTTCCGCAATATGACATGTGGTCTTTTTCCTCAGTAGGCATGTCATACCATATGCCCGGTTTTATGTTATCCTCTCCGTGCCACGGTTCCCAACGTTCATGTTTTGGAGCTTGCTCGGTAACGGTGTTTACAAGTCCGTCATTCATTTTCCATTCAGGTCCTACCTCTGCATGGTTTGCGTCGGCAGGATTTCCCGGATACTTGCCCACAATCTTAGATGTGGGCTTAAGCAGCGCGATCATCTTTTTTACGGGAACATAATTCCCTTGTGCGTTTTCCACGGTTCTTGTGGCAGAGTAAGAGAAATAGTAGATGTTATCAAACGCTTTCCAGTCAGCCATTCTTTCACGTGCCTTGTGTATGTAGAGGTCGTTTAGTACACAGTCGTCGGAATCATAGTAATGACAAACTTCTTTCCAGTTGAGCTTTAACTGCCACTTTCTGTCCTCCGGTTTGCATCCTATTCCAAACTGCTCCATTTGCGGGTCGTATACATTGGCAAAAGGTATATTGCCGAGAAGAGAGAGAACAGCAAGCAATCCTTTGGCAATATACGGTGCGGGTTTTTCAATGGCATATAAAAATGAAATGCCGTCATTTGCGGATGCGAGTGTGGTACATGAGTGAATCCAGTTGTCGTGTCCGCCTTTAAAAAATTCCGAAAGCTCTTCCGACGGCGTTCCCTCAATTTCTTCTTTTGAACCTTTTACTATCATGTTGACGAAGAAACGCACTGTAGGGCCTCCGAATGAGTGGCCTACGACGTTTATTTTCTTTATTTTTCCTTCTGCGTCAAGCTTGCCCCAATCGGGAATCATAGCCTTGTAGGTTCTTCCGTATCTTGCATGTCCGTATTTTTCGGAGTGTACCTTTCCGTAGTCTACGGTTCCTCCGACTATTTGAGCATATGCTTCACATGCGCGATCCCACATAGATGTGAATCCGCTCATTGACGGAGTGTAAACCTCTGTACCATACTCGGCATAAAGTTTTTTTACGCTTGTTGAGAACATCCCGAAGTACGGAACGAACTTTGTTGCTATTTCCTGGTCACCGAATCCGGCAAATCCGTGAAACATGACAAACGGATAGTTGTTGAGTCTGGTTATGTCCATATTTTTCTCCCTCGTTTTCGTTTTGTTTTACTTAACCGCACAAAAGCAGAACGGCTGTACCGAAATATTATACAATATTTTTCAATGCCGATAAATGTATCATATTAGACAAAGAAAAGATTTTTTTTAGTCTAAAATGTACAGGACTATTTTTTAACACTCGATTTAAAACATTCAGAAAATTAAATTTTTCCGGCAAAAATTCACTTTAATAAAGCTATCGGAATTTGCCTGCAATATTCTTGCAGACACGGGAAAGTCATTTTTGTTTTATAAATTGCTGTGTTGCTTGTTTGAATTCTTTCTGAAGTAGTTTCCGAGTGCCGTTATGCATAGAAGCGTTGCGATAAGGAATATTCCGGGAATGATTATTATCCACCGGTATCCCGAAAGCAGAGCCTTTTCCGAAAGAGAGAGCATGCTGCCCCATGATATGATTTCAATCGGAAGACCTATTCCCATAAAGCTTAAAGTTGATTCCGCAACTATTGCGCTTCGTACATTCATGACAACCATGAACATTATTGATGAGAAGAAATTCGGTGCAAGATGATTTTTCAGTATGTGGAAAAATCCGCCTCCCATGGCCTTTGAGGCTATGACAAACTCGGCTGACCGCAGTTTGAGGACTTCGGTTCTTACAACCTTGGCAATACTTGTCCAACTCGTAATTCCTATGACGATTGAAATACTCAGCACATTGGCCTCTCCGAGGATTGCCTGAATGAGTACAACAAGGAGAAGGCTCGGAATACTTAAAAAGATTTCGGTGAATCTCATTATCAGGGTATCAAGCCACTTCGGCGCAATACCCGAAAGTGAACCTATAACAATGGCAATCACCGTACTGATGACAGTCGATACAACTCCTATAAACAGTGAAATACGACCGCCGTACCATATCATTGAAAAAATGTCACGCCCGAGAGTGTCCGTGCCGAACAAAAACTCTCTGCACGGTGCTTTGCTGTAATTGACAAGGTCAAGATAAGTCGGATCCTTTGTCATTATAAGCTCTGCAAACACACATCCGAGAACTATCAGAGTGAGCAGAAAAGCAGAAAGGAACGGAAATTTGTTTTTTCTCAGTGCCCTGAGTTTCTCTTTTATCTTCACATTGTTCACAGCGCAATCACCTCCGCATCTTCGGTGACTGTCTCTGCTTTTATGCGTGGGTCAAGTTTTTCATTTATAACCTGGCTTATCATGTTGCACAGGATTACAACGGCGCCAGAAATAAGGCATATGAGCATGAGCAGATTATAGTCGTGGTAGCGCGCACTCTCATATGAAAGTGTTCCGATTCCGGGATATGAAAATACCGCTTCGACAATGTATGTTCCGCCCATTACATGCGGAACAGAGATAGCCATTATGCTGAAATAAGCGGGGAGTATGTTGCGTATACAGTGTTTAATTATTATTTCCGATTTTGAAAGTCCTTTTGATTTTGCAAGAAGTACATAGTCGGAGCGTATCTCGTCAAGCAACAGATTTCTTATCATGTACGCATAGTACCAGAGGTGACTTGTAATTATGACCGTAAGGGGAAGTATCATGTGTACTATACGGTTTCCTACATCCGACTGAGCTCCGATATCATATGCGCCGCTGCTCGGAAGGAGGCGCAGGGTTACGGAAAAGATGAGAATGAGTATCAGCGAAAGCCAGAATTCGGGTATGCAGCTGGATATTGTTCCGACCTTACAAATGACTTTGTCAAGCAGTTTATCCTCATTCCACGCACAGAGTATACCGAGAAGGAGGGCAAGGGCAAAAAGTATTACAAATCCTGTTCCTCCGAGGATAAGAGTGTTTTCAAGTCTGTTTGCGATTACATCTGTGACCGGTTGCTTATACTTGAACGAAATACCGAAATCGCCCGTGAGCGCAAGCTTTAACCAGCGCACATACTGAACCGGGATTGAATCGTTAAGTCCCAGCTTTTCCATGGCAAATTCACGTTCTTGAGCACTCATTTTCTCCGTGCGGTCTCCATAGTAGGAGATGAGCGGGTCTCCGGGGGCAAGCCTTGAGACGGCAAATACCGCGATTGATAAAACGAAAAGACTTATCACCAGAATAAGCAATTGCTTGAGCATTTTAAGTATCTTATTCATGACGATTTACCTCGAATTCGGGCAACTCGTGTTTCGCACGCTTTGGGCATGGATACGGAATTGCGTTTATAAGTTCCTTTGTGTACTCGTGCTGCGGATTCTTGAATATCTCTTCAACGGTTCCGACTTCGACCAATTTGCCGTTCTTCATTACGCCTACACGGTCGCACAGATATTCGACCATTGTAAGGTCGTGTGCAATGAAGATAAATGTAAATCCGTGCTCTGCTTGAAGGTGCTTGAACAGGTTTATTATCTGTGCACCTATTGATACATCAAGAGAGGCTATAGGTTCGTCCGCAACAAGAAGCTTCGGCTCCATGGCGAGCGCGCGTGCAATGGCAACTCTTTGCCTTTGGCCGCCCGACAGCTCCGGTGGGTAGCGTCCCATAAGGCTTTCATCCATACCTACGTATGACATTTGGAATTTTGCTTCCTCGTACGCATTTCCTCTTTTTGTTTTTATATGATTAATTAAAAGCGGCTCGGCTATTATGTCGGCAACCTTCATTCTGCCGTTAAGAGAAGATGTCGAGTCTTGAAAAATAATCTGTCTTTCGCATTGAAGTTTTTTCTTGTTTTTGCGAAATTGTTTTTTATCGCATATATTTATACCGTCGTAGAGAATTTCACCGCTTGTCGGCGTGCATATGTTCATTATACATTTTGCAACGGTTGATTTTCCCGAACCCGATTCACCTATGAGACCGAAGATCTCTCCTTTGTTTACAAAAAAGGATACATCGTCAATTGCTTTTATACGCGTCTTGCGTGTCAGGGGGAAAGAATGGGAGAGGTGATTTACTTCAAGTATTTTTTCGCTCATCTCTTCATACCTCCGAATTTCGGGATTTCAACTTTCGGTGCGCCGTCCTCAAGAAGCCATGTTGCCGCAAGGTGTGTATCCGTTATCCTGAACATTGGCGGCTCTTGCGTGAAGTCCTTCGGCAATGCAAATTCATTTCGCGGAGCAAATGCATCGCCTTTCGGAATCTCCGTTAAAGTCGGCGGCATGCCGGGGATGGTGTACAGAGTTTCGCTTCCCTTTGAAAAAGCGGGGAGAGCTCTCATAAGACCCCATGTGTACGGGTGGCGTGGGTCATAGTATATCTCCTCAGAGGTCCCTATTTCGACAATTTTTCCGGCATACATCACGGCAACTCTGTCTGCTGCTTTTGCGACTACACCGAGGTCGTGTGAGATGAGCACAATCGCAATACCCAGCTTTTCCTGTACACCGAGCAGCAAATCAAGAATCTGAGCTTCAATCGTTACATCTAATGCGGTGGTAGGCTCATCGGCAAAGATTATTTTCGGCTCTCCGGCGAGTGCGATTGCTATGACAACGCGCTGTCTCATGCCACCGGAAAAGTTGTGCGGGTAGAGCTTATAACGCTCTTTTGCTCTGTCTATTCCGACAGCCTCCATGAGTTCAATTACGCGTTCTTTTACGTCCTTTTTAGGCATTCCTTTATGTGTTTTACGGACAGCTTCGGCAATCTGTTCTCCGATTTTTATTGTTGGGTTCAGTGATGTCATAGGGTCCTGAAATACCATGGAAAATTCACTGCCGCGCAGAGTTCTCATCTCACGCTCTGAAACTTGTGTGATGTCTTTTCCGTCCATATTTATTTCACCGGAAACAATCTCTGCATTGTCGGAGAGAAGCCTTGTAATTGCTTTACACAACGCAGTTTTTCCGCACCCGGATTCACCGACGATTGCGAGTATTTCTCCGCGTTTTAGGGTAAACGAAACATCCCGCACGGCATGTACTTTGCCGTGCGGTGTGTTGTAATTTACTGTAAGATTTTTGACTTCGAGTATATTGCCGTTGTCCACAAAAAAACTCCTAAAATCCAGTTTTTCTTTAAGTATTACTCAATAGTCCAGTCACAGATGTTGTAGAAAATACCTACGCCGTGGTGTCCCATTACCGTGTCGGGTGTAATTCCCTTTATGTTTGAATCTGCAACGTAATTTGCGTCAATGTAGCAGATGAATGCGAATGCAGGATCCTTTGCAAGCTCGACCTGGAAATTGTCATATGCTTCTTTTCTCTTTTCGGTGTCGCTTGTGCTGCGGGCCTCAGTGAGATATTTGTCAACGAGCTCATTGGAATATGCCGAATAGTTTGCACCTTTGCCTGTTCCGAATATCTTATACGTGTGATCGTCGGCATCAAACGGGCTGCCCCAACCGATAAGGTACGCCATTTGACCTGCCCAGTCCACTTTTGTCGGAACTTCAACCTTGACATCTATACCGACTTCTTTAAGCTGCTGTGCCGCAATCTGCGCAATGTCAAGTCTTACCTGATCACCTGCGCCCACACTTATGGTGAAGCCTATTTTCTCTCCGTTTCTGTAGTAGAAACCGTCATCCTGCTTTACACATCCCGCATCTTTTAAGACTTTTTCTGCCTTTTCAGGGCTGTAGTCATATGTTTCGACGTCAGGGTTGTTGTAAATGTTTCTCTGGAGAGGACCGTATGCTTTCATGCCCTGTCCGAGAAGTACGGTCTTTATTATGGCATCTCTGTCTATTCCGTAGCATATTGCCGGGATGATATCGCGGTTTGTCTTCCAGTAATCATTCTGGAAGTTGAACATGATTCCTCTGTAGTCGGAGGTTTTCATGTCATAGCATGTGTAGTCTTTGTTATCCTTGAAGTCCTGTGCATCTTTCGGAGTGAGAATTGCAAGGTCTATCTCTTTTGATTTGAGTTGAAGGGCCTTTGTGTTGTCGTCAGTCAGTATCTTGAAGATGACTTTTTCAATTGACGGTTTCTTTCCGAAATAATCATTATTTCGCACGAGTGTTATTGCCTGTCCCTCGTCCCATGATTCAAGCTTGTACGGACCTGTTCCGATTGGCTTTCTGAAGAAATCAGATTCCTGCATGTCCTCTCCGTCAAGACAGTGCTTCGGAAGAATTGCCATGGTCATGTAGTCAAGAAATGCTACGTTTGGTGCACTGAGTTTAAATGAGACTGTTTTCTCGTCAATTACCTTTATTTCTTCAACATCTTCATAGTTCGGTGCATTTTCGGAACCGTTATCCGGGTTCATTATTGCTTCTATTGTAAATTTGACGTCTTCCGCAGTGAACGGCTCTCCGTCATGCCACTTTACGCCCTCACGAAGATGAAAAGTATATGTGTAAGTGGACTCATCATAGTCCCATTTCTCGGCAAGCCCCGGAACAACTTCGTTCTTTTCGTTGTGAGCTGTAAGCCCGTTGAAGATAAGAATATTTATCTCACCGTGTTCGTCCATTGCCGGATTGATTCTTGTATAATCGTTGCTTCCGTAAACAAGCGTTGACTTACTCTTATTATCATTGTCTTTGTCTGTCTTTTTGCAAGAGGCGAGTGAGAGTATCATAATAACCGCAAGCAAAAGGCTTAATGCTTTTTTAAATTTATTCATTATTCATGCTATCTCCTTGATTTTTTCAGTCAAACGGTCTGTTTCACCGAAAATTTATCGACCATCGTATTATAACAAGTCAAAAACATGATTTTAAGCCCCCGTGGGGGTTAAAAAATAAAAAACACCGTTTGTTCGATTGTCGAACAAATGTGCTGTATAGTATAATGTTATAGAAAGGTAAATTATGCAAACAGGCGGTTTGTACTCCTTTTTTGAAAGGAGGGATACGTATGGAGATTCTTTATCTTACATATTGTATTTTGGTTCTTATTTTAACTTTTGCTGTTATTTGCAGATAGTTTAATTAAAGAACAACGACCGCCAAAATGACGGTCGCTGTTCAAAAACACTTTTTTTTGGGCAAACCGCCTATGCGGATTTACCTTTCGTTTTTATTATAAGTATTTTCACCGTTTAAGTCAATAGTCGTGTTCATCCGTGAGAATGGCTTCGGCTACGCGGATTCCGTCGACGCCCGCGGAGACGATTCCGCCTGCGTAGCCGGCTCCCTCGCCGCACGGGTAGACGCCCCCGAGGACGTTTTCACCTTGAAAACATTCGTAGAAGTCGCCGCGGAGAATCCGCACCGGCGACGATGAACGGGTTTCGGGGGCTGTGAGTACGGCATCGGGGAGGGCAAAGCCCTGCAATTTTTCATCCATTTTTACAATGGCGGAAGCCATTGTATCCGTAACCTTTTTCGGCAGGACTTTGCGTATGTCCGACGGAGTGACTCCGGTCGGACAACTCGGATGCACCGCGCCGAGACGCTTTGACGGCGTATCTTTTAAGAAGTCGCCGACAAGCTGAACGGGTGCGGTGTAGTCGCCGCCGCCCAAGGAAAATGCTGTGCTCTCTATCTTGCGCTGCAGGTGCATACCTGCGAGCGGGTGAGTGCTGCCAAAGTCATCGGGTTCAATTCCAACCAGCAATGCTGAGTTGGAATTTTCTTTGTCCCTTGCATATTCACTCATGCCGTTTACGACCAGCATGTTTTCCTCACTTGAGGCGGCGACCACAGTTCCGCCCGGGCACATACAAAACGTATATGCGCCTCGACCGTGCTCGGGATGACATGCCATCTTGTAGTTCGCCGCTCCGAGAGCCGGATGACCGGCGAATTTTCCGTACTGTGCACGGTCAATCATCTCACGCGGATGTTCGATTCTTGCGCCAACGGAGAAAGGTTTTTGCATGATAGTTATACCCTTTGAGTAGAGCATTTCAACGGTGTCTCTTGCGGAATGTCCTATGGCGAGTACAACCGTGTCTGTTTCAATATCATTTTTATTTCCGTCGGCATCTTCATATGTAATTCCGTGTATGTAATTGTTTGCGACTATAAGGTCGCAAAGCTTGCAACCGAAATGTATTTCTCCGCCGAGTGAAACAACCTCTTTTCTGAGATTTTTGACTACATCGACCAGCTTATCCGTTCCGATATGCGGATAATTTGAGTACAGAATTTGCTCCGGTGCACCAAAGTGTATGAATTCTGTGAAGATTTTACGCTGCTTTTTATCCTTTATTCCGGTGGTAAGCTTTCCGTCGGAAAATGTGCCGGCACCGCCCTCACCAAACTGCACGTTTGAAGCGGTGTTGAGCTTTCTTGAGTCCCAGAAATTCAGTACATCCTTTGTGCGTGTGTCAACGTCGTTTCCCCGCTCAAGAACTATCGGTTTCAGTCCCGCTCTTGCGAGCATCAAGGAGCAGAACATTCCTGCCGGGCCAAAGCCTATGATTATAGGTCTGAAATGTGATTTGCGTTTGTTCTCGACAGGGACATATTCGTAGAATTCGGATTCGCTTACTCTGTGGGAATCACATCTTTTCAAAATTTTATTTTCATTTCCGTCCACGGATACATCGACCGTGTACACGAAATATATGTTTTCGTTTTTCTTGCGTGAGTCGATTGACCTCTTGAAAACGGAGATGTTCCGTATGTCGTCTGCTTTGACCTTTATCATCTTTGCGGCGGCGAGTTTTAAGTCGTCGGGCGTGTGGTCTATCGGCAGTTTAATTTCATTGATACGTATCATCAGTCGAAAATCTCCCTTACAATTTCAATCCCGTTCTTTTCCGCTATTTCCTCGGCAACCTTTATTCCGGAGCCCCAGGCAAAGTGAAGATTGTACCCTCCGCAGAATCCGTCAACGTTGAGAAGCTCACCGCAGATATAGAGGTTTTTACATTTCTTTGTTTCAAGCGAATTTTCCGAAAGCTCCGACGAACCGACACCGCCGCGGGTAACCTGTGCATCATTCCATGAGTTTGTGCCGATTGCGGTAAGCGGAAGTGAAATGACGTTCAGTGCAATTTTATTGAGGTCGCCTTCCGAAAGTCTGAATACGGTTTCGGCGATTTTTTTACTCATGATTCCGTACAGTATCTCCGGTCCGAAGTTTTCGCCGTATCTGTCAACCCGGCGGTTTAAGTAGTCGTTTATGTCTGAAAGTCCGAGATCCGGAGTGAAGCATATGTTGAGTTTCGGCTTTTCTCCGCTTGCAGTCATCACCGCAACATCACCGGAAAGCTGCATGGCAGGGATACCGGAAATACCGTACTCGGTGAACAGCAATTCTCCCTCGGAGTACCGTATGGGAGTGTCATCGGTGTCTGCCTCGTTTCGGAGAAAGAGTACTCCTTTAAAGCGGCAGCCGCGAAGCTCTTTTACAAAACTTTCCTCTGTTTTTATCTGGACGAGAGCCGGCGATATGGGCTCGTACCGTATGCCGAGATTTCGAAGCAACTTATAGCCGTCTCCGTCTGTCCCGTGTACTTTTGCGGCCTTGCCTCCGAGCGCCATAACACACGCGTCAAAACGCATGGTTTTATTGACAATGTATCCGTTTTCATCCGTGTCAAGTGATTCTACTTTACAGTCGGTGATACACCGTATACCAAGGCGATTTATCTCAAGTTCAAGCGTATCCCTTACGGAATTTGCATTCATTGAATACGGGTACAGTCTGCCGTCCTCATCACGTAGCTTCATGCCGAGAGATGAGAAAAATTTCATGCACTCTATTGTCCCGAAGTTATCCGTTACGGCTTTTATTATCTGTTTGTCACCGTTATAGAAGTCGGGGCTTATGTTGAAGTTTGAAAGATTGCATCGCCCGTTTCCCGTTGCGGAAATCTTCTTCCCGGGCAGTGCGAGTTTTTCGATTATTGTGATGTCGGCATCACTCATTAAAGTCTTGAGCTTTATGGCGCATGCAAGGCCTGAGGCGCCGCCTCCCAAAATTGCAACTTTCATTTTAACTCCTTGTAGTTTGTTGTATGACTTTTTAACTGTCTACGTTTACTTATATGTTTATGTCTGTGAATTCCCGTGTTCAAGGGTTGTATTTGCGGGTTATGGAATTACGCATTTATAATAGTACAAAAAACGCCAAAACTCAACGTCAGGTTTGACTTAATTGACTTAATTGTATAGAAGTTGTAAAATATACGGGCACAGTTTTATGTAACTGACTATGAAAACAGTGAACTTTAAAATAAAGGATTTACGGAAATGAGGTGTTTGCTTGAAAGGAATCATTCTGGCAGGTGGATCCGGAACAAGACTTTACCCGCTTACAAGAGTAACGAGTAAACAGTTACTTCCCATATATGACAAGCCTATGGTTTTTTATCCACTCTCTATGTTGATGCTTGCAGGTATACAGGATATTCTTATTATTTCGACTCCGGAGGATACCCCGAGATTCGAAAATCTTCTCGGAACGGGGGAGTTATTCGGGCTTAACATATCATATGCCGTACAGGAATCACCCAATGGACTCGCCGAGGCATTTATCATCGGAGAGGAGTTTATCGGGGATGACAGTGTTGCCATGATTCTCGGTGATAACATATTTTACGGGAACGGTCTCGGACACATATTGCGTCAGGCTGCTCTTGCGGCATCTGCACCGGAAAACTCAAAGGCTACTATTTTCGGGTACTATGTTGACAATCCGCAGGCATTCGGTGTCATAGAATTTGACAATAACAAGAATGTCATTTCCATAGAGGAAAAACCGGAAGAACCAAAGTCGAACTACGCGGTAACAGGCCTTTATTTTTATGATAACAGAGTTGTAGATTTCGCAAAGAAGATAAAGCCGTCAGAACGCGGAGAGCTTGAAATAACCGACATAAACAGGCTGTATCTGGAGGCAGGTGACCTCGACGTAAAACTCATGGGACGCGGCTTTGCGTGGATGGATACCGGAACAGTAGATGCGCTTAACAATGCAGCCAATTTTATTAAGACACTCGAAGAGGGTCAGGGAATAATCATCTCGGCTCCGGAAGAGATTGCGTATAACTCGCGTTGGATTTCAAAGAAAACTCTTCTCGAGTCGGCAAACCTTTACGGTAAATCAAAATACGGGAACCACTTAAGACGTGTTGCCGACGGTGCCATTCTTTATTCGGAAAAATTCGGGGAGCGTCCGATATGGGGCAGAGACCCGTCAAATACTAATGAGTAACAAGGTGTTTCAATGATAACAGTATCAAAGACAGAACTTGAAGGAGTTCTTATTGTAGAGCCGAAAGTTTTCGGAGATAACAGGGGTTGGTTTATGGAAACCTACTCAAAACGAGACTTTGAAGCTGCCGGAATAACAACTGATTTTGTTCAGGATAACAGGTCATTCAGCTCAAAAAAAGGTATAATCAGAGGACTCCACTTCCAGAGAAATCCGAAGTGTCAGGCAAAGCTTCTTACCTGCCTTAAGGGTGAAATTCTGGATGTTGCGGTCGACCTTCGTAAAGATTCTCCGACTTATAAAAAATGGATTGCCGTACATCTTACGGCTGAGAATAAAAAACAGATCTTTATACCAAAAGGTTTTGCACACGGATTTCTGACTCTTACCGATGATGTTGAAATCATGTACAAGTGTGATGAACTCTATGCACCGGAGTGTGACGGCGGCATTCGCTTTGACGACCCGGAGATAGGGGTTGACTGGGGTATAACTGATCCGATACTTTCGGAAAAAGACAAAAATGCACCGTTCTTAAAAGATATCGAACTTGATTTTTAGATTGATTTTTATTTTACCTTATGAAAAAACGTAACCACCCGAAAGGAGCTTCTTATGGTTGTACTTGTTACCGGAGCCGGCGGACAGCTTGGAAGTGACGTTGTAACTGAGCTTGAAAAACGCGGCTTTGATGTTCTGGCACCTACGCACAAGGAGTTTGACATAACAAATCAGGGACTGATTCTTCAGTGGTTTGAACATAAAAAGATTGATGCGGTTGTACACTGCGCGGCATACACCGCTGTTGACCTTGCGCAGGAGGAACACTTTAAGTGTCACAACCTCAATGCTTCTGCGACAAGAACACTTGCAAAGCAGTGCGGACGTCTTGAAATTCCCATGGTGTACATAAGCACTGATTATGTTTTCCCGGGAACGGGAGACACACCGTACGAAGTTACTGATAAAAAAGGGCCTATGAATGAATACGGGCTCTCAAAGCTTGCCGGTGAAGAAGACGTAAGAAGATTTTGTTCAAAATTCTTTATCGTCAGAGTGTCATGGCTTTTCGGTAAAAACGGGCGCAATTTTGTTTCAACCATACTAAAGTTTGCCGACACAAAGGATGAGATTTCGGTTGTGGCTGACCAGGTAGGCTCGCCGACTTACACGAAGGATCTCGCGCCTCTCATATGCGATATGGTTGTGTCCGATAAATACGGTATTTACCACGCGACAAATGAGGGCTTTACAAGCTTTTATGAGTTTGCAAAAGAGATAGTCAGTCAGTCGGGAAAAACTCTCAAAATCAATCCGGTGTCAAGCGAGGCATACAATTCTCCCGCAAAGAGACCGAAAAATTCAAGGCTTTCAAAAGAGTCGCTTACCGACGCAGGATTTTTACATTTGCCGCCGTGGCAAGACGCACTTCACAGATATCTTCTTGAAATCGGTGCGGTGTGATAAAAAATCAAAACACGGTCTTATTGGCTTATGAAGTTCAGCCTTGAGACCGTGTTTTTTTTGCGCCTTTTTATGTATCTTTTCAAATTCTCGCTATTTTTTTGTAACTGATCATGTTGCCGTATTTAATTGGCAACACGTGTAATCGAGAAAATAATAAATGCTGCGTATGAAATTTTTCGCACTGACGGTGAAGATGCACTTACGGCGAGAGAAGTCGGAAAGAGGCTCGGAACGTCGTCGCCTATCTTTACGATCTTTTCAGACATGGGAGAGTTAAAGGAAGCTGCTCTCAAAAAAGCAGAGAATAAATTTATCGAATATATGGCCGTCGCGGATGAATACTATCCGGCATTTAAAAAACGCAGTGGATACATTGACAACGGAAAACAAGTAGAGTAAAATATTTCAAGCATTTTTATATGATTTATTATGTGTTAAGTCACAATTATGAACGGGCAAATTACGAAAAAACCGGGTGATTATTGCCTGATTCAAGCACAGATTGATAAAGGAGATCCACAGATTATGGAATGGACAGGACTTAATGAACTCCGTGAAAAGTATCTGAGTTTTTTCGAGAGCAAAGGCCACTTAAGGCTTCCGAGCTTTTCACTTGTACCTCAGGGAGATAAGAGCTTGCTTCTCATCAACTCCGGTATGGCGCCTATGAAGAAGTACTTCACGGGTGAGGTTACACCGCCGAGAAAGAGGGTTACTACCTGCCAGAAGTGTATAAGAACACCTGATATTGAGAGTGTAGGTCATACCGCACGCCACGGCACGTATTTTGAGATGCTCGGAAACTTCTCTTTCGGGGATTACTTCAAGCACGAGGCGTGCCCATGGGCATGGGAATTCCTCACAAAGGTTCTTGAAATTCCTGCGGACAGACTTTATTGCAGCATCTACGAGGATGACGATGAGGCTTTTGAAATTTGGAACAAGGAAGTAGGCGTTCCCGCTGATCATATTGTCAGACTCGGAAAAGAGGATAACTTTTGGGAACATGGACAGGGCCCTTGCGGACCGTGCTCTGAGATTTATTTTGACCGCGGTGAAAAGTACGGATGCGGAAAGCCCGACTGTAAGGTCGGCTGTGAGTGCGACCGCTTTATGGAAATCTGGAACAATGTATTTACCCAGTTTGAAAATGACGGAAACAACAATTACACACCGCTTGCTCATCCGAATATTGACACCGGTATGGGACTTGAGCGTCTCGCTTGTGTTATGCAGGATGTTGACAATATATTCGAAGTTGACACGGTACAGAACATAATGAAGAAGGTTTCTGAAATTGCCGGTGTTTCATATCACGAAAACGACAAGAGCGATATCTCGCTTCGTGTTATAACAGACCACATAAGAAGCACTACGTTTATGGTCGGAGACGGTGTAATGCCGTCAAACGAGGGACGCGGATACGTTCTTCGCAGACTTCTCAGAAGAGCGGCACGCCACGGCAGACTTCTCGGAATAGATCATACTTTCCTTACAGATGTTGCCGAGGTTGTAATAAACGAAAACAAAAACGCATATCCGAATCTTGTTGAAAAGCACGACTTCATAATGAAGGTTATCGGCGCGGAAGAAGAAAACTTCAACAAGACTATTGATACCGGAACACAGCTCCTTTTTGAAATGATTGAGAACTCAAAATCATCCGTTCTCTCGGGTGAGGATGCTTTCAGACTTCAGGATACATTTGGATTCCCTATAGACCTTACAAAGGAAATGCTGCTTGAAAAAGGAATGACAGTTGACGAGGACAGATTCAAAGAACTCCTCACTGAGCAAAAGCTCCGCGCTAAGGCAGACGCCGCTTCAAAGTCGGTGGCAGAGGCATGGAAGGGCAATGCAGATGTAACAAAGGACTTCGATAAGACGGTATTTGTCGGCTACAGCGATTACTCGGCTGATTCTAAAGTCATTGCAATTATAAAAGACGGCGTACAGGTTGACACGGCCGATATCGGTGAGGAAGTTGCACTTGTACTTGATAAGACTCCGTTTTATGCAGAGAGCGGCGGACAGGTCGGAGATACCGGTGTCATTTCCTGCGGTGGCTTCACCTTTGAGGTAACAGACACGGTTAAAACACAAAACGGCGTGTATCTTCATGTCGGTTCTGCAACTGACGGACTTGTTAAAAAGGATGAGGATGTAAGCGCAAGCATAGATGTTGATAAGCGTAAAGCCACAATGAGAAATCACACCGCGGCACACCTTTTACAGGCGGCACTGCGTGAGGTTCTCGGTTCACATGTTGAGCAGGCCGGCTCTTTCGTAAGCCCGACAGTCTCGCGTTTTGACTTCTCCCATTTCAGCGCAATGACGACGGAAGAACTTATGGCCGTTGAAAAAAGAGTCAATGAAGTAATACTTGAAAATATACCTGTTGTTACGAAAGAGATGCCCATAGAAGAGGCTAAAAAGCTCGGTGCAATGGCTCTTTTCGGAGAGAAATACGGGGATATTGTACGAGTTGTAAAGGCAGGAGACTTTTCAACGGAATTCTGCGGCGGTACACACGTTGACAATACCGGCAGACTTGGTCTTTATAAGATACTCAGCGAATCATCCGTAGCAGCCGGAGTCAGAAGAATTGAGGCCGTTACGGGAACAGGCGTGCTTGATTACATACGCGGGGACGATGAACTTATTTCAAAGACCGCTGCCGCAATGAAGCTTTCAAATACACATGATATTGACACAAAAGCAGCCGCACTTACGGCTCAGGTAAAGAGCCTTGAAAAGCAGGTTGAGGAACTCAATGCAAAGATTGCATCTGCAAGTGCAAAGGATATGCTTGCCGGTGCAAAACAGATCGGAGATATCCGACTTGTGGTTTCAAGAGTTGACGGCGTACAGGGCGGAGACCTTCGCAAGATGGCTGACAGCGCAAAGGACAGCGATAGTGCCATAGTTGCCGTATTCGCATCAGTTTGCGGTGAAAAGCTCAGCTTTGCATGCGCTTGCGGTAAAGATGCAGTCGCAAAGGGCGCTCATGCGGGAAATATTGTACGTGCTATTGCGGCAATAGCAGGCGGCAACGGCGGCGGAAAGCCTGACAGCGCAATGGCGGGCGGCAAGGATATCTCAAAGGTTGACGAGGCTCTTGCTTCTGCTGAAAAAACAGTGGAGTCTATGCTTAAATAATTTGTTCGTTTAGACCTTTCATACCGAATTTTGAACCATTCGTTCTAACTATATTGACAAATTGACATAAGGAGTGAAAATTGCACTATGGATTGCCTTTTTTGCAAGATTATAAACGGCGAAATTCCGAGCACAAAAGTGTATGAGGATGACGTATGTTACGCATTTCGCGACATTGATCCGCAGGGACCTACACATATACTCGTAATTCCGAAACAGCATATTCAGTCTGTAAATCAGATTGATGACACAAACAAGGATATTGTTGCTCACATCTTCACTGTTATCCCGAAAATAGCAAAAGCAGAGGGTGTTGCAGATGAAGGATACAGAGTGGTTTCCAATATCGGCAAGCGCGGTCAGCAGTCGGTTCTTCACCTTCATTTCCATATCATAGGCGGAAGAGACATGACATGGCCTCCCGGCTGATTTGAAACGCTGAAAAAATAATCATAAATAATCACATATAAAAAGCAGTCCAATCTATAAAGAGAGGACTGCTTTTTTTGCATAGACCGTTGTTTCTTATCGGCTTTTCATCACTTTGGGCACTGCTCATTATTACACTTGTCCCTCCCGATAAAGCTGTTGTTGCGGCTGTCGGTTTATTTGTCATCTCAACCGTGCTTTTCTTTGTCACGGTATTTATAAAAAGCACGAGAAACGAAAAATTGTTCCCGATAGCTTTCGCGTCCGTCGCCTTGATCAGTGCATTGTTTCTCATAAAGACACATTTTATTTATAACCCCGTAACAGCGTTGTGCGGCAATACCTATGAAGTCACGGGGCACGTGGTTTCGGTGTCGGGCAAAAGTTCATCGGACTTGTATGTATGTACCGTGAAAGTGGAAGAAATAAAACAGGCCGGTACTAAAAATACAATTGATGATTCCGAGCATAGCAAAAATAGAACTAAAAATTTCAAAATAAAGCTTTCTTCAAAAACATACGAGGGGAAGATAAACGAAAAAATATCATTCGCGGGTAAGCTGTATATACCTGGGAAAAGTTTTGAAGAAGATGATCCGAGAACCTCTGCAAGCATGGTGAATTACTACAAAGCAAAGGATATCTTTGTCGGTGTTACTGCTTATTCAGGTGTTAAAGTTCATGAGGGAGGGAACTACAGCAAAATTCCGGAGTTTGCGTACAATGTAAGGAAATATATCGAAAAAACGGTCGGCGAATACATTGCAAAAGACTATGCGGGTGTGCTCGTTGGTATGCTTACCGGTGATAAATCGGAAATATCTGACGAGATATACGACAGCTTTAAAACTGCGGGTGTAGTACATCTGCTCTCGGTTTCCGGATTTCATTGCTCGCTCTGGGGTATGCTTGTGTACCGTCAACTTCTAAAAGTCGGTATCGGAAAAAGGTTTTCAGCGTGTATGACAATTGTTTTTCTGATTGTATTTACGGTTGTTACCGGTGTGTCAAAAAGTACTGTACGTGCCGCGGTTATGCTGATTGTGTTCTTCGTCGGAAGAGTTTTTACGCGTGATCCCGACAGCATTAATTCCCTTGGGTTTGCCGCACTACTAATAGTGCTTTTCAATCCGTTTGTGTGCGGTGATACGGGATTTCTGTTTTCATTTTTTTCAACGCTCGGAATATTTGTTTTTTACCCGTCGCTTAAGAAAAAGGTAAGACCTGCCATAAAGAAAAAAATACATAATTTTTATGTCAGGCAAAGAATAAACTCTCTGTCTGACATCTTGTTGATTTCCATTTGTACCATGATTTTCAATTTCCCGTTTGTAATGCTTTTTATCGGCAATACATCGCTTGTGTCTCCTTTGGCAAATCTTGTTGTAACACCGCTTTCGTCACTGGCAATTTTCTTCACCGGAGTGGGAACCGTGATTGATACATTGCCGACTATCGGGATTTTCTCAAGACCTGTTTTTCTGGTTGCGGGTGTGTGCTCGAAAGTAATTGTCTTTGTCTGCGAAAAAATTTCACTGATACCGTTTGCAAGCGTCTTTGTGGGTGACGGTACAACCGCGCTTACAGTGTGTTCGGTGATTCTTATGGTTGCATTCACACTTTTGAGTAAAAAAGTCAGACCTGCTTTTGCGGTAGGAGTGTGTACTGCGTTTTTTGTTGTTTCCGAAGCTCTGTACGTCCTTCTTTCTTATATTTATTAAATATTTTACTGACAATGCACAAAATATTGAATTATAAGCTTCAATAATGTATACTTGAAACGCATATACGAAAGCGTGGAAAGTATTATGAAACTTAACGAAAAGACATTGTGGCAAAACATAAAATCAGGTAACCTTTTGCCGGTCTACCTCATCAAAGGCGATGAGGGATACTTAAAACAAAAATATGCAAAGCTCTTAGCCGACAGTGTTGTACCTGCCGGCCTTGAGGCGTTTAATTTTCACAGACTTGCAGGTGAAAATACAAACCCCGAGGAGATAGGAACGTGTGTTGAGTCACTTCCCGCAATGTGTGAAAAATCCTGCGTTTTTGTACACGATTATGACTTTGACGGTGCAAACGAGTCAGAAAAGGAAGAACTTCTCTCACTTGTTTCGGATTTGCCCGACACCTGTGTGCTTATCTTTTGGCAGGATACAAAAGGATTCTCTACAAAGACAAAACTCTCAAAAGACATTCTTGCGACAATAGATAAAAACGGTGCGGTATGTACACTTGAAAAAAGAGATCAGCGTGCACTCGTAAAGTTTGTTGTTTCGGAATGCGGAAAAAGAGAGAAAGATATATCTTTTGACACGGCACTCTATTTTGTTACCTGTGTCGGGGATGACATGAGCAACCTCATAAATGAAATTGACAAGGTATGTGCTTTTTCATCCGATGAAATTACACCTGATGACATTGATAAGGTTGCCGTAAAATCATTGGAGGCCACTGCCTTTCAGATGATTGATTCCATGCTTCAAAACAACTTTGATAAAGCCTTTTTTGAATTGGCTCTTCTTTTTGAACGTCGTACAGAACCCACTATGATTCTCGGTGCACTTGTGAGCACATATGCGGATATGTACCGCGTCAAGCTTACATCTGAATCGGGTCACACCACAGGGGAACTCAAGGAGGCGTATCCGTCAACATACAAGAGCGATTTTAAACTGAAAAATGCAGCTTCAAGAGCAAGACGTTTTTCTTTGGCGGGGCTCAGAAAATCTCTTGATATTCTCGCGACCGCCGACTTCAGACTGAAAAGCAGCTTTGACGATAACAGAATTGTGTTCGAAAAACTTATTATCGAACTTGGCAAAGCGAGGGCTTCGTGATGCTTCATACGGACAAGGTTATCGTTGTAGAGGGAAAGTATGACGAGATAAAACTTTCGGGTATCATAGATGCGCCCATAATCAAGACTGACGGGTTCGGCATATTTAAAAATAAGGAGAAGCAAAACCTCCTTTTAAGGCTTGCAAAAGCCCACGGGCTTATCATTATGACCGACGGTGATTCTGCCGGGTTTATGATAAGAAATTTCCTCGGAAATAAAATCCCGGATGAGTATATAACCAATGTCTATATACCTGACCTTTACGGCAAGGAAAAGCGTAAGACAAAGCCGTCAGCCGAGGGGAAACTCGGTGTTGAGGGGATACCGGACGACATAATAATTTCCGCATTTGAAAGAGCCGGAATAACGAAAGACGGAGATACGCCCGTCAAAGACAAATCACGCCGCATAACAAATCTTGACTTCTTTGAGGATGGAATTTCCGGGAAACCGGACTCAAAAGCAAGGCGTACAGATTTCCTAAGACGTCTCGGTTTGCCGGAAAGGATGTCATCGAACGCATTGCTTAAAATAATTAACCTCTTGATAACCTATGATGAGTATAAGGAGCTTGTAAACAGTGAAACTTCTGAGTATGCCGAAACCGGTATCCGTCGCAATTGATATGCTTGAATCCGCCGGATTTGAGGCGTATATTGTCGGCGGCTGCGTCAGAGACGCCATACTTCACAGAAATCCGTCTGACTGGGACATTACGACGAATGCCGTTCCGTCAGAAACTGAGCGGGTTTTTAAGGACTACAGGGTGATTGAGACGGGTATAAAGCACGGAACCGTCACTGTAATAGTTGACGGTATACCACTTGAGATAACGACCTACAGAACAGACGGAGAGTATATCGATAACCGTCATCCGGAAAATGTATCCTTTACAAGAAATCTTACGGAGGATCTTTGCCGCAGAGACTTTACAGTAAATGCAATGGCGTATAGTGATAAAACGGGATTTGTTGATAAATTCGGCGGTGCGGACGATATCGACTCACATCTGATAAAAACAGTCGGTGATCCGAACAAGCGCTTTAGAGAGGACGCGCTGCGTATAATAAGGGCGCTGCGGTTTGCCGCTGTGCTTGATTTTGAAATAGAAGAAAATACGAAAGATGCCATACTGAAAAATTGCGGACTTTTGAAAAATATATCGGCAGAACGAATTTCAGATGAGCTTCTTAAATTTCTCTGCGGAAACGGCAAGCGTGTTACAAAACTGCTTATAGAATACAGGGAAGTAATTGCCGTTATAATACCGGAGATAAGACCTTGCTTTGATTTTGACCAGAGAAACAAGCACCACATATATGACGTTTACACCCACATGGCATATGCCGTCGGGTATTCCGAACCGGACAAGGAAGTGAGATTCGCACTGCTGCTTCACGACATCGGAAAGCCGGAGTGCTTCTTCACGGACGAAGACGGTGTGGGACATTTTTACGGTCACGGAGAAAAGGGCGCACAAACAGTTGAAAAAATTTTAAAGCGTTTAAGACTGCCGTCACAATTTCAAAAGGATGTCGTGACGATTGTAAGGTATCATGACTATCCCGTAACTCCCGACAGAAAAACCGTAAAGCGCAGACTCAACAAATTCGGGCCGCGTATTCTCAAAAAAATTATGTTCGTGAAGGCCGGGGACAGCCTTGCTCACAATACAGGGTTTGCAAAGCCGATTGACGAAATAAACGCGGTAAACGAGTGTATTGACAACATTCTTTCGAAAGAGGAGTGTTTTTCTCTCAGAAAGCTGAATATCTCGGGTAAGGATTTGCTGAGAATAGGTTTTACAGGCGGACCGGAGATAGGAAAAACGCTTGAACAGCTGCTTAACTGTGTTGTAGATGAGGATATTCCAAACGAGCACGACGCTCTTTTAAGCCTTGCAAAAACAATTTACGAAAACGGAGATGATCTCGGTGAAGCAGGAAAAGATTGACAGAATAAATGAACTTTATCACAAGTCAAAGTCGCAAGAACTTACCGATGAAGAAAAGAGAGAACAGGCAGCCTTGAGGAGAGAATACATCGACTCATATAAAGCAAGCCTTGTCGGGCAGCTTGAAAACACATATTACATTGACGAGGCCGGTCATAAGAAGAAAGTTACGAGGAAACCTCAAAAATGAGTAAGGAAAAAATTCCCGTTATAGCGGTTGTCGGACCTACAGCATCCGGAAAAACCGCGTTGTCAATTGAACTTGCAAAACACTATAATGCCGAGATTTTGTCATTTGACTCCATGCAGATTTACGAGGGAATGGAGATAGGAACCGCAAAACCAACCAAAGCTGAGATGCAGGGTGTCCCGCATCACATGATAGGTACTGTAAAGCGCGGAGAATTGTTCAGTGTTGCAAAATACAAAGCGGAGGCAGACAGGATAATTCCCGAAATTTATGCACGCGGAAAAAATGTTGTGATGGTGGGCGGAACAGGACTTTATCTTGAATCCGTTCTCAAAAATATCGAGTTACTTGAGGGTGATGAAAACGCAGATGTGCGCAAAAGGCTTTTAGATGAACTTGCGGTTAAAGGACCCATGGCGATGTACTCAAAGCTCATGGAGATTGACCCTAAAACCGCCGAATCTCTTCACCCGAATAATACCGGACGTGTGATAAGAGCGCTTGAGGTTTATGAGGTCACGGGCTATACAATGAGTTATCAGGTTGAAAATTCCCAAAAGACACCGACACGTTATGTTTCAGCCATTGTGGGGCTCTCGGCAATAAACCGTGAGTATCTTTATGACAGGATAGACAGGCGGGTGGACGCCATGCTCGCAAACGGGCTTCTCTACGAGGCCGAGAAGTATCTGGAAGAGGACTTGGGCGGCACAGCAAAACAGGCAATAGGGTACAAGGAGCTTGCCCCGTATTTGCTTGACGATGCACCGCTTCTTGACTGTATAGAAAATCTCAAACGAGATACAAGAAGATATGCCAAAAGACAGCTTACGTGGTTTAGACGCAATCCCGAAATCCACTGGATATACATTGACGAAACTCCAACGCTTTCGGGGCAGATTGAAAGCGCGGAGAAGTTTATAGATGAATCCGGAATTTTGAAGAAGGAGTGTTGATATGGGCGAAAAAGAGAAAAATGTTGTCAAAAAGTTTGCAATAATTGCAGTTGCACTGACGTTGCTTGCATACATCGGTTATCAAGTATACAGAATGGCTTACAGTCCCGTTGAAACAGAGATTGCACGAGAATACACTGTTGAGGATACGGTTGAGACGGATGTATTTGTTGCAAGAAACGAGAACTACATAACTAACAAAAAGGACGGGACCATTATCTCGGTGGTTGACGATGGCTCAAGAGTGGCAAAAAATCAGGAGGTTGCCGTTGTTTTTTCTGACACGGAGGCTGCCGATACATATTCAAGACTCCGTGAACTTGAAACCGAAATTGAAAGGTATAAAAAGCTTTCAAGTCAGTCGGACAACTATACGTTCAACATAAATGATCTTAACGACAATATTGACACTGCCGCAATGGACCTCGTAAACAGCGTCTGGAAGAAGGATTTTACGGAGATAGATGAAAACATAAACGATGTGAGGGACCAGGTGATCACAAGACAGATTGCAACGGGCGATTCAATTGACTTTGAAACGAAACTCAAATCTCTTGAGAGTGAATACAATGACCTATCAAAGAAAAATTCGTCCCATACAAGCGTTGTGTCTGACACGTCCGGATACTATATCAGCGGTACGGACGGACTCGAAAAAATTGTTGACATCTCAAAAGTCAAAGACCTCTCCGTTGATGACATATACGCAGTTCTCAAAAGCAAGGCTGAGGATGTTCCAAGCGGTGCTATAGGCAAAGTTGTTACCGATTTTACATGGTATTTTCTCTGCATTGTAGATTCAAACCGAACCGGTACGCTTGAGGCAGGAGACACAATAACCGTCAACCTTCCGTTCTCGGCTGTAAACAGTGTCAAAGCAACGGTTTATGCGATAAACGAAAATACCGGAGATAAAGCGGCTATAGTACTCAGCTGTAACCTTATGAACTCTGATATCTCATCACTTCGACACGAGACCGCGGAGCTTGTTGTTGACTCATTTACGGGACTTCGTGTTCCGGCAACAGCCATACGTGTGAATGATGACGGTGAAAAAGGTGTGTATGTTCAAAACGGCAATATAATCGAATTTCGCAAACTGAACATTGTTTATACCGCCGACGACTATGTTTTAAGCAGCGCTGACAGCAATGACGACAGTTTCGTTCGTCTTTATGATAATATTGTTACGAAGGGAAAGGATCTTTATGACGGAAAAATTGTCAAGTGACTACGATGAGTATAGAAATATGCGTTTTGCACAGATTGACGACAATCTGAAAACAGTACGTGAAAATATTGCGGAAGCCGCGCTGAAAAGCGACAGAAATCCGGAAGATATAAAACTTATGGCCGTAACAAAAACCGTATCTCCGGAGTTTATTAATCACGCTATTTCACGTGGCATTGACCTTATCGGAGAGAACCGTGTTCAGGAGTTTTTCTCAAAGAAGGACGAACTAAGACTTGACGGGGTGGATGTACACCTCATAGGTCATCTTCAGACAAACAAGGTAAGGCAGATAGTGGGCGAGGTTTCCGCCATTCAATCTGTTGACAGCATAAAGGTTGCAAAGGAGATTTCAAAGCAGTCATCTTTGCGCGGAATAATCACAAATATCCTTCTTGAGGTCAATATCGGGAAAGAGGAATCAAAAAGCGGATTTATGAGCGAAGAGGTTTTTGACTCGTGCTGTGAAATAGCTGAAATGCCGGGCGTAAAAATCATGGGACTTATGAGTGTTCCGCCCATATGTGAGGATAAAAACAGACTTCGACAGTTTTTTTATGATATGGACAAACTATTTGTTGACATAGGCAGTAAAAAAATAGATAATATATGTATGCAAATTTTATCTATGGGTATGTCTTCTGACTATCCTGAAGCGATTGAAATGGGTGCTAATTTGGTTAGAGTAGGCTCCAATATTTTCGGAGCGCGACAATATTAAAACCGGAGGACAGGTAAATGGGAAGCTTTATTGACAAAATAAAAACTATAACCGGCTTTGAACCGGAAGATGAATACGGTCCGGATATGGATGATTATGATGATTACGATGATTATGACGACGGTGATAACTACGTTCCTAGCAGGAATCCCGGCGCGTATGCCGCAGATACCGACTATCAGGCGCCATCACCCCGTAAAAATGGAGGTAACGTTGTGAATATGCCGCAGAAGGCCATGCTTCAGGTTGTACTTGCAAAACCGGAACGTTTTGATGACGCAAGCGCCATTGCCGACCATCTCAATGAGAAGAGAACAGTTGTTTTGAATCTTGAGTCTGCAAACAGAGATGTTGCGAGAAGGCTTATTGACTTCCTCTCGGGTGTCGCTTATGCAAACGGAGGACAGCTTAAGAGAGTTGCAAACAGCACGTTCATCATTACGCCTTACAACGTAAACGTAACAGGCGACTTGCTTGATGAATTGGAAAACAGCGGAATGTTCTTCCAGTCATGATGTGATTTTTAAATGGGCACACCCCGTAAAGAGGCGTGCCCATACTTTCAGTTATAGCCAAACTTATCAGAGGAGTGGATTGTATGCTCACACCAAAGCAACTTAAAAACTATAATTTTCAGGTTACCGGAAGGAATGCTTATAAAGCATCTGAGGTGGATGAATTCCTTGAAGAGGTATATGACTCTTATGAGCAAATGTTCCGTGAAAATGCGGAGCTTGTAAAAAAACTCGGATTGCTTGCTGATAAGGTTTCTGAGTATAAGTCTGATGAAGATAACATAAGAAATGCACTCCTTACGGCTGAGCGTATGAAGGAATCAATCCTTGCCGAGGCACAGGAGAAGGTACGTGCCGCAAAGGCTGCTGTTGATGAGAAGACAGCGGCAATTATCGACAACGCAAAAGTTGAAGCAGATAAGATAATTGCAGGTGCAAACGATCGTGCCGAGGAGACAATAAAGCTTGCCCAATCAAACGCTACAAAGCTTCTTGCCAAAGCGCAGGAGATTTACGATGAGCAGGTAAACACAGTAAAAGAACAAGCAGAAAAGGAACGTGAGTATCTCAATAAAGTAAAGGAAGAGTCTGCAAAAGTACGTGCGGAGCTTATGGATACTTACAAAACACAGATGGAACTTCTCCGCTTTACACCTGACTTCACGGAAGAAGTTGCAGCTATGCACGAGAAGAAAACTTCTGAAGAGGCAATTATCGAAGAGGAGACAGAGTCTGAGGCTGCTGAGACCGAAGCTGAAGAAATTCTCGAAGACGATTTTGTTGAGATTTCACTTGAGAATCATACGGAAAATCAATCAGAAGAGGATGACGCTTTTGAAGATGTCGATTCCGGGATTGATCTTTTTGCAGATGACGAGGCAGACCTCGAGGCAGATGCCGACGAGTATGCGGATGCCGACATTGATGAGGACTTCGATGAAGATGCTCTTGATGAGTACGAAAATATTACATATGAACCTCTTGACATGGATATTGACCTTGAAGTCGCAGAAGATAATGAGGACAATCTGAAACTTTTCTGACAGAGGAAATGAGGACTGAATAATAATGATGGTAGCAATAGCTACTGTGGTAGTGGTGTTGCTGGTTGCTGTTGATCAACTTTCAAAATATTTGGTACTCACCGGCTTAAAACCCATTGGCACAATGACTGTCATTGACGGCATTTTGCAGTTCCGCTATGTTGAAAATACCGGAGCGGCTTTCAGTATGATGAGTAATAATACGACACTCTTATCGATTATTACATCGCTTATAATGATTGCAATTCTTGTTGCTCTAATCACCGGAAAAATCAAGGATAAACTTCAATGCGCTGCATTGATAATCGTTGTTGCAGGTGGAATAGGGAATCTTATAGACCGTATAGAGCGTGGGTTTGTAGTTGATTTTATTGAATTCACATTTGTTGATTATGCGGTTTTCAATGTCGCGGATATATTTGTCACAATCGGTGCGGTACTTTTGATTATTTCGATTATTATTGAGCTTGTAAGGGAGACGAAAGAGAAAAAGGAGCAAGCAAAATCAGATGACGAATAACACATTCACTTTCATTGTTACAGATGACATAAACGGAGAACGTGTTGATACGGTTGTTTCTGCCCTGACACCGGAACTTACAAGGTCTGCGGCTCAAAAGCTTATTGCTGATGGGCTTATATTTGTGAATGAAAAACCGGTTAACAAAAAGACTAAGGTCTTTGCCGGAGATACTATTAAAACTGAGATTCCTGTACCTGTACCGATTGCGACACAGGCACAGGATATTCCTTTGCAAATTGTCTTTGAAGATGATGACCTCTTGGTTGTAAATAAACCAAAGGGAATGGTTGTTCATCCTGCTGCCGGTAACCCTGACGGTACGCTTGTCAATGCACTTATGTTTCATTGCGGTGATTCCCTGTCGGGTATCAACGGTGTTATAAGACCGGGAATTGTGCATAGAATTGACAAGGACACAAGCGGATTGCTTATCGTTGCAAAGAACGATTTTTCACATGTAAGACTTGCAGAGCAGATAAAGGAACATTCTTTCAAACGTGAGTACAGAGCGGTTGTTCATGGGAAAATCAAATCAGATGACGGTACGATTGATGCGCCTATAGGGAGAAATCCAAAAGACAGAAAAAAGATGGCTGTTACTGAGAAGAACTCGAAGCATGCGGTTACGCATTACACTGTTCTTGAGAGATTTTCAGATTTCACATACATAAAATGTGCTCTTGAAACGGGGAGGACACATCAAATACGCGTTCATATGGCGTACAAAGGACATCCCGTTGCAGGTGATACGGTCTACGGACCGAAAAATACACCGAAAAGCCTTGGCGGCCAGTGTCTTCATGCAGGCCTTATCGGCTTCGTTCATCCGAGAAGTGGCGAGTATCTTGAATTTGAGGCTCCGCTCCCGGAATATTTTGAAAATTTTTTAGACAAACTTCGTAAAACGAACGTTTGAGATTTGGAGGTAAAAATGGATTCTTCAAAAAAACTTGAATTGCAGAAGGCTGCAACAAAGGTTCGCATGAGTGTTATTGAAGGAACTTACAATGCAAAATCCGGACATCCGGGCGGTTCTCTTTCGGTTGCCGATATCATCACATATCTTTATATGTGTGAGATGAATTGTGACCCAAAGAATCCGAAAGCGGAAAACAGGGACAGATTTGTTCTTTCAAAGGGTCATACGGCTCCCGCACTCTACGGTGTACTTGCTCTTAAAGGATTTTTCCCGCAGGAGGACATAAAAACCTTAAGAAAGCCCGATTCTTATCTTCAAGGACACCCGAGCATGCATATGACACCGGGTGTTGACATGAGCACAGGTTCTCTCGGACAGGGTATATCTGCTGCTGTCGGAATGGCTCTCGGCGGAAAACTCAAGGGTGCTGATTACAGAGTATATACCGTACTCGGCGACGGTGAGATTGAAGAAGGTCAGGTATGGGAGGCAGCTATGTTTGCCTCTGCAAAAGGTCTTTCAAATCTTGTAGCTGTAGTTGATAACAATAACCTTCAGATTGACGGTACGGTTGAAGAAGTAAACTCTCCTTATCCTATAGATGAAAAGTTCAAGGCATTCGGTTGGCACGTTATATGCATTGACGGTCACAATTTTGATGAGATTGAGGCTGCTTTTAACGAGGCTAAGAAAGTCACTGACAAGCCAACTGCAATTATTGCAAAAACCGTTAAGGGCAAGGGTGTTTCGTTTATGGAAAACCAGTGCGGATGGCACGGAAAAGCACCTAACGACGAACAGTATGCTCAGGCAATGAACGAACTTAAAGAAACACTTGATTCACTTAACTGAAGGAGGAACTAAACATGTCTGAAAAGATTTCAAAAGCTACCAGAGACGGATACGGTGAAGGACTCCTGAAGCTCGGTGAGAAAAATGAAAGTGTAATAGTAATGGACGCTGACCTTGCAGGCGCAACTAAGACAGGCGTTTTCAAAAAGGCATATCCTGACAGATTTTTTGATGCAGGTATTGCAGAGGGCAATATGATAGGTATTGCAGCCGGACTTTCCACTACAGGATTTACGGTTTTTGCAAGCTCGTTTGCAATGTTCGCTGCAGGAAGAGCATTTGAACAGATAAGAAACTCAATAGGTTATCCTCATCTGAATGTCAAGATTGCCGCAACACATGCCGGTATCTCAGTAGGTGAGGACGGTGCTTCACACCAGTGCTGTGAGGACATTGCTCTTATGAGAACTATACCCGGGATGACGATTATTAACCCCGCCGACTGGGTTGAGGCAGAGGCTGCGGTACTTGCCGCTGCCGAGTACAACGGACCTGTTTACCTTCGTTTTGGCAGACTTGCCGTTCCACAGATTTTTGATGAGGAAAGCTACAAGTTTGAAATAGGCAAGGGCGTTAAACTTACCGACGGAAACGATGTTGCGATTCTCGCAACGGGTCTTATGGTAAACGAGGCTCTTATTGCCGCAGAAACTCTGAAAAAAGACGGAGTCAACGCTCGTGTAATCAATATTCATACAATTAAGCCGCTTGATGAAGAAACAGTTCTTACAGCTGCAAAGGAATGCGGATGCGTTGTAACTGCAGAGGAACATAACATCATAGGCGGTCTCGGCGGAGCTGTTTGTGAGCTTCTCTCAGAAAAACTTCCGACACCTGTTGTTCGTGTTGGTGTAAATGATACTTTCGGAAGATCCGGCCCCGCAAAGGAGCTTCTTCATATCTACGGACTTGATTCTGACCATATCATTTCTGCTGCCAAAGAGGCTATCGCAAGAAAGTAAAGTTAAGTAAAACTATAAGAAAAATCCGGATTGCCGAAATTCATCGGTGATCCGGATTTTATACTGATTATGTTTAATTTATGATAAAAAAATCTTGCTTTTATCTGCCTCTTATTATATAATAATCGAGCGCGGAAAAACGCGCATTATAAATTGTCGGGGTGTAGCGCAGGTGGTAGCGCGCCTGCTTCGGGAGCAGGAGGCCGTGGGTTCGAGTCCCGCCACTCCGACCATAACGAGTATTCATAAGGGATTTGACTTTATGAATACTCGTTTTTTATCGCACATAAGTATAAAGGCGCTGTGAAGATGAATTATTACAAATATCTTAAATTGTAAAACACCCCGTTGAAATAAAAATAAAAAAGAATTAGTATGTGTTTGTGAAAGGGGTCTTTAATTATGAAAAAAATAAGCACAATTATTATTACCGTATTAATGGCGGTACTCCTCCTTACTTCATGTGGAAAAACCGCCGATACCGGTAAAACCAAAGAAGCGAACGAGCCTACGAATAAAAAGGAAGTATCAGTCGAAAACTCATCCGAGACTTCCCCGGAAGCAAAATCAACCGAGGGTACCGATGAGGATGTCAACGGTAAGCAATGCCCGTATTGCAAATTGACATATAAAGGTGACAATGTTGAAGCATACAATGCTCATATTGCCGCTTGTGCCGAGGCTGACGAAGCAAAAACTTCATCGAGCGTCTGTCCGTATTGCGGCGGTACATATTCTCTCGTTGATCATGATCCGGGAGACCCCGATAAATCTATGTATGCCAGTCATTTGGCTCAAGAGGAATGGGCGCACCGTGAGTATGTCATGTGTCAGTTTTGCGGTGAATATTATAAAAACGGAACCGAACATACTTGTAAAAATAAGTGAATGAATTGTTTTTGCGGATGGCAGATAACACTGCCATCCGATTTTTTCGCCTGCCGCCATGTTACTGTTGCATGGAAGGCATTGAATAATTTTTGCGATTTCCCTTGCGATTTTACATGAAATGTGTTATAGTATCGAAAACCTTTTAAGGAGATTTTTATGAAGCGTTTTATTTCTTTGCTTTTGTCTGTTTTTCTTGTGTTTTCACTTGCAGCATGCAATGCGGAACCTGTTCCCATCAGTGATGACGGTGACAGCCAAAGTGTTTCTTCGGAAACTGCGAAAATGACTTTTACTTTAGTAGTTTGTGACCTTGACGGAAATGAGACTGAAAAAGAAATAAAGACGGACAAGAAAACCGTCGGAGAGGCACTTTATTCGCAGGGTATAATTGACGGTGAGCAGGGCGATTACGGTCTTTATGTTAAAACCGTAAACGGAGTTACTCTTGATTACAAAAAAGACGGAGCATATTGGTCTTTTTACATCGGAGAAAATTATGCATCCAAAAGTGTTGATCAAACGGATATTGTGTCCGGTGAGACATACATGTTAAAAGCTGAAAAGGCGCAATAGTTGTTTTTAATTCCGCTTCGTATGAAGCGGAATTTTTTTGGAACGGCTTATTTTGAAAATTACCTATGTTATTATATTTTATTATTGTTTTATATCTGCTTTATGTTGACTTTACATGCATAAAATTGTATTATTTATGCAGCGAATTTATATTATAATGAATAAAAACAACAAATATATGCATAATTTTGCAATTATTCAAATAAAAATGCATATTTATGGAGGCGTTGATTATGGATTTAAAGGGAAGAGACTTTTTAAAGCTTCTTGATTTTACACCGAATGAGATTGAATACCTCATTGACCTTGCATGTGAGCTTAAGCAGAAGAAAAAGCAGGGAATACTTCATAAGATGCACGAGGGTAAGAATGTCGCTCTTATCTTTGAAAAAACAAGTACAAGAACCCGTTCGTCATTTGAAGTTGCGGCACACGACCTCGGAATGGGAACCACTTATCTGAATCCCACAGATTCACAGATAGGCAAAAAGGAGAGTATTGCAGACACGGCAAGAGTTCTTTCCGGTATGTTCGAGGGAATTGAATACAGAGGTTACGGACAGGAGATAGTTGAGACACTTGCTGAGTATGCATCGGTTCCTGTTTGGAACGGTCTTACAAACGAGTTTCATCCGACACAGATACTTGCCGATTTTATGACAATAAAAGAACATTTCGGTACACTTAAAGGAATCAACCTTGTCTATATGGGAGATGCGCGCTATAACATGGGAAACTCACTCATGGTAGGATGTGCGAAGATGGGTCTTAACTTTACCGCATGTGCCCCTGAGGAATATTTCCCGGAACATTCACTCGTGAAGAAATGTCTTGAAATATGCGAGGAAACCGGCGGTACGATAACGCTTGAAACTGACCCAATGAGAGCTGTTAAATCCGCCAATGTTATATACACCGATGTATGGGTGTCAATGGGAGAACCTGTTGAAGTATGGGAAAAACGTATTCACGATTTATCGCCGTATGAGGTCAACATGAAACTCATGAATTCTGCGGCTGAAAACTGCGTGTTCATGCACTGCCTTCCGGCATATCATGATCTTAAAACAAAGGTCGGTGCAGAAATGGGTGAGCGTTTTAACCGCGATCACATGGAAGTAACAAACGAAGTATTTGAAAGTGAAAAATCAATTGTTTTTGAGGAAGCCGAAAACAGGATGCACACTATAAAAGCCGTAATGGCGGCGACACTTTAACATAACAGTATCAGTTACACGCAATTTCGGGAGGAAGTTTTAAATGCAGAATAAAAAGAAACGTTACCTTGTTCTCCAAAACGGAGATGTGTTTGAGGGATATGCCTTCGGAGCAGATTCGTATGCTTTGGGAGAACTTGTTTTTACAACGGGAATGTGCGGATACATTGAGACACTTACCGATCCGTCATACTACGGACAAATTGTGCTTCAGACTTTTCCGCTCATAGGTAACTACGGAATTATTCCGTCGGATTTTGAGGGAAATTGTTTCGTGAAGGGATATGTTGTTCGCGAATGGTGTGACGCACCGTCAAATTTCAGATGTGAGGGCGATCTCGATGCTTATTTGAAATCGGTCGGTGTTCCTGGCATATACGGTGTAGATACCAGAGAGATAACAAAAATCATCAGAGAATACGGCGTAATGAATGCGAAAATTTGTGATGAACTTCCCGAAGAACTTTCTGCTATTGAGGAGATAAAAAATTACAGGATTAGGGATGCTGTTGAAACCGTTACGACAAAGGATACATTGACGCGGCGAACAGATGACAGCCATGAGAAAAAACTAAATGTCGTGCTCTATGATTTCGGCGCAAAGAAGAATATTGAGCGCGAACTTTTGAAGCGCGGGTGCAATGTAACGGTTGTTCCCGGCACAACTTCCGCAGAGGATGTTATGAAACTTAATCCGGACGGCATCATGTTGTCGAACGGACCGGGAGATCCGGCTGACAATGAATTCCAGATTGCACAGATACACAAGCTCCTCGGCAAGGTTCCAATGTTCGGAATATGCCTCGGTCATCAGCTTACGGCACTTGCTGTCGGCGGAAAAACCGAGAAACTCAAGTACGGACACAGAGGAGTAAACCAGCCTGTAAAGGAAGTAAACGGAACCAGAACATACATAACCAGTCAGAACCACGGATACGCAGTTATTTCGGACAGTGTAACTAAAACCGGTGAGGGAGAGCTCAGCTTTGTCAACGCAAATGACGGCACATGCGAGGGTATGGATTATCCGAAGTACAATGCGTTTACCGTGCAGTTCCACCCGGAAGCATGCTCAGGTCCGCATGACACAAGCTTCCTGTTTGACAGATTTATAAATATGATGGGAGGAGCAGACTGATGCCACAGAATAAAGACATAAAAAAAGTATTGGTAATAGGCTCCGGACCTATAGTCATAGGACAGGCTGCGGAGTTTGACTATGCAGGTGCGCAGGCTTGTCGTGTGCTTAAAGAGGCGGGTGTAGATGTCGTGCTCTGCAATTCAAACCCTGCTACCATCATGACGGACAAGGTGCTTGCGGATCAGATTTACCTTGAACCGTTGACGGTTGATACTCTCAAAAGAATTATAGAGAAAGAAAAGCCGGACAGTCTTCTTGCCGGCCTCGGGGGACAAACGGGTCTTACTATTTCCATGCAGCTTGAAAAGGACGGCTTCTTAACGGAGCACGGAGTAAAGCTTATTGGAACAAATGTTGACGCGATAGACAAGGCTGAAGACAGAGAACTTTTCAAGGAGACCATGGATGCAATAGGTCAGCCGACCGTTCCGTCAGACATTGCAACGACCATTGAGGATGCACTCCAAGTCGCACGGAAAATAGGCTATCCTGTTATAGTACGTCCTGCGTTCACGCTCGGAGGAGCGGGCGGCGGCGTGGCAGACGATGAGGTGCAGCTCAGACTTATTGCGAAGACGGGACTTGATGCGTCTCCGATAACACAGATACTTGTAGAAAAATGTATCTCAGGTTGGAAAGAAATTGAATTTGAAACTATGCGCGACTATGCCGGCAATGTAATTGCCGTCTGCTCAATGGAGAATTTTGACCCTGTCGGAATCCACACCGGAGACAGCATAGTTGTTGCACCGGCACTCACGCTTTCGGATAAAGAATATCAGATGCTGCGTTCGGCATCACTTGACATAATAACGGCACTCGGAATTGTCGGCGGATGTAACTGTCAGTTCGCGCTGAATCCTGACAGCTTTGAATACTCCGTAATCGAGGTAAATCCGCGTGTGTCACGTTCATCGGCACTCGCTTCAAAGGCAACGGGATACCCTATTGCAAAGATAACAACAAAGATTGCTCTCGGTTACACTCTTGACGAAATCCCAAACGACATAACGGGTAAAACCTGCGCATGCTTTGAACCGACCCTTGACTACGTTGTAGTCAAGTTCCCGAAATGGCCTTTTGATAAATTCCAGAATGCGAGTCGTAAGCTCGGAACACAGATGAAGGCAACCGGTGAGGTTATGTCCATAGCACCGAACTTTGAGATGGCTGTAATGAAGGCCGTAAGAGGTGCTGAGATTTCTCTTAATACACTTAACTCTAAAAAGAAAACCTCACAAGGCTCAATCCTTGAAAGACTTGCAGTACAGGACGACTACCGTATGTTCACTGTGTTTGAGGCTCTAAAGAGCGGTGTTACGGTTGACGAAATACATGAGATAACAAAAATTGACCGTTGGTTCCTCTCAAAGCTTTTGAAGCTTGCGCAGTACGAAAATTACGCACAAGAAAAATCAGCTGATCTTATCGGTAAAAAATCAGCTGCTTCCGGTTTCGACGGCTGTACTGCTGACTGCAAGACCTGCGGGTGCGGCTGTGCCGAAAATATTGAGCTGAATGGGCTCTACAAAGAGGGCAAGAAGCTTGGATATCCGGATGACGCTCTCGTAAAACTTTTCGGCATTGATACTGACGGAAAAACAACCGAACAGGCACTGAGACTTACCGGTATCGTTCCGCTTAATGCAGCCTATAAAATGGTTGATACATGCGGTGCCGAATTTGACGCAAAGACTCCGTACTTCTACTCGACATATGACAAAACATGTGAGGCGAGAACTTTCAAGAGAAGCGGAAAGCCGGTTGTAATGGTTCTGGGCTCCGGACCTATACGTATAGGGCAGGGAATAGAGTTTGACTATTCATCCGTACACTGTGTATGGACTCTTAAAGAAATGGGATACGATGTTGTAATAGTCAATAACAACCCTGAGACGGTTTCAACGGACTATGACACGGCGGACAGACTCTACTTTGAACCGCTTACACCGGAAGATGTAATGAATATCATCCGTGTTGAAAAACCGATAGGCGTAGTTGTCGCATTTGGCGGACAAACCGCAATAAAGCTTACGAAATTCCTCGATGAAAACGGAATTAAAATTCTCGGCACATCTGCAAAGAGTATAGATACGGCAGAGGATCGAGAGCAGTTTGACGCTCTCCTTGAACGCTTCGGAATAAAGAGACCGAAGGGTTTCGGCGTAAATACTCTTGACGAGGCATTAAAAGCCGCAAACGAACTCGGTTTCCCCGTACTTCTCCGACCTTCGTATGTAATCGGCGGTCAGAATATGAAAATAGTACACGATGACAACGAAGTTGAAGTGTACATGAATAAGATACTTTCTCAGGGAATTGACAACCCTGTACTTGTGGATAAATACATGCCGGGCACCGAAATAGAGGTCGATGTAATCTCGGACGGAACGGATGTCCTTATCCCCGGTATCATGCAGCATATTGAGCGCGCGGGAGTCCACAGCGGTGATTCTATTGCCGTGTATCCGCCGTACAATATCAATGACAAGATGATGAGCACCGTTGTGGACTGTTCCGAAAAGCTGGCTTTGTCTCTCGGAACAAAGGGTCTTGTAAACATACAGTACCTTATCTACAAAGGCGAGCTTTTCGTAATAGAGGTAAACCCGCGCGCGTCACGCACCGTGCCGTACATCAGCAAGGTAACGAACGTTCCCATGGTAGACCTCGCATCCAAGGTGATGCTCGGCGCGTCCCTTAAAGAACTCGGCTACGGCACGGGACTCTACAAGACACCGCCGTACTTTGCGGTAAAGGTTCCCGTTTTCTCATTTGAAAAACTTATGGATGCAAACTCATATCTCGGACCGGAGATGAAGTCAACGGGAGAGGTACTCGGTATAGGCAAGAATCTCAATGAGGCGTTGTTCAAGGGCATTACAGCCTCAGGAAGAACATTCAAGGTTCCGAGCAGAAATGAAGAAATCGGTGTATTCATAAGTGTTGAGAAGCATGACAAGATTGATGTCCTCTCACTCGCGAAGAATATTTATGACCTCGGCTTTAAGATATACGCAACGCCGGAAACGGCAGAAGCCATAGAGAGTCTCGGAATAAGCACGGAGCATGTAAACAGCAATGTATCAGATGAATCCGTTTTCAAGCTCCTTGAGTCCGGTAAGATAAGCTTTATTGTTTACACGGGCGCCCTGATGGACGAAACCATAGATGAGTACATCGCACTGTCGCGCAAGGCTCTTTTCCTCGGTATACCGTGCTTTACATCACTTGATACCGCAACTGCGGCTACCAATATCATTGCGAGCCACTATACACAACAAAACACAGAACTTGTCGACATAAACCAAATGCGTGAGACAAGACAGGTGTTCGAGTTTATTAAGATGCAGGCAACGGGTGACGACTACATCTTCATAGAAAACTTTGACGGCAGGATAACATGTCCCGAGTCTCTGTGTGTAACTCTGTGCGACAGACATTTCGGAATAGGCGCAAACGGAATCGTACTTCTTGAAAAGTCGGATATTGCCGACATGAAGATGAGAATTTTCAATATTGACGGTACCGAGGGCGAAATGGCGGGAAACTGTATTCGCTGTGTTGCAAAGTATACCTATGACAACGGATACGCTGAGGGACGCGACCTCATAAAAATCGAGACAAAGCTCGGTGTAAAGGAAGTACAGGTGTATACCAGTAACGGAAGAGTTACGTATGCCAGTGCTTCTATGGGTAAACCAAGTCTTCTTGCAAAGGATGTACCTGTAAATCTGCCGCTTGAAAAGGTGCTTAATTACCCATGCGTAATCGTGAACCATGTTTACAACTTAAACTGCGTTTCCATGGGCAATCCGCACTGTGTGGTATTCTGCGACAGCGTAGATAAAATTGACCTTGAGACAGAGGGACCGAAGTTTGAAAATCATAAGATATTCCCCGAACGTGTGAACACGGAATTTGTAAGGGTTGTAAATGATACAATGCTTAAAATGCGTGTTTACGAACGCGGAAGCGGTGTTACACTCGCGTGCGGAACAGGCGCTTGTGCGGCGGTTGTCGCAGCATGTGAAAACGGATACTGCAAAAAGAATACGGACGTTACCGTAAAGGTTCCGGGCGGAGACCTTGTTGTACGCTACACGGATGACGATGTAACTCTTTTCGGAGACGCGAAATTTGTGTTCAAGGGCATGTTCGAATATTGATTTTTCCGGCAGGAAAATAAACATTCACAAAAAATATATAGTAAATACAAGTCTTGTATGATACAATATTTTGTGCTATTCAAGACTTTTTTACTTTTTTAGGAAGATTAAAATTTAAAGGAAAAGGGGTTTAAAACATGTCACAGTGGGATAAGGATTACATTGCCCTTTGCAAGAGAATTCTCTCTGAGGGTGTCGAGGTTGAAAACCGTACGGGAATAAACACAATAAAGGTACCGTCTCATCATTTTCATCTTGATCTCGGTGAAGAATTTCCGGTGCTTACGACAAAGCAGCTTTTCTTTAAGCAGGCTATTGTAGAAATGCTATGGATTTATCAGGCGCAGTCAAACGATGTACGCTGGCTTCAAGAACGCGGATGCCACATATGGGATGAGTGGGAGATACAGGAAGACGGATTTTGGTATGCAACACAGATGCTTCCCGACGGAAAAGGCGGGCTGGTAAAGACCGATATAAAGAAAGAATTCGGCAAGGAATGGGCTCATACGATAGGAACGGCATATGGGTATATCACAAATAAATTCCAAATGACACAGAAACTCATAAAGACAATCAAAGAAAATCCTACCGACAGGCGTATGGTTATGACTCTTTGGCAGGATGATTATGTTCCCACGGCCGTACTGCCGTCGTGTGTATGGAGCTCTGAGTGGGATGTAACAGACGGAAAACTCAATGCTTGGGTTCATCAGAGAAGCTGCGATGTGCCTCTCGGTCTTCCGTTCAATGTAACTCAGTATTCGGTACTTCTTAATCTTATTGCTCACTGCACAGGTCTTAAGCCGGGCACACTTGACTGGAGTATCAAGGATGCGCACATATATGTAAATCAGGTTGACGGCATCAAAGAACAGATTGCACGTTTTGATGAAAAGGGAGATCTCCCGGCACCGAAGCTTTGGATAAATCCCGAAGTACGTGATTTCTTTGAATTTGACAATTCAAGAGATCTTAAGGACATAAAAATTGAAGGTTATGAGCACATGGGAAAGATTGCATTCCCGATAGCTCAATAATGGTGGACAAATGATTTCAATGATCGCAGCTGTCGGAAAAAACTACGAGCTTGGGAAGGGCAATGATCTTATTTGGCACTTACCCGATGACATGAAGTTTTTCAGAAGCACAACAAAAGGCCATACCGTGATTATGGGACGGAAGACTTTTTTGAGCCTTCCCGGGCTTCTTCCGGGCAGACACCATGTCGTTTTGACAAGAGACAATACTTTTGAGCATGACGGCGTTGAAGTTTTACACAGTACAGACGATGTACTGAATAAGTACGGCAGCTCTCCCGAAGAAAATTTTGTAATAGGTGGGGGAGAGATATACAAGGCATTTTTACCTTATGCCGATACGGTATATCTTACACACATTGACAGCGTATGTGAGGATGCCGAAGTGTTTTTTCCGAGGATTGATGAATCAATATACAACAGATCCGTCATATCTGAATTTGAAAATAACGGACTTAATGCAAAAATTATAAAATACTGTAAGTAGTAATCATGACTATGAACTGTATGGAAATATGCGATGTTTGTAAGAATTGACGGTATGCTTTTTTTGAGAATATTGCATAACACAATCGGTTGGCTTCGGCTAACCGATTGTGTATTGTGACGAAAGTTGAACAACTGTTCAACTTTTTTTGCTTTTTTGCTTGACTTTTAATAATAAAAGTGTATTTTTATATATGGAGTTAGCGAGTGCTAATCTCCTTTTTAAAGTTATGCGGTTAGCATTTTCTAACCAATATTGTTTATGGGGGCTCAATTATGATGCCACTTGCTCTTGCTGACCTCGGTGAGAAAAACATCATCAAGAAGATTGGTGGATCTCCCGAGATAAAGAAGCATCTCGAAAATCTCGGCTTCGTTGTCGGCGGTGATGTGACCGTTGTAAATTCACTCGGCGGAAATGTTATCGTAAACGTCAAGGAGTCAAGAGTTGCCATTAGCGAAGAAATGGCACGAAAAATAATGATTTAACCATTGAATGAAAAGTGTAAGGAGGATTCAGCGTGAAAACACTCAAAGATGTTGAGATTGGCGGTACAGCCAAGGTTAAAAAGCTTCACGGTGAAGGCGCTATAAAGCGCCGTATTATGGACATGGGTATAACCAAGGGAACAGAGGTAACCGTTCGTAAGGTTGCTCCTCTCGGAGATCCTATGGAAGTAACGGTTCGCGGCTATGAACTTTCACTTCGTAAGGCAGACACAGAAATGATCGAAGTTGAATAAGGAGGAAAAACTGATGGATTTACGAATTGCCCTTGCAGGTAACCCGAACTCCGGTAAGACCACTTTATTCAATGCTCTTACAGGATCAAACCAGTTCGTTGGTAACTGGCCGGGTGTTACCGTAGAAAAGAAGGAAGGCAAACTTAAAAAACACGACGGAGTAACTATCACCGACCTTCCGGGTATTTACTCACTTTCACCGTACACACTTGAAGAAGTTGTTGCACGTAATTACTTGATAGGTGAACGTCCTGATGCTATTCTTAACATCATTGACGGTACAAACCTTGAAAGAAACCTTTATCTCACAACACAGCTTACAGAACTCGGAATTCCTGTTGTTATCGCAATCAACATGATGGACGTTGTTGAGAAAAACGGTGACAAGATTGACACAAAGGAACTCTCACGCCAGCTTGGCTGTGAAATAGTTGAGATTTCAGCTCTTAAAGAAAAGGGCGTTATGGATGCTGCCGAGGCGGCAATCGAGGCTGCAAAGAACGGCAAGACCGTTCCTATGCATACATTCTCAGGTCCGGTTGAGCACGCTATAGCTCATATTGAGGAAGCAACTTTACATGATCTTCCCGAGGATCAGCAGAGATGGTACGCTATAAAGATTTTCGAGCGTGATGATAAAGTCCTTGAAACTCTTAAGATTGCCGATGATGTTAAAGAGCATATTGAAAAAGATATCGCCGCAGCTGAAAAAGAACTTGATGATGACGCTGAATCAATCATCACAAACGAAAGATATGTATACATTGCCGAGGTTATCAAGGCATGCTATAAAAAGAAAAATAAAGGCGAGATGTCAACATCTGATAAGATTGACCGCATAGTTACAAACAGATGGCTCGGTCTTCCTATCTTTGCTCTTATTATGTTCCTTGTTTACTACATCTCAATGATGACAGTCGGAAGCTTTGCAACCGACTGGGCAAACGACGGTGTATTCGGAGACGGTTGGCACCTGTTCGGTATAGGTTCATCAGCTTATGAGGCTGCTGCCGAAAACTACGGCGACACAGACCAAATCATTGATGCGTTCATCAGTGAGTACGGTGATGACGACATGGCTGAGGCTATTGACCTTGAGTCAGAAGATTATGATGAGGCAAATGCAAAGAGCGCACTCGAAACTCTCGTTAAGGAAACACCTGCAGATGCAAATGTTACTTATGAGGTAGAGGATGAGGAAACTCTTGAAGTAACTAAGAATCCGAACACAAAGAAAGCAGATCTTGAAGCAGCTGTTGCAGAGTATCTCAATACTGATTATAAAGAAGCATACGGTGCTCCTGATACATCTACATACGGCGTATGGGTTCCGGGTATTCCGGTTCTTATCGGAAACGCATTTGACAAGACAAATGTTGCTCCGTGGCTTAGCGGACTCGTACTTGACGGTATCGTTGCCGGTGTCGGTGCGGTTCTCGGATTTGTTCCGCAGATGCTCGTACTCTTCTTCTTGCTCGCATTCCTTGAGGCATGCGGATATATGGCTCGTATCGCATTCGTTCTTGACCGTATCTTCCGTAAGTTCGGTCTTTCGGGTAAATCGTTCATTCCTATGCTTATAGGTACAGGATGCGGTGTTCCGGGTGTTATGGCATCACGTACAATCGAAAACGAGCGTGACCGCCGTATGACCATCATGACAACAACCTTCATCCCATGTGGCGCTAAGGTTCCGTTTATCGCAATGATTGCCGGTGCTATTTTCGGCGGATCCGCACTTGTTGCAACATCCGCATATTTCGTAGGTATGGCGTCAATCATAGTTTCGGGTATCATGCTCAAGAAGACAAAGATGTTCGCAGGAGATCCTGCTCCGTTCGTAATGGAACTTCCCGCTTACCATATGCCGACACTCAAGAACGTTCTTCGTTCAATGTGGGAGCGCGGCTGGTCATTCATCAAAAAGGCCGGAACAATCATTCTTCTTTCAACAATCCTTGTATGGTTCACATCTTACTTCGGAGTAGTAGACGGAACATTCCGTATGCTTTCTGAGGAGGAACTCGACCTTTCAATTCTTGCTGTTGTCGGAAACGCCATTGCTTGGATCTTCAAGCCACTCGGTTGGGGGACATGGCAGGCAGCTGTTGCATCTATCACAGGTCTTATTGCCAAAGAAAACATTGTCGGTACAATGGGTATTCTTTACGGTGCATCGGGCGATGTATATGCAACCCTTGCAGAAGCATTTACAAAGGTCAGCGGATACTCATTCCTTGTATTCAACCTCCTTTGCGCTCCGTGCTTCGCAGCAATCGGTGCTATCAGACGTGAGATGAACAATTCTAAGTGGACTTGGTTTGCTATCGGTTATCAGTGCGGATTTGCATATGTAATCGCATTCCTTGTAAATCAGATAGGAAACCTCTTCATCGGACAGGCAAACCCGGTCGGAATTGTATGCTCAGTTGTTCTCATTGCCGGTATGATCTACATGCTTGTAAGACCTTACAAAGAGGCTACAACACTCAAAAATGATGTTAAAATTAAGAAATAAAATCTCTTGATGTTATTACAATGAAAGGAGCCTTTTCGATGATTGCATGGATTTCACAGAATATTGCTACGATTATAGTTTGTATTGTTCTTATAGCTGTTGTTGCGGCTATAATAGTAAACCTTGTAAAAAATAAGAAACAAGGCAAATCAAGTTGCGGCTGTAACTGTAAGGGCTGTGCAATGTCAGGCTCTTGTCATAAAAAATAAACCTTCAATTCATTCAATTTCAAAGAAATGGTGCAATACGTTTGTATTGCACCATTTTTTGTGATAGAATGTCACTTGTATTTATTGAATTTTAAGGGAGTATTCCACTATGAAACTTGGTATCGTAGGCTTGCCGAATGTGGGCAAGAGTACACTTTTCAATGCTATAACAAATGCGGGAGCACAGTCTGCAAACTATCCTTTCTGCACTATAGAGCCGAATGTCGGTGTCGTTGCGGTTCCGGATGAAAGACTTGATCTTCTCGCAGAGCTTTATCATCCGAAATCAGTAGTGCCCGCAAGTATTGAATTCGTTGACATTGCAGGTCTTGTAAAAGGTGCGTCAAAGGGTGAGGGACTCGGAAACAAATTCCTTTCACATATACGTGAGGTTGATGCTATTATCCATGTTGTACGCTGCTTTGAAAATTCCGACATTGTGCATGTTGAGGGCTCAATTGATCCGCAACGTGATATTGAAACAATAAACCTTGAGCTTATACTTGCCGATTCCGAGGTTCTTGAAAAGAGAATCGTAAGAACCGAAAAGGCAATGAAGGGTGACAAATCACTTGCAAAAGAGCTTGAAGTACTGAATAAGTTCAAGGAGGCTCTTGATAATGGCAAGTGTGCGAGAACCGTTGAACTTACAGAGGACGAGGAGGCACTCCTTACAGACTTTAACCTTCTTACATATAAGCCGGTTATCTATGCTTGCAATATGAGCGAGGATGACTTTGTAAACGGAATTGAGGCTAACGAGCGCTTTAATGCCGTGAAAGCAATTGCCGCAGAAGAGGGCAGTGAAGTACTTCCTATTTGTGCTGAGATGGAAGCGGAAATAGCCGAACTTCCGGCTGATGAAAAGGAAATGTTCCTTAAAGACCTCGGAATTGAAAAGAGCGGCCTTGATTTGCTCATACAGCGCTCATATGACCTTCTTGGTCTTATGTCATTTCTTACTGCAGGAGAGCCGGAAGTGCGTGCATGGACCATTAAGAAGGGCACAAAGGCACCGAAAGCTGCCGGAAAGATTCATTCCGACATTGAACGCGGTTTTATCCGTGCGGAGGTTATAAACTACAAGACCTTGCTTGAGTGCGGCTCACTTGCGGCAGCCAGGGAAAAAGGACTTGTTCGTTCAGAGGGAAAAGAATATGTCATGCAGGACGGCGACGTTGTTCTTTTCAGATTCAATGTATAAAAAATAACGTAAAAAAGCAGAAGCCACAGCACTGTGGCTTCTGTTTTTTTTAGAAAGAATTGATTTTATTTCAGAGAATTAATAGATACCCTGCTCGTACATTGCCTCTGCAACTTTTTCAAAGCCTGCAATGTTTGCGCCTGCTACGAGGTTGTATCCAAGATCGTACTTCTCCGCTGCTTCAACTGAGTGCTTGTGGATATTTATCATTGCTTGATGAAGCTTTGAGTCAACTTCCTCTGCGGTCCATGAAAGACGTTGGCTGTTCTGGCTCATCTCAAGACCCGATACGCATACACCACCGGCATTTACGGCCTTTGACGGTGCGACTATAACTCCGTCCTGCTCCAAAAGATAGTTAAGAGCGGCCTCGGTTGTAGGCATATTTGCGACTTCCATATAGTACTTTGTGCCGTTGGCTACTATTGCTTTTGCATCTTCAATATCAACTTCATTCTGTGTTGCGCAGGGAAGAGCAATATCTGCCTTGATTTTCCAAGGCTTTTCACCTTTAAAGAACGGTACACCGAATTTGTCGGCATAGTCCTCACATCTGTCACGTCCGGAATTTCTCATTTCAAGAAGATAATTGAGCTTTTCCTCTGTGGTTATACCGTCTTTATCGTAGACAAATCCGTCAGGACCCGAAATGGTTATTGCTTTACCGCCGAGCTCGGCAATCTTCTTGCATGCGCCCCATGCAACATTACCGAATCCGGAAACCGCAAAGGTCTTGCCCTTTATGTCGTCATGCTCATGGCTTAAAACTTCGCAGGTATAGTAAATAGCGCCGTAACCTGTAGCTTCCGGTCTTATGAGAGAACCTCCGTAGGAGAGTCCTTTACCGGTGAGCACGCCATTTTCAAAAGCGTCTGAAATTCTCTTGTACTGCCCAAAGAGATAGCCTATCTCTCTCTTGCCGACACCAATGTCCCCTGCGGGTACATCTATATTCGGTCCGATATGTCTGTAAAGCTCTGTCATATACGCCTGACAGAATCTCATTATTTCACGGTTGCTCTTGCCGCGTGGGTCAAAGTCCGAACCGCCCTTTGCACCGCCCATGGGAAGACCTGTGAGAGAATTTTTAAATGTCTGTTCAAATCCGAGGAAATACATGATGGATGAGTTGACGGACGGGTGGAAACGAAGACCGCCCTTATAAGGTCCTATGCTTGAGTTGAACTGAACTCTGTAGCCTCTGTTTATATGTGTCTTTCCCGCGTCATCGACCCATGCAACTCTGAATGTTATAAGTCTGTCGGGTTCAACCATACGTGAGAGTATGTCGTCCTCAATGTATTCCGGATGCTGTTCTATTACTTTTTCAAGTGAACGGAATACTTCTTTTACGCACTGAATGTATTCCGGTTTTGCATTGTCTCTGCGCTCAACTGTTTTAATTACGCTTTCAATATAATCGTTCATAAATACATCTCCTGAGCAATATTATAATTCGTGAGCGATTACTCACGAATTAATTTCAATATAGCACAGATTACTTTTTTTTCAAGTGCTTTTATAAAAATTCATTATTAATCACAATTAAATGTTTTTTATTTTATGCAAAACGACAAATGAATATTTTGACATAAAAATACCGATCTCCAATCGTCAGATTTTTGGTCTGACTTTTGGGGGTCGATACATAATTAAAAGGCTCTTTTGTCATATTTGTCGGCAATTTATTTACATATACGCATTAGTCATCGTTAAGCAATTTATAAATATCGCTTTTCTTAAGTCTCGATTGTTTTGCAGCCATTTTTGACGCGTCATTTTTTGACATGCCGGCAGAGATAAATGAGAGTGCAAGTTTTCTTGCGTCATCAAGTGATATCTCTTCTTTTGCGGATTCTTTTGCACCCTCAATGATTAGAACAATCTCACCTTTGAGGTTGTTGTCAGGATAATCAATTACTGCCTGTGACAGGGTAGTGCGTATAACCTCTTCGTGTATTTTCGTAATCTCTCTTACTATGGCAATCTTTCTTTCTCCGAGCGCCTCATAGAGGTCACGAAGAGTTGCCGAAAGCTTATGCGGCGCCTCGTAGAAAATCATTGTACGGCGCTCCGCACGTATCTCATCAAGGTGCTGTTTTCGCGACTTTTTATTTACACTTAAAAAGCCTTCAAATGTGAATCTGCCGTTGTCCATCCCGGAGATGGCGAGCGCCGTAGCAAATGCCGTCGGGCCGGGTACCGACACGACGGTAATACCGTGCTCGTGGCATGCATTCACAAGCTCCATGCCCGGATCGGAGATGGCAGGCATGCCCGCATCTGACACGAGCACGCAGTTCTCGCCGCTTAGGATGCGCGACAGAATTGTGTCCTGCTTTTGCTCCTTGTTGTGTTCATAGTAGCTTGTGAGTGGTTTTTTGATGCCGAAGTGGTTGAGGAGTTTAAGTGTAACACGAGTATCTTCGGCAGCAATAAAATCACAATTTGTGAGCGCATCTATCGCGCGCGGCGAAAAATCTGAAAGATTTCCGATAGGGGTACCGGTAACATATAATTTTCCTGACATCTTATGCGTCTCCTTTGTAGTCACCGATAATCCTGTCAAGCTCCGGTGAGTTGGTTCCGTCGGCATTTTGTATGATAAGCGGAGGCATGACCGTTATGTGTGGTTTTGCGCCGCGTTTTCCCTCGATAAGGAATAGCCACGGTGCGGTCTCCGGACGTTTCATAACAAAGCGTATTCGTTTTGGCTCGATTCCGTTTTCTCTCATGCTGCATATTACATCGCACAGGCGTTCGGGTCTGTGGCACATGGCAAATTTTCCGCCGAAATTCAGTAGAGAGGATGCAGCCTTGCAAACGTCGTCTATGGTGCACATGGTCTCATGTCGTGCAATTTTATCTGAGTCCGCCTTCGACAATATGCCTGTGTATGCGGGCTTGTACGGAGGGTTCATTGTGACAACATTGAATGAGCCACCGGAAAGTACGCTGCGGATTTTTCTGAGGTCGTGGTGCAGAACATGAACATTTTCGGGAGAGTTATTAAGTGTGAGTGAACGTGTAAATTGATCGACGGCGTATTCTTGTATATCGACCCCGTATATGTCCGCACGTACTCCGCTTCTGTACCAAAGCATAGGAATGATTCCGCAACCGCAGCCGAGATCACAGCATTTGTCATTTTTTCTCGGAGCTGAAAAGTCTGCAAGGAGAATGGCATCCGTACCGAATCCGTGCGACGGGGAACAGATAAGCGATATGCCTTTTCCGAGTGTTTCAATGAATTCGTTTTCTTTGAGAATTTCATTTATGTTGTCACTTTTTGACATGTCTTTCACCACCGCTTCGTATTTTAACATAAAACAAAAGACCCGGCAATGGGAGACCGAGTCTTTTGTCATTTTAATTCAGGCGGATGGAGAGAAATAAGCTTTAAAAATGATTATAAAACCATAGGGAAAAGCCCGCCTGAAATTTTAAATATATTGTAAAATATCAATGTAAATGGAGCAGTGAAAAGCATACTGTCAAAGCGGTCGAGGATTCCGCCATGCCCGGGGAGGAGCTTGCCGTAATCCTTTATGCCGCAAATACGCTTTATCACGGACATTGATAAATCACCGAACTGACCGATTACAGATACCAATACACAGTAAAGGCAGAGTAATCCGAAGTTTACCTGTATGTTTTTATACTTTGAAAACGGTGCTGTTAAAACGAGAATCAAAACGAGTGTTGTCAGTATTCCGCCGACGGAACCCTCCACAGTTTTATTAGGGCTGAGTTTTCTGCACATTTTGTGCTTTCCGAAAGCCATTCCGGTAAGTTGTGCGAATATGTCTGTAAACGCAGTGGTTATCAGCACAAGTATGACGTAGTAAATTCCATTTTTTACGGATCTTATTTCTACAAAGGTTTTAAATGAAAGGGGCAATGCAACCGTGAACACAAACACTTTCCACGGCGTTATTTTATCCGATGAAATCTCCTCGAAATGCGTCATAAGCGGAACGAACAGAAGAATAAGCGCAGCAAATAAAACTGACGTTACAATGTTATAGTAAGGTATTTTCAGAAAGGAAATAAGAATATCTGCAATGAAGGATGAGAATAACCATACTTTTTTGTTGTCTGTTTTCGTCGCCTTGTAAATCTCATATGTACCGAAAATGCTCAGAATAAAAACGAAAGTATTCAGTACATACGGAAATTTCGAAAAGTAAACAAAAAGTCCTACGACTATTGTAAGACAGGCCCCCGTTATGATTCTCTGCTTCATGGGGTATCATCTTCCTCGTGTACCATTTGATGATGGAGGATTGTTGTTGCCTCCGGATTTATCGGTGTAGCTTCGGGCAGGTGTTCAATAATTCTCTCTCTGACAATATCTCCGATTTCAGATGTCTTGTGCGTACTTACAAAATCAGCCGGAATTGTCTCAAGAATATCAAATGAGACATCGGTGCCGTGAAGCGGAAAGTTTTTTGCAATGTTTTCAGTTCCGTCGATAGCCACAATGACAACAGGAACTTTAGCTTTGTGAGCAATTTTAAACACTCCGTTGTGGAAGGGGAGAAGCTGTTTGTTTTTACTTCTTGTCCCTTCGGGCCATACGGCAACGGAACATTCATTATTTTCAATGAGCTTTGTTGCTTTGTTTATGGTGACCATGGCGTTTCGTGGGTTTTCCCTGTCGATTGCCATGAAGCAACAACGTCTTATTATTCTGCCGAAAATAGGAACCTTGAAATTTTCTTTTTTGGAGATACATGCGGGGTATTGTTCTCGTAAGACGCTCCATGTGATTATCGGGTCAAACTTTGAACGGTGATTGGTGACTATGAGATACCTGCCGTCTTTCGGAAGATTCTCTTTTCCGGTTACGTGTATGTGTATTCTTGCAAACCAAAATGTAATATCGCTCGCAAGCAGGAGAAGAAACCAATGGAATTTACTCTTTTTTTCGTATTCCTTGCTGTCATCAACAAACAGTGAAACAATCCACATGAAGATAAACAGAAGAGCTGCTGCAAGTATGATAACAAGCAAAGACCAAAGAACTACAAGTAATACCGTTTTCAAGTGTATTCCTCCATATCTGTCTTTAGCCTCATTGTAGAAAAAAATAAAGAGTGCAGAAATAGACATTCCGCACTCTTTGTCATGTTTTTAGACATCATATCACTTTTGTAGCATATCACGATGCATCTATGAGCTTTTTGAGTAAAATCTCAAGTGATCCGTTGATTATGGCGATGTAATAGTCAATATGCTGCATGTATTTGTCCGGGAGTCCTTCCTCAATCCACTTGAGTACAAAACCGCAGCAGGCGTACACATAAAAGTTGGTAACAAAAATTTTTATGTCATCGGAAATTTCCTCTTTATCGGAAAACAACTCAATTTTATTCATAACTACCGGAGTGATAAGTATACGTATTATTTCCTCATACTGCACTCTGTGTTCTGAGTCATACGAATTGAGAATACCTATTTTGTTCTCAATGACAAAATTAAAAAGCGCTCTTATGGTTTTATTTACGTTCGGGCTCGTGAGCTGAATATCCCTTTTGTCGAGGTATTTGGTTATTTCGTATGTGTATGTGTATGCGAGCAGATCGTATATGTCTTTGAAATGGTAGTAGAATGTCTGCCTGTTTACCCCGCAGCTTTCTACAATATCCTTTACGGTTATTTTGCTTATATGCCTTTTTTCGAGTAATTCTTTAAACGCGGTTGCCAGCGCCTGATTCGTAAACTCTGACATAGTTGTCCTCCGTGTATAACGAATATATTTTAAGTACAGACAAAGTATATCATACTTTGCATGAATTTTAAATGAACAAAAAGAAGAAAAACAAAAAAGACTCGGCATTTGAAACCGAGTCTTTTTCGCGAAGTTAAATTACAATTATGCCTGCTCAATTGCTCCTGTCGGGCATGTGTCAGCACATGAACCGCAGTCAATGCAAGTGTCAGCGTCAATCTTGTAGATGTCGCCTTCTGAGATTGCCTCTACAGGACAACCGTCTTTGCAAGAACCACAAGCTACGCAAGCGTCAGTAATTTTGTAAGCCATGCTGAATGACCTCCTTTTTAAAGTTAAGTACATTGTAAACACTCGAGTACTTTTTTTCAAGATATTATTTTTATTTTTAGCAAATTTTTGAAGTTAATTTTTTGTCAATTTTTTGCTGTCCCTATAAACTCACCCATGATTACCGGAGATTCAACGCCGAGGGCAGTCGCTTTATAAAATCTTTCCTGTATATTTACGGAGTTTTCTTTAAAGAAAAGAATGATTGTGGAGCCTCCGTATTGGAACATTCCTTTTTCCTGTCCGCGTTTTATTTTTTTTCTTTCGTGATGATTTTTTATTCTTCCGACAAGAAGAGCTCCGACTTCCATATGAATTACATCGCCGAAATTTTCGGTGCTTAGTACTGTGTACTCACGGGAGTTTTCCTTGAAGATTTTATATGTGTCATAGGCAATAGGGTTTACAGTGTGTAAAACGCCCTTTATAAAGATATTTTTTCCTTTTTTTCCGTCGTCAATGTAGCAGTATCTGTGATAGTTGTCAACGGATAGCCTTATAACAACGCAGGTCCCGTTTTCATATTTTTTTGCAAGTTTTTTGTTTTTTAAAACACTGCTCAGTGTATATGTGGAATTTTTGATATTTATCTTTGTATCGGAGTTTATCTTGTACACTGAAAGCTTTCCGTCACAAGGGGAGATGAGGTGAGTCGGAGTTTTATCAATAGGCCTCATTTCGGAGCGTACCTGTCTTGTGAAGAAGTCGTTGAAGCTTTTGTATCTTTTTTTCTTATAGTCGTGCATGTCTATCTTTGCAAAATGAATGAACGGCGTTATAAGAACTCTTGAAATTCTTCGATCAAGAAGGAAACCTGCGGTTCTTGAAAAAGCAGGGAGGGTCAGCACTTTTAGCGCTAACCTTCCCGGAAAAGTCGAGTATAAAATTTTAAGAGGTGACAGTGAAGTTTTCATTTGTTATCCTTTTGCCTTTTGTTTTTGATGTACACATATATGCCAATCCCGAGAAAGGGTACAACCGGTATAAGTATAAACCATGTACTTGCAAGTATGCTTATGGTGGCGCAGCCTACAATTATCATAATAAGAATTGCGCGCGGGCCGGGTTTCGGAAGCTTAAACCTCAGAACAAATAATATTGCTATAATAATGAGGCATATGTGATAAAATGTCGGGAACATACAGCCGGTAAAGTTTCTGAAAAGGAAGATAATCGGAACTAAAAGAGCCGTAGTTGTAACCGGAAGTCCGGTATAACTGTGGTCGTTATTGTCGGGATCACTGCGCCGCTTCATTTCCTCAACATTGAAATATGCAAGTCTTACAACTCCGGCGAGAATAAGTGCCGAACCGGAAACAGCTGCAAAAATATGGTTGCCGCCCATACAAAACCCGAGTGTTGCCGGTAAAACCGTAAAACATACAAGGTCACACAGAGAGTCAATCTGTATGCCGAAGTTTTTTTCATCGTCGCTTCTGTCCTTTTTTGATCTTGCGACACGTCCGTCAAACATGTCGCAAAAACCGCAAAGCATGAGACAGCCGATAGGAAATATAACACTGAGCATGGTGTCGCCGGATGCGAAAAGAACAGAAAAGGCAATCCCTACGAATGCGGATATAAGGCCCAGATATGTGAGAATAACCGTATAACTCCAATAACCAATCAAAAAAAAGTCCCCCTAATGCGATAAAATGCATCTTTTTTCTTAAAGCCTGCAATATTATACCACATTGAGGGAACTTAAACAATTAATATATGGTTACGAATATATGAGTATGATTATTCTATACATATTTCAGTATTGCCTTTACGGCATCTTCAACAGCCCCGTTGTTTTCAATCTCGACATCGGATATCTCCTGGTAGATTGGGAGACGTATTTTCTGCATTTCCTTAAGGGTTTCAGGGCTCTTTGAGAGAGGTCTGTCATCTGTCGGCAGAAGCTCTACGTCACGTCTTATGAAGAATATCTTTCCGTTTTGTCTTATGGCAGGATGATTTTCCGCACTGAGAACGGCTCCGCCGCCGAGTGCGATGATCTTTCCGCTTTCCTTGCAGTATTTTACAATCTCGTCATGTTCAAGTTCACGGAATTTTTCTTCACCGTATTTTGTTATTATTTCCGCACAACTTCTTTTATTTGTTTTTTCGATTTTCTCATCAATATCTATGATGTCACGACCTGTCGCAACGCAGAGAGCTTTTGCAATAGTCGTTTTTCCGCAGCCGGGCATTCCGGTGAGAATTATATTTTCCATCTCATTCTGAAGTTTGTTCACAATCTCCGCAACTACGGAATTTTGCAGCTTTCTGTCAAAGAATATCTCAAACGATGCCTTTGCCTGAGCGACAAGCATGTGGAGCCCGCCGGCGTGAGGAATGCCGAGATTTTCCGCTTCAAGCAGGAGACCGGTGAGCTTTGGATTGTATATGATGTCGAGCACTCCGGTAAGCTTCGGGAAGTTCTTTAGTGAAACAGGTTTTTCAAGGTTGCTTGGATACATGCCGACAGGTGTGGTGTTTACAATGATTTCGGCATCTGAATGAAGCGGGAGACAGTCGTAGTCAACCGGTCCCTTTCTGGAAATAATTACTATTTCCGATGCGCCGAGCTCTTTCAGTGCGGCACATACTGCTTTTGAAGCGCCGCCGGAGCCGAGAACGAGAACTTTCTTTCCGTCAATATTTATCCCGGATGCGTATACCATGTACTTGAAGCCTTCAATATCAGTATTGTATGCACAAAGCTTTCCGTCACGTTTTACGATGGTGTTTGCCGCCCCGCAGTGAAGGACGCTTTCGGAGATTTCATCGCAGAATGTTAAAACTGCGGTCTTATAAGGAATTGTTACATTGAGTCCTTGAACGTCGGGGCGGGTCAGGAAGGCTTCAAGCCCCTCCGGCGGCGTTTCATGGAGTTTGTAATCATATGCAACTTTACCGACAAGTCCGAGCATCTGATGAATCTGCTCCGAATAACTGTGTGAAAGATGTTGACCGAGTAAGCCGTAAATGCCCGGCATCTCTTCCACCTGGCGTTTTTGCTCCTCATTATAGCCGCGTATCCAGTGCTCCTGATAGTCCTTTGAAAGCTCGATCATTGTTCTGAAAAGGGCAGAGGAGTATGTTCCGAATTCTCCGCTTCTTTCGGATACGTCTTCTATGATTTGAAGCTCCCTGGTGGTGTCCTCGATAGGCATGTTGTTTTCTGCTTTGTACAGAGCAACGTCTTCAGCGAGTTTCATTCTCTTTAAAAAAGCGTCAAGTATAGTGTTGTCAAGGCTGTCAAGTTCGTTGCGGACATCTTTGAGATCACGGCTCATCTTTGTATCTCCTTTAGGTTTCGGAATAGTTTCCGAGATATTTGAAATAACTGCATGTTGATTTTAGGTCGAGAAGCATATTGAGTACACCCGGAGTATTCACAGATGCCTCAATTTCAAAGAAGAATGTGAATTCAAAATCCTCGCCCGGTATAGGATAGCTTTCAAGCTTCACGAGGTTTATGCCCAGTGCGGCAAAGTGTGAAAGAATTCCGTAAAGTGCTCCGGGCTTGTGCTCTGTGCCGAGGATAAGGCTTATTCTGTCAGCACCCGGATAAACAACATTGTCTTTAGTGATACAGATAAAGCGTGTGTAGTTGTTATCAGTATCCTGAATGTTGTCACTTATTACCGAAAGACCGTAGAGCGATGCACATTCTCTTGAAGCAATAGTCGCAACATGCGGATTTTCTGATTCGGAGGCATTTCTTGCGGCAATTGCAGTATTTGCTTCAGGAATTATTTTAACATTGCTTGGTAATTCTTTCAAGAATTTACTGCATTGGAGAAGTGCCTGCTCGTGTGAGTGTATTTCGGTGACATCTGAAATCTTTGTGCCTTTTTTTGCAAGCAACACATGTTTGATACAGAGCTTTTCACTTTTTACTATATGGACATTGTGTGTGTTAAGAAGATCATATATCGCCCTTACAGAGCCTCCGCTGCTGTTTTCTATAGGAAGAACGCCGTACCTGCAAAGGCCGCTTTCAACAGCGTCAAAAACGCTTGAAAACGTGTTGAAGTACATCGGTGTGCCGTAAGGGAAAAGCTTCTTCGCGGCAGTTGCGGAATATGCACCCTCAACGCCTTGACATGCAATTGTTCCTTTGGTCGGAAATACGGATTCAACAGGGAGGAGTGACTGCTTTATCTCATCCGCATAAGCTCCGGTCGGCGCGATAAGCTCGCCTTGATATGCCTTTGAAAGCTCGATAAGGTACGAGAAAAATCTGTAGGTATAAATACCGTAGTCATCGGAATCGTTGACTACTTTTGATAAAAATTCATTTTCTTTTTTTCTCTGTGTATCCGATGTACGATTTTTATAGTCTGTGTCTGCAAGTTTCTTTGCAATTTTCATTATTTCTTTGAAGTCTGTATACATCTTTTCGGATGCGTTGACGATTTCATTTGTCATTTCTTCTTTATAGTGGCTTTCCATTTTAATCTTCCTTTTTTAAAAATTTTTCTTATTTCTTCAAAAGTAACGTGCTTTACAGGCTGTACCCGTTTTCAAGCAATAAATCCGTTATGACAAGTGCGGCGGCAGCTTCGACAACGGGGACTGCACGCACTGCAACACACGGGTCATGACGCCCTTTTATTGTTATTTCGGTATTCTCCTTTGTTTCAAGGTTCACTGTCTGTTGAGGTTTGCCGATTGACGGCGTGGGTTTAAAGAACACTTTAAACGTGAGCGGCATTCCGGTCGTTATTCCGCCGAGAATTCCGCCGTGATGATTTGTCTTTGTAATTACGTGACCGCCTTCGTAGCAAAACGGGTCGTTGTTTTCGGAACCTCTTACAGCTGATGCTTCAATACCGTTCCCGAATTCAACAGCCTTTACTGCCGGAATGCCGAACAGGGCAGCTGAAAGTCTGCCCTCAACGCCGTCAAAAAGAGGTCCGCCGAGACCGACAGGTAGGCCGACTACGGCACATTCGACCACGCCTCCGACAGAGTCGGAGTCTGCCGCAGCTTTCTTTATTTCTTCTTTCATGAGATCTCCGACAGAGTTATCAATTACCGGGAATTCCTTTTCGTCAATTGCTTTCAAAAATTCACACGCTTTTGAAAGCTGCGGCGGGAGAGCGGCGGAGAAATCTTTTTCCGCTACTTTTCCGATGCCGGAGATATGTGCGCCTACTGAAATTCCTTTTTGTGAAAGCATCGGCAAACACATTCCTCCGGCAATGCATACCGAAGCTGTAAGTCTGCCGGAAAAAGGACCTCCGCCGCTCATGTTTACGGTATCACCGTATTTTACGTGAGCAGGGTAGTCGGCGTGCCCCGGTCTCGGACAATTTTTCAGATTGTCATAGTCCGATGAGTGTACATTGGTATTTTTTATTACCGCTCGGATCGGCTGTCCGTTTGTGACCCCGTTTTCATCAATTCCCGATTCAAAAACCGGTCTGTCCGCCTCGCTTCGCGGGGTAGACAACTTGTTTTTTCCGGGCTTTCTGCGGTCTAAGAATTTTTGAAGTTCTTCCTTATCTATATGTTTATTTTTCGGAAACCCTTCTATGATTACACCTATTTCAGGTGCGTGGGATTCTCCGAAAACACTTATTTTAAGTTTATTACCGAGTTTTGATAACATTTACTTTACCTCCGAGACGCTTGTACTCCTCAAAGAATGTCGGATAGGACTTGTCTATAGCTTCAGCGTTTTTTATTATTACATCATTTTTACAAAAGACTCCCGCTGTGGCGGCCGCCATTACAATACGGTGATCATTGTGACTGTCAACCGTTCCGCCCATGAGTGGTGATCCGTAAACCAGCAATGCATCATCACCGCTTTTATCAAATGACTCCTCTGCTTTTCCGCCGAGCTTGTTTATGAGTTCGCAAACAGTGGCAAGTCGGTTGCTCTCTTTGTATTTAAGCCGTTTGCAGCCTGTGAAAAGTGTTTTCCCGTCTGAAAATGCCGCCAAAACGGCAAGTATTGAGATGAGGTCGGGTGTGTTTGTTATGTCTATGATTTTATTGCCGGGCTTCTCAAATTCTTTTGATAATTCCATGATTTTTGAGTCACCCTGGAGTGATTTCTCAGATACTCCGTGAATCTGTAACCTCCCAAGACCGTCGGATGAAGCAGATAGTATATCGTCTTGAAGTTTTGCGATTGCAACAAACGGTGCCGCATTTGACCAGTCGCCCTCGCAAAGAATTTTACCGGGAGAAATGTATGTTGAATTTTCATCTACAGAATATTCTGCGTTATTTTTTACCGTTACATTGATACCGAATTGTCTCATTGTCTCAATGGTCATAGTCACATATGAATTTGATTCGAGTGGGGACATGAGAACAATTTTGCTGTTTTTTAAAAACGGCAGAATAAACAGGAGACCTGAGACAAATTGTGAGCTTACATTGCCCGGAAGTTTGAAAATACCGCCGACCGATCCGCTTCCGATTATTATGGAATCCTTTGTCTTCTCAATCTTTGCACCACACTGCGAAAGTGCGGAGATAAGAGGATCGATGGGCCTTGACATCAGTGATTCCTTTCCCGTTATTCTTATTTCTTTGAAGGTTCCGATGCTGCAAAGAAACACAGAAATGGGGAGGATAAATCTGAGTGTTGAACCGCTTTCATTGCAGTCGAGTACGGCTGTTTTACTTTCGTTCTTCGCAGAAAATCCGGGTTTTACGTATGCACCGCCGGCAATGAATGCGATTTTTGCTCCAAGTTCCTTAAGACATGAGTATGTGGCAAAGATATCCTTGGAAATTTTCGTATAACTATCACCGAATTCAATATCCGTGTCCTGTCCGCAAAGAGATGCACAAATGAGAAGTCTGTGAAGATGTGATTTTGATTCAATTGCATTGTAATTTCCGTGAAGAGTGCTTCTTGTGACTGCAATATCCATTTTTTCACCCCAAATTTATTTCATAAGCCCGAGAGATACAAAGGTTTTTACTTCCTGCACCGGAACATCTCTCAAGACACATTTACCCACACACTCCGGGATGATAAGCGTTATTGTGTCTCCCGTACGTTTTTTATCATTGAGTGCATATACGGAAATATTTCCGTACTCACTTTCGGGTATCATGTCTTGGCAGAGGCTGAGGTCTGTCGGAAGAAAGAACTTTTTGAGCAATGTATCCACTGCCTTTGATGTTCCTTTTTCTGCATATCCGAGCCTTTCCGAGCTGTTTGTTATTATCGACATGCCGAGTGAGACCGCGCGTCCGTGCGTCATTTTGTATGAACTTATTTTTTCAAGTGAATGTCCTATAGTATGACCGAGATTGAGCATTTTTCGCTCGCCTGTATCAAATTCGTCTTTGAATACATATTCGGCTTTTGTTTTTACGGATTCCGCAATTATCTCCGGAAGATGATCTTCAAGAGTGTCGTAGATATCCTCCATTGATTGTGTTTTGATTTCGTTGAACAGCTCAAGAAGTCTTCCGCCATTAAGAATTGCATATTTTATGCACTCCGCGAGTCCGTCTGTCAATGTCTGACAGGGAAGAGTTTTCAGAGTCTTTGTGTCACAGATGACCGTGCGTGGCTGGAGGAACGCACCCGCGAGATTTTTTCCGCTCTTTAGGTCTATTGCCGTTTTCCCGCCGACCGATGAGTCGACAGCGGCAAGCAGAGTGGTCGGAATTTGTATGAAATCAATTCCTCGCAGATATGTTGCCGCAGCAAAGCCGGATATGTCTCCGACAACGCCTCCGCCAAGTGCAACAATGCAGTCTGAACGCGTTATTTCCTTCTCTGCGAGAAATTCCCATATACCTTCGAGTGTCTTGATATTTTTTGACTGTTCTCCGGCTTCAAATGTAAATGATACTGCCGTAAAGCCCTCTTTGTTTATGGAACGGCATACTCTGCCAAGATAAAGCGGAGCAACGTTTGAGTCGGTTATAACAGCTATTTTTTTTGCTTTTACAATACTTTCATCGTTTTTATCGAGACTTTCGGGAAATGTATTTTTTATCAATAAACCGACACTGTCAATGAGGTCTGTTCCGATATGTACCGTGTAATTTGAAGATGCACATACATTTATGTCTGTAATAAGATTCATCAGTCACACCCGTCTTTATCATTGAGTTTTTTTATCAGTCCGTCCTCAAGCAGACCGTACAGTTTTTTTTCGTCGTTTTCGTCAAGGGCTTCAAGGTAATTGTTCAGATTTTCGATAAGCTCACGAAGCTCCGCGCAGAGATTTTCTCTGTTATCAAGAAACAATTCCGTCCACATGGCGGGATCAAGCCTTGCAACCCTCGTCATGTCCTTATAGCTTCCTGCGGAAAATCCCATGTGTTTTTGCGAAGTAGGGGATTTTATGTAGGCACTTGACGTTATATGCGCAAGCTGTGATGTATAAGAGATAATTCTGTCATGCTCTTCCATGGTTGTAAATACTACCGTACCGAATCCGGACTTAAGATAAAGTGATTTAAGCGCGTCAAGACAATTGATATCTGTTTCTTTTTGCGGTACGAGAATCATAGATGCACCTTGAAAGAGGGAGGAATCGGAATTCGCAAATCCGGAAACTTCTTTTCCTGCCATAGGATGACCTCCGACATACGGAAAGCCATACTCTTTTGAAATGGGGATAATCGCCTTCATTACGACACGTTTTATACCGCATAAGTCACAGAGCAATGTATCCTTGCTGAAATATTTTGCATTGTCACGTACCCAGTTTATAAGCTTTTGAGGGGTAAGAGCAATCATAATGAGGTCACAGTCTTTTATTTTCTCCTCTGTGAGTTTTCCTTTTATGCTGCCTGACATAATTGCCATATTCATTACATTTTGGTCTATGTCAATTCCGAAAACAGTTGCATCCGTGTACTCGGTGACAGCTTTTGCCATTGATCCGCCTATGAGACCGAGTCCGACTATACCGACGGTTTGGATTTTTTTATTCATTGCCGACCTTCCTTATGAAATAACCTTGTGAATTTCCATGCATTTTTTTGCAACCTTGTCGAACTCTTCCGGACGAAGACATTGCGGACCGTCTGAAAGTGCATGAGGAGGATCATTGTGAACCTCAATTATGAGTCCGTCACAGCCTGCCGCAACACCGGAATAGGAGAGTGGCGGAACAAGCTCGGCTTTGCCGCCTGAGTGACTCGGGTCTATAACTATGGGTAGATGTGTGAGCTTTTTGAGAACAGGTACTGCCGCAACATCCAAAGTATTTCTGGTATATGTCTCGAATGTGCGTATGCCGCGCTCGCATAGGATGACCTGCTTGTTTCCGCCTGACATGATGTATTCGGCACTCATGAGAAGCTCTTCATATGTCGAGGAAAGACCTCTCTTTAAAAGAATGGGCTTGTCAATTTGACCGAGAACCTTGAGAAGTTCAAAATTTTGCATATTTCTCGCTCCGACTTGAATGATATCCACGTCTTTGAAAAGCTGAAGCTGTGAGATGTCCATTATTTCAGTGACGATGGGAAGTCCTGTTGCCTCTCGTGCCTCAAGCAAAAGCTCGATTCCGTCTGCGCGCAGTCCTTGGAAGGAATAGGGGGATGTACGTGGTTTAAAAGCACCGCCGCGGAGGATTGTTGCTCCGCTTTCTTTTACGGCTTTTGCGATTCCTATAATCTGTTCTTTTGATTCTACAGAACACGGTCCGGCAATAAGGGTAAGGTTCCCGCCGCCGATTTTTGTTCCGGCAACTTCGACTACCGTGTCCTCGGGATGAAATTTTCTGTTTGCCTTTTTGTATGGTTCCTGGATTCTTTTTACATTTTCGACAATATCAAGTGCCGAAATTAGGTCAATGTCAACCAAAGTGGTGTCTCCCACAAGTCCCCAAATTGTTTGGTGCATACCTTGTGATTCGTGAATCTGAAGACCCTTGTCGGTTATCCAGCCTCGAAGACTTTCAAGTTGTTCTCTGTTTGGATTTTCTTTTAAGATGATTACCATTGTTATTTCCTTCCTTCTCAAATAAAAAAACAGACCCCACAGCCGGTTGACTGTGAGGTCGCACTATCAATTCTACAAAATGTCGTAGTTTCTCGTGTCAGCACTCTTGTTCAGCCATACCGAAATAAACCTTATCAAAAAAGTAGATAAAGCTAAAGTAACGGTATTCAGCTGTGAGAGTTCTGTAAGTCATGAGAACCTGCTCCTTTTGTTGTTGATGAAATGCTATCACAAGTCGTTTGGCGTGTCAACAGAAACTTTTATTTTTCCTGTAATAATTTAGAAACTTCGTCAAGGAAGGTCGTTATGTCTTTAAACTGTCTGTAAACAGAGGCGAAGCGCACATATGCAACCTCATCAATGTCTTTGAGCTTGTCCATTGCAAGTTCTCCGATTTTATCCGAGGTGACTTCTCTGTCGAGTGAGTTTTGCAGTGATGATTCAATGTCATCCACGGCAGCCTCAATAGTCTGGAGCGGAACGGGACGTTTCTCACATGCACGGAGCATGCCGCCGAGAAGTTTGCTTCGATCAAACTGTTCACGCGACTTGTCCTTCTTTACAACTATGAGAGGCACGCTTTCAATGATTTCATAAGTTGTAAAACGCTTTCCGCACTTCATACACTCTCTGCGACGTCTTATGCGTTCTCCTTCGTCCGTTGGCCTTGAGTCGATAACCTTGCTTTCCTCAAAACTGCAAAAAGGGCATTTCATTTTCTTCACACAACCTATCTATAGTATATTTTCCGTAAAAGATACACAAATTATAGCATTTTAAAACAATATGTTCAACATCTTTATATGTAATGTGCATATAAATTGTCATATGAATTGTTGTTCGCAGCAAAAATTCATTTTAGTATACTGAAAATAATTGATGACAAAGAGCTGAAAAAACTGTATAATAATAAAGCAATTTTGCAAATTTGATTTTAAGGAGAATGAAAAAATGAAAGTTTCAAAAAGAATTCTCGCATTATTGATGGCTGTTCTTATGATGACTCTTCTTTTTGCTGCTTGCGGTAAAGAGGCTGCAAACAGTGATAATGACACGAATACATCAAAGACTGACAAAAAAGTATGGGTAATAGCATCGGATACTGCTTTTGCTCCGTTTGAGTATCTTGACACTGATTCAAACGAGTACGTTGGTATTGACATGGATATCATCGCCGCTATCGCTGAGGATCAGGGTTTTGAGTACAAGATTGACAACGTAGGCTTCAAAGCTGCATGCAGTGCCGTACAGGCAGGACAGGCAGATGCCGCTATTGCCGGTATGACAATTACCGATGAAAGAAAAGAAACATTTGACTTCACAGACGGATACTTCAATGACGGTCAAATCCTTGTAACAGCTAAGGACAGCACCATCACAAAGATTGAAGATCTCAAGGGCACAAAGGTTGCCGTTAAGTCAAGCACAATGGGTGCTGAGTATGCTGCAGAGGCTGCAAAGACTTACGGATTTGAACTTCAGTATTATGAGGATTCACCGACAATGTACCAGGCAGTAGCACAGGGAACAAACTCTGCATGCTTTGAGGATTACTCCGTTATCGGTTGGGCTATCAAGACAAATGAAAATCTCGGACTTAAGACAGTTGGAGACGTTATCAACGCCGCTCCTTACGGTATTGCCGTTAAGAAGGGTGAAAATGCTGATTTCCTTAAGATGCTCAACGATGGTCTTAAGAATATTTCCGAAAACGGAAAACTTAAGGATATCCTTGCAAAATACGGTTATTAATCGTATCATTAAATTCTGAATAATATTACGGATAATTCAGTATGGTATTCATACCATGCTGAATTATCTTTGGATTGAGTGGATTGTATTATGGATTTTGCGAAGGTCTTTGAAAAGGCTACTCCGCTGCTTTTGGAAGGTGCGGCCTTTACAATTAAAATTTCACTTCTGTCGCTTTTGATAGGCATGGTCTTAGGTCTCATTGCCTGTCTTATGCAGTTGTCCAAATCTAAGATTCTGAAAGGCCTTTCGGGCATTTATATTTGGATAATAAGAGGTACACCGATGATGGTACAGGCAATGCTTGTATACTTCGGTATTCCGCAGGTTGCAAATCTCATTCTTAAGGCTGCGGCTGACGGCGGTTCATTTGAACGCTTTACGCTTTCACCTATGTCAGCAGCGGTTATAACCTTGAGCTTAAATGCAGGTGCGTATCTTGCTGAGATATTCAGAAGCGGTATTCAGGCTGTACCGAAAGGACAGTCAGAGGCTGCAAGAAGCCTTGGACTTACAAAATTCAAGACCATGCAAAAAATTGTACTTCCGCAGGCCTTCAAGATTGTCATTCCGTCACTTGTGAACCAATTTATCATCACAATTAAGGATACATCGATTCTCTCAATCATCGGACTTTCCGAGATAGTTAACAAGGCCGGAATTTATGCCGGAAGTACATATCAGTACTTCGAAACATATATGTATGCAGCACTCTTCTATCTTGTTATAACATCTATTCTCATGGTTGCTTCGAAAGCAATCGAAAGGAGACTTAACCGTGGCCATAAAGAGCGATAAAGTAAAAATCAAGGTCGAGGGCCTGAAAAAAAGCTTCGGTCATCTTAAGGTCCTTAACGGAATTGATCTTGATGTTCATGAGGGAGAAGTTGTCTGTGTAATCGGTCCGTCGGGCGGAGGTAAATCAACTTTTCTTCGTTGTCTTAACAAGCTTGAGGACATAACCGCGGGCAAAGTTATAATTGACGGATATGATATTACGGATAAAAAGGTAAATATAAATAAAGTGCGCCAAAACATAGGAATGGTGTTTCAGCAATTTAATCTTTTTCCGCATAAAACGGTTCTTCAGAACATAATGCTTGCACCGGTTGACCTTAAGCTTATGTCAAAGACCGATGCCGAAAAGAAGGCACTTGAACTTTTAAAAAGGGTCGGACTTGAAGAAAAGGCAGATTGCTATCCGCATCAACTTTCGGGTGGTCAGCAGCAACGTGTTGCAATTGCGCGAGCCCTTGCCATGAACCCCGACATCATGCTTTTTGATGAACCAACCTCCGCACTTGACCCTGAGATGGTAGGCGAGGTTTTGAGTGTTATAAAGGAACTTGCGCAGCAGGGTATGACCATGGTTATTGTTACTCATGAGATGGGATTTGCCCGTGATGTTTCTGATCGCGTTCTTCTTATTGCCGATGGTGTTATTGCTGAGGAAGGGACACCTGAGCAGATCTTTGAAAATCCGCAGGTTAAGAGAACCAAGGATTTCCTTGCCGCTGTTCTTTGATTTTCAACAGACAAAACAAATTAAAAGGCTGAAATAATCCTTGATTTATTTTCAGCCTTTTTGTATAATAAATCTCGCGCTTAAAAAGCGCAGTTTAATTTGGAGAGTTGTCCGAGCTGGCCGAAGGAGCACGATTGGAAATCGTGTAGTGGGTTAACGCTTACTCGTGGGTTCGAATCCCATGCTCTCCGCCAAAAAAGCCTTGTGTTACGTGGTTTTTCCGCATAACACAGGGCTTTTTTTACAGATTGATAATCTTTGGCTCTTCGATGAATGAACAAGATGAGGGCTTGATTGAGTGTATCGAATATCAGCAGATTCCGCCAAAGTCAGAATACAAATTAAGAAATTTTATTGTTGGGACCACCAATAATTCTTTATTGACTCCGGCAGCATTTCAAACAGTGCTACCGCTGCTTCTTCGGGCGTCAGTGAAAAATTCCCGTATACCCAGTCCTTGTACATATGTGAAACTCCGCGGCAAAATACCTCTGCCTGAAGCTTTTCAACCTCTGTAAAACCGACACCGTCTCGGTTACTTTTGGTAACTTCCTCCGCGAATGAATAGGAGTATTCAAAGATATAATTCATAAAAGAGTTGAATCCGGTTGATTCAAAGGCATATTTTATCGGATTGAGCGTGTTTTTTCCCGCGCTGAAAAGTTTTATAAACAAGTCATAATAGCTTGTTGAATTGTTTATATTGCCGTAGGTGTCCAAAAGACATTTGTAATTGTAATTCATGACATCGTATTTATCTTTGAAATGGCGGTAGAAGGTCGCCCTGCTTACTCCTGCTTCGTCTGCAATCATACTGACTGAAATATTTTCAACGCCCCTTGAATTGATAAGGCGATTGAATGCTCTTAAAATATCCTGCATGGTGCGTTCGCTCATAATACTTCTCCTTTATCGGTTGCTAAAATGATACAATACAATAAAAGTGTATCATAATGAAACAAAAATACAAGTATGTTTCTTTAACGATTTGATTTTAAAAGATATAATTTTTATGTTGAATTAATCGGTAAATGCGATAACTTAAAAGAAAGGATGAAGTTTATGTTTGAAAAAGGCCACAAGTTTACAGAGGGCGAAAACAAATGCCTTGAGGAATACCGCAGAGAAACTGCCGGACAGCCTCCGAGAAAAAACCTTCTGAAGCTTATCACACACGTAAACATGTTTAACCCGGTACCGTCTGTTGATTCATGGGAGTATATCTTCTTTAACCGTATTTTAAATGACGAAATGGTTGACTTTGCGCTCAATATGAAGCTTCGTCATCCGTACTATATCAAAGATCTCGCTCAGACTCAGGGTATGTCAGTTGAAGCAACTGCAAAGCTTGCGGATGAGATGGTACATATCGGAATTCTTGAGTACACCTCTGATGATGCCGGTGTAGACATGGTTCAGTTGCCTGTTTTTGCTCCGGGTGGTTTTGAAAGCACTATCATGACCAAGGAAATGACGGACAAGTACCCGGAAACAGCTCCCGCTTTTCTGAACTATGTACTGAATTTGCAGAAAGTAATCACAGGTATTGCACCTATGGGCTCTGCCCTTATGAGAGCAATCCCTGTTGAAGAAGCAATAAAGAAAGAACCTAAGAAGGTAAGTTATGAAGAAATTTCATATTGGCTCGACAAGGCGGGCGACTCCATAGGTGTTGCACCATGTGAGTGCCGAAAGCTGCGCCGCATGGTAGGTGAGGGTACCGGTGACCTTGAGGACGATTTTTGTATCAATCTCGGTAAGTATGCGGAGTCTTGTATAAGAGTAGGGAAGGCACGGAGAATAACACGTGCCGAAGCAGAGGAGATCTTAAAGAAAGCTGAGGAGAGAGGCGCTGTTCATCAACTCTCCAACATTGACGGCCCGGACTTTTCACTCTTTATATGTAACTGTCGTTGGGATACCTGTATGGCGCTTAAGACTTCGTGGTATACGTCTTCACCGGCACTCAGTGCGTCAAATTATGTTGCGAGAGTAACAAAGAACGATTGCGTTGCCTGCGGCGGATGTGTTGAGATATGTCCGCAGAATGCCGTAAAACTCGGTCAGAAGCTCTGCCGGGAAAAGCCGGTTACAATTGCAAATCATAAAACGCCGGAGGATTATGTTTTCCTGCCGCCGAAATACTGGGAGGGCAACGACTTCCTTACAAACAGAGACAATGTAGTTCCGGAAACAGGTACATCGCCGTGTAAGACGAACTGTCCCGCACATATTGCCGTACAGGGGTACATCAAGAAAGCAGGAGAGGGAAAGTACGACGAAGCTCTTGAACTCATAAAGAAAGAGAATCCGTTTCCGGCAGTGTGTGGCGCGATCTGTGCAAAATTCTGCGAGGATGTATGTACCAGAGGTAAGATTGATTCCCCTGTTGCCATTGACGAGGTAAAGAAGTTCGTTTCAATGAGGGACCTTGATCCGAAAACAAGATTTATCCCGAAGAAAAAATATGACTACGGTGAGAAGATTGCCGTTATAGGCTCGGGGCCTGCAGGACTTTCATGTGCGTACTATCTTGCCGTTCTCGGACACAGCGTCACCGTTTTTGAGAAAGAGTCGGTTCCGGGAGGTATGATGACATTCGGTATCCCGAATTTCAGACTTGAGAAGGATATTGTAAATGCGGAAATAGACATCATTCGCGAGCTCGGTGTCGAGATTAAATGCGGCGTTGAGGTCGGCAAAGACATATCGCTTGATGAACTCAGAAAAGACGGATATAAAGGATTTTACATTGCTATCGGTGCACAGGGCGGAAGGAAACTCAAAATTCCCGGAGAGGAAAGCGTCGGCGTTGTTTCCGGCATTGATTTTCTTCGCAAGGTTTCAACGGATAAGTCTCAGCCGCTACACGGAAAGGTTGTCGTAATAGGCGGTGGTAATGTAGCCGTTGACGTTGCAAGAACAGCTACTCGTTTCGGTGCCGACACAGTGTCAATGTATTCACTTGAAAAGAGAGACGAAATGCCTGCTGCAGAGGACGAAATCCTTGAAGCAGAGGAGGAAAATATATTCGTAAACGGTGGCTGGGGTCCGAAAGAAATCATTTCCGAGGATGGAAAAGTCAGAGCCGTTGTATTCAAGAAATGTACTTCTGTTAAGGATTCAAGTGGCAAATTCAATCCGAAATATGATGGAAATGATACAATAACGGTTGAGGCAGATTACGTTCTCGCAGCTATAGGTCAGTCTATTGAATGGGGCGGACTTCTTGACGGCGAAGCAGTTGAGCTTAACCGCAATCAGACCGCAAAGGCTGATTCGTGGACTTACCAGACGGCACAGGAGGACATCTTTGTCGGCGGTGATGTTTACACAGGACCGGGCTTTGCCATCTATGCTATTGCAGCCGGTAAAGAGGGCGCTGAATCCCTCCACAGATTTGTTCATGAAGGTCATTCTCTTACACTCGGCCGTGTTCACAGAGATAACTTCCATTCACTTGACAAAGACGATCTTGTTATTCCATCATATGATCATTCGGCAAGAAGCATACCTGCAAAGAACGAAAAGCTTGCGCATACATTCTCTGATGAAAGACTTCCGCTTACCGAGGAACAGGTTAAGACTGAGGCTGCACGTTGCCTCAGCTGCGGTGCGGCACATGTTGATGAGACATTCTGCATTGGCTGTGGTCTTTGTACGACCGCATGTAAGTTTGACGCAATACACCTCGAAAAAGTAAGAGAGGTATGGGGCAGACCTTATGAAAAGCTTTTACCGTTTGTAGGTGTTGAGGCTGTGAAAAAGATAGGCAGACTTGCAGAGAAAAAAATAAAAGGTTAAAGCATTCAGGGAAGTGTTGTTATGCATGAAATAGGGGTTTTATACGAAGCTGTAAAGGTTGCGGAAAGAACCGCCGAAGCCAACTCGCTTGCCGAGATAAAATATCTGACACTTTCTGTGGGTGAGCTCACAGGATATCTTCCGATATTCTTTGAAAAATACTTTCCGATTATAATCGAGGACAGACCGCTTTTTAAGGACGCGGAGCTGAAACTTGAGATAGTTCCGGGAGAAGCACTCTGCACGCAGTGCCAGAGCATATACAATGTAATGAAATGCAAAGGCGTTTGTCCGAAATGCGGCAGCAGAAATAAAACCATACTCGGCGGAAGAGATTTTCACGTAAAAGATATTGTGGGATATTAGCTTTTACTATAGCATTTTACTTTTGCAGCTTAATTTTGGTTTGTGTTTATTTATCAATTTGCTTTTTTGAAAAATCGCACAATGTCTTGGATTAACCACAGGTTATAAATTTGTAAACCAATAGTTGGTGGAATTATTATCCTTAATGAGTTAAAATAAAGAAGTAAGTAAAAACGGAGGTTATCTTAAATGAGTAAGTCAATTGTATATTTTTCAAAAACAGTTTCGCCGGAAAATGCAGCAAGGATGTATCGCCTTCTCGCAACAGAACTTCCGGGCAATGTAGCTGTAAAGGTTCATTCGGGTGAAGAGGGTAATCAGAACTTCTTAAGACCCGAGTTTATGAAACCGTGTGTAGATATTGTTGACGGCACGGTTGTCGAGTGCAATACGGCATATGAGGGCTCAAGAAACCATACACCTGAACATATGGAGCTTCTTAAAAAGCACGGCTGGTCAGATGTTTTCAAAAAAATTGATATCATGGACTCAGAGGGTCCTGACCTTATTCTTCCCGTCGAAGGGGGAAAAGTCCTTACAAAGAACTATGTTGGGAAGCACATAAAGAACTATGACTCAATGCTTGTTCTTTCTCACTTCAAAGGACACCCGATGGGCGGTTACGGCGGAGCACTCAAACAGCTTTCCATAGGTTGTGCTTCAACAGTGGGAAAGGTAAATATTCACAGTGCAGGTGTGACCCTTGATCAAGCTGAGTTTTGGGACAAAGTTGCCGAGCAGGACACTTTCTGCGAGGCCATGGCAGACGCGGCAAAGAGTGTTGTCGATATGTTCGACGGTAACATGGCATTTGTCAATGTAGTCGCAAATCTCTCGGTTGATTGCGACTGTTGTGCCGTTGCGGAGGACCCTTGCATGAAGGATATCGGTATTTTAGCATCACTTGATCCTGTTGCGCTCGACAAGGCTTGTATTGATCTTATTTATGCATCAGATGATTCCGGAAGAGATCACTTTGTTGAGCGTGTTGAAACACGCCACGGTACTCATACAATTGACGCGGCTGCCGAAATAGGTGTCGGTACTAAAGAATATGAGCTTATCAATGTTGATTGATGATTATGAACTTAGATAAAATTGCAGAGCTTAAAAAGATAATTGATAACAGTAACGACATATGTGTTTTTACCGGAGCGGGTATAAGTGTGCCGTCGGGGATTCCTGATTTTCGATCGGCAGACGGGCTTTACAATCAGGACAGCGGTCTTAACATACGACCCGAGGAAATAATAAGCCACAGCTTTTTTGTTGAACATACCGACTTGTTTTACGAGTTCTATAAGTCGAAAATGCTTTACCCGACGGCAAAGCCGAATACGGCGCACCTTTACTTTGCAGAGCTTGCAAAGAGGGGAAAGCATGTACCGATTGTTACACAGAATATTGACGGCTTGCACACTGCTGCCGGGAGCTCGGAAGTGTATGAAATACACGGCAGCGTACTTAGAAATACCTGCCTTGCATGTCATGCACACTACGGTGTAGATATTGTAGTTTCTGCAAACAGTGTGCCGCACTGTCCCGCGTGTGGCGGGTTAATAAAACCGGATGTTGTCCTATACGAAGAACCGCTTTACGATGATGTTGTAGAGGGCGCCGTAAATGCTATATCCCATGCGCAGACCCTTATAATCATCGGCACATCGCTTGTCGTCTATCCGGCGGCGTCATATATCCGTTATTTCCGCGGAAATGATATAATCCTCATAAATAAATCCAAAACACAGATGGACGGCATTGCAACACTTGCCTTTTATGAAGACGTCACCGATGTTGTAAAGTTATTGAAATAAGCCAAAATAAAAGCAATAGTCCGTATATTTGGACTATTGCTTATTTTTTCAGTTTGATCGATTGATGCGTATTTGCCTGAAATGCTATAATATCAGAGTAGAAAGCAACCGCTTACCGGTTGCTCTCTACGTTCATTATATGTTTTGGTTTTATGTTTGTCAATCGAACAAAAATTGATTTTTTTAAAAAACGTATTGACAAATGACTTTGTTGGTATTACAATTTCGACATCAAGTAAATAGTTAAACCGATGATTAAGAGTAAGTAACCGGTCGCAACTGTTTCAAAGAGAGCTACAGGCGGTGTGATTGTAGCAGACAGACTCCGGCGAATGGCCTTATGAGGGCGGTCGAAAGGCGTGAGTGCCGAGTAGCAACCGACGGTTCGCATCCGTTATCGTGCGTAGTGCATGTCAGTGCATGAATTAAGTGGACGCTTTGTCAATCTGAGTGGTACCGCGGAATTAAGTCTAATTTCGTCTCAGGATTCGTAAGAATTCTGAGGCGTTTTTTGTTTTATGAGGTGTTTGATTATGAAAAAAAGATATATTTACAGCGACCGATGGCGAGTTTGATTTTGAACACTGCTACATTGTCATACGAAAAATCAACCGATAATCATAAAAGGAAAGAGGAAAAATCATGAAAAACATTAAAAAAATACTTTCAATCGTACTTGTACTTTCATTCGTATTCGCATTCTCGGCATGCGGAAAAGATATCCCCGTAATAGGAATCTCGCAGTACGGCGAGCATGCGTCCCTTGACAACTGCAGAGAGGGCTTCCTTCAGGGACTTAAAGAGGCAGGCCTCACAGAGGGCAAGGATTTCACAGTTGATTATCAAAATGCAAATTTTGATGACTCAACCGCAACACAAATTGCGCAGAACTTCTCGGCAAAGAATGTCGCTCTCATGTGCGCAATAGCTACACCGTCTGCAACAGCTTGTTTTGCGGCTGCGGAGGATAAAGACATTCCGGTTGTATTTACCGCAATCACTGACCCAAAAGCAGCAAAGCTTGACACGGGCAATATAACAGGTACAAGCGACAAGCTTCCCGTAGACGCGCAGCTGGAACTTATCCGCGCACTTCAGCCGGACGCAAAGACTATAGGTATCATCTACACAACATCAGAGCCCAACTCAGTATCTGCTATTGAGGAATACAAAGCAAACGCATCAAAGTTCGGCTTCACCATTGAAGCAATCGGAATCACCGCACAGTCTGAGGCCGTTCAGGCAGCAGAGACACTCATTTCAAAGAATGTTGACTGTTTCTCAAACCTTACGGATAACAACGTTGTAGGCGTACTTCCTTCAATCCTTGAAAAGACAGATGAAGCAAAGATTCCGGTATACGGCTCGGAGATTGAGCAGGTTAAAAAGGGCTGTGTGGCATCAGCGGGTATCGATTACGTTAAACTCGGTGTACAAACAGGTAAAATGGCAGCTAAGATTCTCAAGGGTGAGGCAACAGCTGCAGATATGGACTATGAGACCATTTCAGAGTATGAAACATACATCAACAGTGATGCGCTTAAAACCTTCGGCATAACGCTCTCTGAGGATATTTCAAAGGTAGCAACGGATGTTGTAAGCGAATAATTACATCGCCCAAACGTTTTATCAGAGAGGAGAACATAAAGAGTGAACGTCTTTTTGGACCTACTTGTTGCCACCTTGACGCAGGGCTTCATATATGCCCTTATGTCCTATGGTGTATTTATCACATATAAAATACTTGATTTTCCGGATATGACGGTGGACGGTTGCTTCCCGCTGGGAGCAGCCGTTACGGCTGTTTTACTTACAAACGGAATGAATCCGTATCTTACAATTCCCGTTTCGCTTCTTGTAGGCGCATTGGCGGGCCTTGTAACGGGAATCATACATGTAAAGCTTAAAGTTCGCGATTTGCTTGCGGGAATCATAACTATGACGGCATTATTTTCGATAAATCTTCAAATTGCCGGTTCAAACCTCAGTATAGGCAGAGAAATACCGACAATTTTTACGGCAGCTCCCACTATGGCGCTTTTCGGAAATATGTCACTTCTTTACAGAAAACTTATTGTATCCTTAATCATCGTAATAGCATTTAAGATAATAATCGATCTTTATTTTAAAACTAAAAGCGGTCTTCTTCTTCGCGCCGTGGGCGACAATGAGGCTCTTGTAACTTCTATGGCAAAGGATAAGGGCTCTGTTAAGATGCTCGGTCTTGTTATTGCAAATGCGCTTGTTGCACTTTCCGGTTGCGTTGTTGTGCAGGAACAGCGCGCTTTTTCAAGCACCATGGGAACAGGACAGATGGTATTTGCTCTTGCAACGGTTATCATCGGTACGACGATTTTCAGAAAAATGAGTTTTGTAAAGGGCACAACATGCGCTCTTGTCGGCAGTATTATCTATAAGGCATGTATTCAGATTGCCATAACACTCGGCCTTCCGGCAAACCTCTTAAAACTCATAACAGCTGTTCTCTTCCTCATTATTCTGGTTATAGGCAACAGCAAGAAAGTCGGAGGTGAGAGCCATGCTTGAGCTTAAAAACGTCTGTAAGGTATACAATCCCGGTGAGATAACCGAAATGTGTCTCTTTAAAGATTTCAATCTTACCGTAAAGGACAACGAATTTGTATCTATCGTCGGCTCTAACGGTTCCGGTAAAACATCGCTTTTGAATATTGTCTGCGGAAGTATACCCGTTGACAGCGGAAATGTTTTGATAAACGGAAAAGATATCACAAAGATGTCTGAGTACAAAAGGTACAGAAAAATAGGTCGCGTTTATCAAAATCCTGCCGTGGGCACATGTCCTTCAATGACAATTGTTGAAAACATGTCTCTTGCCGATAATAAGGGAAAACGCTTCGGATTATCGTCGGGAGTGAACAAAGAACGCGTTGATTTTTATAAATCTTCACTTGAAATTTTAGGCCTCGGTCTTGAAAACAAAATGGATATAAAAGTCGGCTCACTTTCGGGCGGTCAAAGGCAGGCATTATCACTTGTCATGACAACTCTGACTCCGCTTGACTTCCTTATTCTTGATGAACATACGGCGGCTCTTGACCCGAAAACAGCTGAGATAATAATGCAGCTTACCGATAAGGTTGTAAAAGAGAAAAATCTTACAGCCATAATGGTTACACACAACCTTCGTTATGCCGTGGAATACGGAACTCGCATTCTTATGATGGACAAGGGCAATGTAATTCTTGATAAGTCCGATGATGACAAGAAAAAAACAGACATTGACGAACTTCTTCGTATATTTAATGAAATAAGTATTGAATGCGGAAACTAAGCAGTATAAAATATCAAAAACAAAATTTTCGGGTGGTGTAACAGCTATGGTTTTTTACAAAATGCAAGGGCTCGGCAATGACTACATATACTTTGATTGCACGGAGCATATGATTGAAAACCCTGAAGAGCTTTCGATAAAGCTTTCCGACAGACATTTCGGGGTCGGTGGAGACGGAATCATTCTTATCTGCAAATCGGATATTGCGGATTTTAAAATGCGTATGTTCAACGCGGACGGCTCCGAGGGAAAGATGTGCGGCAATGCATCAAGGTGTATAGGAAAATTTGTCTATGACCTCGGACTTACAGACAAAACCGTTGTTACACTTGAAACGCTGTCCGGAATAAAGACACTCAATCTTTTTTTGAAAGACGGAAAGGTTGACAGTGTTACGGTAGATATGGGAGAACCGATTCTTATAGGTTCAAAGATACCTACAAACTTCTTTGGCGACACGGTCGTAAAGAGACTTATTTCCGTAAACAACAAGGCGTATGAGATAACGGCGGTTTCAATGGGAAATCCTCATTGTGTTGTCTTTATGGATGAGAGTCCTATGGAGCTTGAACTTGAAAAGATAGGCCCGTATTTTGAGAACCATGAGATGTTCCCGGAACGTACTAACACTGAATTTGTCAGAAAAATCAGTGACACAGAGTTTGAGATGCGTGTATGGGAGCGAGGAAGCGGAGAGACGCTCGCCTGCGGTACGGGGGCATGCGCCACTGTTGTTGCCGCAACTCTTAACGGACTTTGTGAACGCGACAGAGATATCACCGTGAAACTCCGCGGTGGCGACCTTAAAATACGCTATGCGGCCGACGGTACTGTTTTTATGACCGGACCGGCAAGATTTGTGTTTAAAGGCGAATGTCTTTGATTCTTTTTTACAGCGAGGTATTACCAAATGAAAATCAATTCAAATTTCGATAATCTTGTTCCGAATTATCTTTTTGCGGAAGTCGCAAAGAGGACAAATGACTTTATTGCAAAGAATCCGGATAAACCGGTTATTCGCATGGGTATAGGTGACGTAACACTTCCTCTTGCACCGGTAGTAGTGGAAGCCCTCAAAAAAGGTGCGGATGAACTCGGACACAAGGAAACCTTCAAAGGGTACCCTGATTATGAGGGGTATGCTTTTGTAAGAGAGGCAATAAGCGCATATTATAAATCCTTCGGCGTGGACGTTGGCGCAGATGAAATACTGGTCAACGACGGAGCAAAATCCGACTGCGCCAACATTGGAGACATATTCGCGACGAATAACACCGTCCTGGTTACCGACCCCGTATACCCGGTATACGTTGACTCCAATATCATGGCCGGCAGAAAAATCATATATGCCGCTGCCACCGAGGATAACGGATTTTGCGCCATGCCGGACCATGATGTCCACGCCGACATCATCTATCTCTGCTCGCCGAACAATCCTACCGGTTCGGCATACTCATATAATCAACTGAAAGAATGGGTTGATTATGCAAATGAAAATGATGCCGTAATCATCTATGACTGTGCGTATGAGGCGTTTATAACCGATGACAGTCCAAGGAGCATTTTCGCAATTCCGGGTGCTCGCACATGTGCCATAGAGCTTTGCTCTCTTTCAAAGACAGCAGGCTTCACCGGTACCCGTGGAGGTTATACGGTTATTCCTCACGAGCTTGAGCGTGACGGACACAACATATACAAGCTCTGGTACAGGAGGCTCAGCACAAAGTACAACGGTGTTTCGTATCCTGTACAGTGCGCTATTGCCGCTGTATTTACAGAAGATGGTATAAACCAAATTAAACGGAATATAAGCTACTATCAAAACAACGCAAAGGTTATTTCCGGTACATTTGATGAACTCGGTATACCATACACCGGCGGAAAGAATTCGCCGTATATATGGGTTAAATGTCCAAACGGTCTTTCATCTTGGGAATTCTTTGATCTGCTTCTTGCAAAGGTTCAGGTTGTCGGAACTCCCGGTGAGGGCTTTGGTGAATGCGGAAAAGGGTGGTTCCGCTTTACGTCTTTTGGAAGCTATGAGAATACCGTTGAAGCAATGAAAAGAATAAAAGCTCTTCTTTCAAAATGATTATCAGATGAGAATAAAACAAAAGGGACAAGTGGTGAAACAACAACCACTTGTCCCTTTAAATTTTAGTTTTTATATGCTTTTACAGTAAATATTTCTTTCAAGTCCGCCGTACTTGGTTTTCTTGCTGTGATAGGTAAAGCCACACGCCTCGAAGTTTTTTATACTGTATATATTTTCCGGTGAGATCGTGGCGCATAGAGTGTGAAATCCCTCTTCTTTTGCAATTACTTCAAGCTTTTTTGTAAGAATATGTTGAAGACCGTTGCCGCGAAAGTCAGGGGATACGATTACAAGCTTCATATTGGCAGTGAGAAGAAGCTCTTCACCTGAAAGACCGAGATCAAGTCCGAGATTTTCCTCGGTGTCGCCGCCTATAAACAAAACCATGAAAGCCGCAAGCTCACCGCCATAAAATGCACCGAGCGTATAGTGCGGTTCCATAAGACAGGAGGCGAGAGCTTCCTTTGAATTTCTGCGAAGGATTTCGGGATTTGTAATTACACCGAATGCCTTTTCCTGAAGCTCACATACACTGTCAAGGTCGTCAACGGTGCACCTTCTGAAATTAAATTTTTCAACGGGAATTTTCATAAGTATACCTCTTTGTTTATTCGTTCAGCATTTTGTTATAGGTATCACTGTCAAGCCGGTTCTTAAACGAGTACTCCTCATGGAAGATGTCGTATCCGTGAGCTTTTCTGTATGCCATCCAGTTTCTCTCAAGAACGAAAAGGTTCTTAAAGTTTTGCGGACTTTTAATAATTTTTACCTTTTGAACATACGGATTATGTACTGCAAGGAAAAAGCGGTATCCGAACAGGTCGTTGAGCATGTCGATACTCAGCGTTCTTCTGTCTATCAGTAGTTGGAACGTTTCAAAAAAGGTAAGGTAGTTTGAAATGTCTACGTTTTCAATGTCCAGGTCAGGGCAATTTTCAAAATCGTATTGTTCAAACATGGTATATGCCTTTTTATAGTCCTCATTTGAGATAAAGTTTTGATTCAGTGTTTCGATAAACTCAGCCTGTGAGATCTTTCTCGCCTGATAAAGTTCAACAACGAGCAATTCAACGCCGAGAATAGCTACCAGCTCGGAGATAACCTCAACAATACCGCTTCCTTTGACTATTGAGAGGACTATTACTGCGAGGCCTCCGAGAATCATAAACGTATAAATAAAAAACACTCTTTTGTTTTTTGTTCTGAGTAGTTTTTTCAATGTATCCACCATTTTCCTTGTTTTTTTGTAACTGCCTGATGTTTGCTACTGATTAGCCGGCTGTCATTTCTCGGATGTAGCGCTTGAAGAATGCAACACCCTTTCCGAGTTGCTCAACAGGTATGCGTTCATTTGTTGAATGAGTTGTAAGCATGAGATTTGCGCAAACCTCAAACGGTGCAAATCTGTAGATGTTTTCGCATACACACTCATAGTTATAGGCATCTGTTCCGCCGACAATCATAAAGGGAGTAACAGCGCTTTTTTTGTTGTTCTCGACAATAAGTTTTGACAGTGTCTCAAATGCTCTTGTGTCTGTAGGTGAAATCTTACTTGCCTCCTTGCCTTTGAGAAGTTCCACTGTGACATTCTTTCCACCCATATACTTTTCAATATGACGGCGGCAGTCATCAATTGTAAGACCCTGACACATCCTAAAGTTTATAACGCATGATGCCTTTTGGGGAAGTACATTGGCCGTCGGAGAACCGCTTGCCATGGTAACCGCCTGACATGAGCGTACAAATGATGCGCCGGCGTAGTTTTTCGCCATAAAAAATGTAATAAGTTCTTTGTATTTGTCCGCGTTTTTGAGTATCGGCTTCAACCAAAATGCGGATTTATCGCCAAGAGCCTGTATAAGCTTTAAAAAGTAATCTGGCATTTCTGCCGGAAATTGATGATTTTCAAGATTCCTTATTTTCTTTGAAAGGACACCTATTCCTGTATGCTTCGGAGGAGCAGAGGAGTGGCCGCCTTTTGAATTTACGGTGACTTTGAAGTCGGCATAACCCTTTTCGCCGATTCCTATACCGGAAAGGACAGTGTCGATTGCACCCGGAACCTTTACTGGAATCATGGCACCGCCTTCGTCTACGAGGCTGTCAAGGTGCACGCCCTTGCCTTTAAGTACCTTTGCGAGCATTTTTGCGGAATTGTCCTTGCCGGCAACAATCTCCTCGTTGTAACCAAAGCAGAGGTATACGCTTCTTTTAGGTCTGTAGCCCTCTTCAAGCAGGAGCTCAATACTCTCCATTACGGAAATGAGATGATTCTTCATGTCAAGAGCGCCGCGTCCCCAAATGAACTTACCGTCATTGTATCCCTCAAATGCAGGATGTTCCCAGTCCTTGTCTGTACCCTGTGCAACGGGAACCACATCTTGATGAGCGAGAAACGCAATAGGATCAAGTGTTTTGTCCGTGCCTTCCCAAAAGTAGAGAAGTCCTGCTTTTCCGACTGTTTCAAGTGTGAGATTCTTATGAAGCAGAGGGAAAGATTTGCGTAGATAATCATGAAACCTGTCAAATTCTTTCCAGTCCGTGAGGCTTTCATCTTCATGGGAGATAGTTTTTATTTTGATAGCTCCCGAAAGCTTGTCCGAAACTCTTTTGAGGTCAACTTTTTCGTTAATCACGTGTACCACCTTCATAATAAATAATTTTCCCCGATTGTCGAAATTATAACATACAAAAACAAAAGAAAAAAGACTTATCCTGTGAATAAGCCTTTTAATAAACCTGAATATTTTTTATACTCGTGCTATACAATCAATCAAAACTTAAGAAAAGTTTTTAAAAGAGTTTATATTGCCCTCCTGATTGAATGCGTAGTATCCGGATGTGTTTGTTGTACAGAAATGTCTGTATATGAGCTTTCCTTTGCCTATCATATAATCAACTTCCGAGTCAAAGATGTAATCCTGACCGTCTACGCGAAGAACGTTCCATGTGTGATCGCCGCCGCTCAGCGTTCCCTGTATGCAGTACACCGGAAGACCTATTCTTCTTGTCATGACCATGAAGAGGGCAGCGTACTCGGTGCACGTGCCGTGACCGGTTTTAAGTATTCCCTTTGCACGTCCTACCATCTTTGCGTCATAAGAACTTTTGTAGGTTGCGGAGGCGCTTATAAACGAACTTTCATAGTAAAAATTTTCAATGAGATACTCATGAATTGCACGCACTTTTTCATAGTTTGACATGGTGCAGTCGGTTATCTCACTTAAAATTTCATCTACTCTGTTGTCAACATATGAGTCCCTTGTTATAACGGGTTCAAGCGCCGCATTGTTGAGAATTTTTTCAGCCGCCGTACCGTATTTTACCTGCTGATTCGGTGAGTTCATCTCAAGCGTAACAACTTCTATTGAGTTTACGGCGTCGAGAGAACCTTTTCCGCTTTTCAGTGTCACTTCATTTTTTGTTATAAACATTGAGGCGGGGAACATAGTGAAAACCATGATTATAAGCGATGTAACCGCCGCAATTTGAATCTTTATTTTAATATTCATTAACACACTCCCGTATGTTTTTGTAATTACTTTTTAGTCTTTGTAACACTTTTGTTACCATTTTGTTACCTGTAGATAATAACAGATAAGATTACAAAATGCAACCCTTTTTTTATTCAGTGTTTGAAATGGTGTTATGATATGGTATACTTTATGCATCGGTAATTTATATACAATGTATACAATGGGGAGGTGCCGTTTGCACATGAAGAAATACAATTGCCCGAATTGCTCGGCGGAACTTTATTGGGACGCTCAGGCGAATGCCCTAAAATGTGATTACTGCGAGCATGAGTATCAGCCGGAAGAACTTGATGCACTTATGGCAAAATCCGCTGAAATTCGCGGTGAAAAACAAAAGCCTGCCGCAGATAACACAGATGGCGGAGAAAAGCAGATAAGAGAGGCAAACGAACAGGACAAGGTAACGGACGAGTCCGAGAAGGTGGATGTATCTGATCTTGTGGTTTATGCTTGTAAAAACTGCGGTGCAGAGGTCATAACGTCACGCAGTACGGTTGCTACAACATGCGCATTTTGCGGAAGAGCTATTTCTCTCACCGACAAAATGGTCGGAAATTTCAAACCGGATTCCGTTATCCCGTTTGCGATTGATGAGGAAAAGGCAAAGAGCATATACAAGGGATATGCGGCAAAGGGTTTACTTTCACCGAAAAAATTCAGATCTTCAAACGAAATTAAAAAGATGAAAGGTGTATATGTCCCGTTTTGGCTTCATTCCTATACGGAAAATGCATCTGTTGTCATCGACGGAGAAAATACAACCAGTCATAAAAGAGGCGACGACAAGGTTATTGAGCATCATATGTACAAGGTGGACATGAATGTCGAAGGAAAATTTTCAAGCATTCCGACAGACGGTCTTAAAAACCTTGACAATGATCTTATGGCAGCCATAGAGCCTTTTGACTATTTGAAACTTACAGATTTTAATCCGGCTTTTATGGCAGGATTTTATGCCGAGGAGTACGATGAATCCGCAAATGAAACCGTACACGAAGCACACACACGTTCAAAAACTGCCATGGAGGCTGAGTCTTTATCAAATGCGGGATTTTATCAAACAAAACTTGTAACGGCATACAACTCAAGTTACGATAATGAAGTATCAAAGTACGCAATGCTTCCCGTTTGGCTTTTCAATGTAGAGTACAACAAAAAGAATTATCAGTTTGCCGTAAACGGAGAGACCGGAAAGGTTGCCGGAAAACTTCCGATCAGTAAGGCTAAAATTGCGGCATCAATTGCCGGAAGCTTTGCAGGCACACAGCTTATAGCTCTTGTTATACGGCTTTTGACAATGTAAGGGGGGAATAAATATGAAAATGAAAAAATTGATTTCTATCCTCATTACGGTTGTCATGGTACTTACATTGACCTGCATTTTTGCTTTTGCCGAAGGTGAGTTTGAAAATCCATACAGCTCGTACGGCTCGGATTCGTATACCCAAGATGAGACGGAAACTACGGAGAGTTATACAGCGCAAAACGGCTACTCATATGACTATATGGTTCCGAATCTCGACATGAGTACGGTGCAGCATGACAATGTATATGATTTTGCGGATTTACTTACAGATGAAGAGGAACAAAATCTTTCAAAATTTGCACGTGAACAAGGTTCAAAGTACGGTATTGCATTGAATTTTCTCACATACAGTGACGCATTCGGCAAATCCACAATGGTATTTACCGATGACTTCTACGACTACTTTATCGGCATGCAGACATCCGGAATACTTTTCGCGGTAGACATGGATAACAGACAGGTATATATAAATACCGTAGGATCTGCAATCAGTAATGTTGATGATGACGAGATAGACAGTATTCTCGACGATACCTTCTCTTATGCAACAGATGCTGACTATTATGGGTTCTTTGTAAATACACTCGATAAGACGCTCTACGCATATTCAAACGATAACAGCGGTGTTACATATGAGGCGTATGATTACGGCGACGACTACGGCGTGATAAACTCCGCTCCGAACAAGTTTGCGCCGACCGTTTTATCGCTCATTGTTTCGGTTGTCGTAACAGTTGTGGTTGTTCTTGTTCTTCTTATAATTCATAACAAGAACAACAAGGCTCCGTCGGCTGCAACATATATGGACGAGCGTTTCAAGATTCTTTCAAGGCAGGAACACTTTATGGGCGTTCGACATGAAGTGCTTCATGATTATTACAAGTCTGATTCATCGAGCGGAGGCGGATCGAGTCATTCATCCGGCGGAGGCGGCTCCCACGGCGGAGGAGGACACAGCTTCTGATGGGACTTTACAATGCCTTTAAGAAAAAACTTATAAACAGACTCCACAGTGAAGTTGTGGATATCACAGTCGGTGCGACAGGACTTACGCCAGGTCAGCTTTCAACAGTGGTAAATGCCATTTCCGAGGGTGCGAAAACTCCGGATCCCAAATCCGTTTCGGGTGCAACGGATGTTTACCTCAAGAAAATCATGAAAGATTTCGGCAATTTCAGTAAAAATGATGCCGAGATTGCCATAAAGGATTTCATAAAGCAGTATCTTGCCATAAGATTTGAAGGCAAGACTGAGTTTGACGGTATAAATGTCGGAAAAGAAATCCGCCCGAAAACTTTGGGTGATTCCAAATCCCACACAGTGAGGAATATTGTGTACAACAAAATAACCATAGCGGGCTATGAAAAACAGGAAGAATATGCTACAATTAATTATCAAATTTCCTGCGGATATGATCTCGACGGCGAGCGGGTTGAAACACGTTATAAGGTTTCATACTCACTGCGTTTCAGAGAAAACGGGGAAAATGCGGTTTCTTACATATGCCCGAACTGCAATGCTGAGATTTCTTCCGACAACACGGGAGAGTGTCAGTACTGCGGAGCAAAAATTGTAATGGATACTATTTATACCTGGTATATTTCATCAATAACAGAAAATTAAAAGGAGTGTTTTATAAATGGGACTTTTAAAACTCGCGGCAACAACTGTAAGTGAGGTTCTCGGCGGCGGTATTCAGGCTGTTTCCGGTGCAACCGAATCCGCAATGTGGAAGGAGTATTTCCAAAGCGGAGATATGTCAAACGGCGTTCTTATGAAACGCGCTGAGAAAATTCTTGTAGACGGCGGAAAAAACAAAAAAGCAGATGACAACCTTATTTCCGCAGGTTCGGGAATAGACGTTCAAGAGGGTCAATGTATGATTCTCGTTGAGAACGGAAAAGTAGTTGAATTTTGTGCTGAGCCGGGACGCTATACCTATGAAGAGTCAACGGCGCCTTCATTTATCCCGGGTGAAAACGAAAAATTCGGTGATGCTCTCAAAGCATACGGAAAAGATATCATCGCTCAATGGCAGGCAGGCGGTCAACGCTTTAATTCACAGAGAGTTTATTTCATAAACATGTGTGAGCTTCTCGCAACACCGATAAAGTGGGGTTGCGGAGACATTGCCTTCCACCACACAAGCAAGATGGCAGGCGGAAATATTGAACTTGACATCTCCATCAAGGGTAACGGACAGCTTACCATTAAAGTCGGAGATCCTATGAAGTTCTTTGAGAATATCGGTGCTCAGTATGTCGGAACAGATGACGATGTCCTCGTGTCACTCAATGATGACGGTATCATTTCAAACCTTAAGTCGGGCATCCTCGACAAGATAGGTGCCGCTATCTCAACTCTCGGTGCAAGTGAGCCTGTTCCTTACACAAGCATCGGTGCTCATGCAGAAGAGGTTGCCGCTCTTATAAACAAGAACCTTAGTGAAGAGTGGGCAGGACTTCGCGGATTTGAAGTAGTAACATTTACAATAAACGGTGCATTTGTTGCAACTGATGAGGATAAGGCTCAGATTCAGGAGATGCAAAAGGCATTCAACATGGGTGCTAACACAAATGCTGCCAACTATGATGTTCAGAAAACAATGGCAGAGGGTGTTAAAGCTGCCGGTGAGACGGGTGGCGCATCCGGAATGATGGGTATCGGCCTTGGCATGGGAGCTATAGGTAATGCGGGACTCGGACAGATGACGAATCAGAATCCGGTTGCCGCACAGGCTCAGGCATCCGCTCCTGCAGCAGCTACACCGACAGCAGGTGCATGGACATGCTCTTGCGGCGCACAAAACAGCGGAAACTTCTGCACAAGCTGCGGCGCAAAGAAGCCTGAGCAGGCACAGGGCGGATTCTGCCCGAATTGCGGCACAAAACTCAGCGGCGGTGCAAACTTCTGCCCGAATTGCGGAAACAAACTGAACTGACAAATTTTAATCTGACAGACCAAATGTAAAAAAACAGCGTTGAAAATCATTTTTCAACGCTGTTTTTGTTTTTGAAAATAATCAATTTACTGAATACATAGTTAAGAATGACAACGATCACGGATACGAGGATTTTTGAAAGCATTCCCTCTACGCCGAAAATCGTTTGTGATAGCCCGAGTCTTACCAAAAGGGGAACACCGACCATCTCGATTATGCCCGTTATCAGGCGGCTTCCTATAAAAGTAAAAAATTCCGGAACAGCTTTTTTTGGCTCCCATGATTTTGATTCAAATACCCAAAGCTTGTTTGTGATAAAGGCGAAAAGTACGGCACAAACCCACGAGAGAATATTGCCGAGTTCCAAAGAGAGCCCGGCAAGTTTCACAAAGAGGGCGTAGGAACCCCAGCTTACAACAGTAGAGCATACACCGAATATCAGATACATGATGATTTCTTTGTATTTACTAAATATCTCTCTGAGCTTGTTCATGTCATTTATACCTTTTCTATGAATTTATTTACGGCTTTTGCAATTCCTGCTGCGACAACAAAGCAACAAAGAGCTTCAACAAGCCCGTTAATCCCTACAAACAGTATTACGAAGAGGAAAATATTTGTTGCACCTATGGCGTCGGCAATTCCTTGTATATAGTCTGTCCCCCGGTAAAGAGCAATAAGCGTACTCATGAAAAACAGTGTGTTGAGAAGAGCTCCGCAAAGGCCGGATACGGAATATGCAACCGCATTTTTTGTCCGAAATGCCTTGAAAATAAGCCCGGTACAAAATCCCATAAGTATTCTTGTCGGAACACATACAATAAAGCAGAAAAACGGATTGATTTCCAAGAGCATTACTCCGAATGGGCTTAGTGCAAGCACCGACTGGAGAAAACTTGTAATTCCGAATACCGCACCGAGAAATGCCCCGACGGAGGGTCCCAATACAATAGCACCCACAATAACGGGAATGGTGATGAGCGTAATTTCAAGTCCTGCGGTCTTGATGTACCCTATAGGTGTAAACGCCATAAGGATTATTATTGCGGTAAGAACTGCAATTTCCGCCATGTGAACGATTTCAGTATTTACTTTTTGCCTAGCCATTTTAATCTCCTAACTATTGTTCCGCCCTGAAAATGTCGGATACAATGTCAATTTATCGGTGACTGTTGTTATTTGTTTTTGTTTTTTTCGTATATGACCTTAAGTCCTTCAAGAAGGAGGTTGTCATCGACAACTATCTCGTGATCACAATACTCAACCACACTGCACAGTCCGCCCGTTGCGACTATTGTTTTCACGGGTGTCTTCAACTCTTTTTCCATCCTGCTGCACACACCGTCCAGCATTGCCGCTGTGCCGAACACAATACCTGAGCGCATGCATTCTGTCGTATTTGCTCCGATTGCTTTTTTTGGTGCCTTGAGGCTTATCTGGGATAACTGCGAAGCTCCCATGGCGAGTGCATTGAGTGAAATCTTGATACCCGGTGCGATGGCACCTCCGAGAAAAGCACCTGTCTCATCAAGAACGGTAATTTTTGTTGCTGTACCAAGGTCAAGTATAAGGCAGGGTAAAGGATATTTTGACAGTGCTCCGACAGCGGTTGCAGCGAGGTCCGCACCGAGTTCGGCAGGATTGTCAAGTCTTATGTTGAGTCCGGTTTTCACTCCGGGTCCCAAAACTATGGGCCTTTTCCCGGTAACCTTTTTTACACCGTTTTCAATGGACAATGTAATTTCCGGTACAACAGAGCTTATAACAGCTCCGACAAAGCTTGCGGCTTTTAGATTGTTTAAACTGAAAATACTGTTTATGTTTATTGCAAACTGATCCTCTGTAAGAGTTCTGTCAGTTGCCAGTCGGGACACAAATAAAAGACTGTTGTTTTCATATATGCCGATTGTGATATTTGTGTTTCCCGCATCAATAACAAGAAGCATTTTTAGTTCTCCCTTCAGTTAATTTTGCACGTTGAATTATATATTATTATTACTGCAAAATCAACTGATAATATACCCTTATTAAGTTGACATTGAGTGAACAAAACTATAAAATGTATGGGTAAGATTTCAGTGATATTTTAAATGTTGCGGTTATACCCGCAACTGCATTTCTTTTAGAAGGAGATAATTACAAATGTCAGTAAAAAGAAAAGATTTTACATTTACATCAACAACAGGTGACTGTGAGATACATGCGGTTTCTTTTAAGCCGTCATCGGGAGAAATTCGCGGTGTCATTCAAATAGCACACGGCATGGCAGAACATATTGAACGCTACACGGAATTCGCAAATTTCATGGCTGAAAACGGATTTGCCGTTTATGGCAATGATCATTTGGGTCACGGAAAGTCTGTCAACCATATCTACCCACTCGGATATTTCGGCATGGAAAATACGGGCTGCGAGGTATTTGTTGAGGATTGCAGAAAACTTATGACAATTGCACAGGGTGAGAATCCATGTGTACCGTATTTCTTTTTCGGTCATTCCATGGGATCTCTTGTTGCAAGAAAGTTTACGGCATACTATGGCGCTTCTCTCACAGGCTCAATCTTTTGCGGAACCGTAGGCCCGAATCCCGCATGTGATATTGCTATTGCGCTTTGCGACATAATGAGTAAATTGTCCGGGACGGTTGCAGACGGAAAACTTATTGATAAGCTCGCATTCGGCGCATACAATAACAAGACTGAAAAGAGAACAAAGTATGATTGGCTTACAAGAAACAAGGAAGTTGTTGATAAATACATCGCCGACCCGCTTTGCGGATTCTACTTTTCAAACAGAGGCTACAGAGATATGCTCTCACTTCTCAAATGGGTTAACGGCTCTGAGTGTCCGGAATTGATGAAAAAGTCACTGCCGATTCTTGTTATTTCAGGCTCAATGGATCCTTGCGGAGAGTATTTGAAGGGTATAAACAAAGTAGTTGGCGCTCTCGAGAAAACGGGACACAATGTTGATCATATTTTCTACGGCGGTGCAAGACATGAAATTCTCAATGAGGTTGAGAAGGAGAAAACCATGAATGATATTCTTTCATGGTGTAATGATAAAATAGATCAATAAATTAACATCCCTTAAAAGGAGAATCCCTTATGGATAAACTTGAAAAAGATATCAGGCTCAAAACAAAAATGATGGGTTTTGATAAAAAGGCTGTTATGGATTTTATTGAACAGATTCAACTCGAAAATGAGTCCTTAAAACGTGAAATTCAGGAATTGAATTCAAAACAAAATGCTTTACTTAAAGAAAACTCCATGCTCAGAACTAAGATTGATGTCTTTACAAAAGGACTTGAAGAAGCCGCAAAAAGAACTTCATCTTCATCACCTATAGGCGACGTCAAAAAAATGGTAGATGAGTATGAAAATCCGCAGGCTGATGAACAGAAACCGGTTGATGCTGTTCCTGCAAAGGAGCCTATCTTAAATGAGGCGGCTGAAACGGCAAAAAAGACTGTTATTACTGTGAAAAAGCCTACAACGGTGAAAATAAAAATTAAGTGATTGAGTTTGTGATATATCTATGGCAGAGTATTCAATAAAAACAGAGGACTTAAAGACAGAGGCGAAAAAACTCCATGCCGGAGACAGGGTACTGCTTTCAGGTGTTGTTTACACGTCACGAGATGCCGCGCATAAAAGGATTTTTTCACTGCTTGACAACGGCCAAAAACTTCCGTATGAGATAGACGGTGCATGTGTTTATTATTGCGGACCTACACCGACTCCAAACGGGCTTCCCATAGGAAGCTGCGGCCCTACAACTTCGGGACGTATGGATCCCTTTACACCGAGACTTCTTGATCTGGGTCTTGCCGCAATGGTAGGGAAGGGCGTAAGGAGTAAGGAAGTAAATGACGCTATTGTTCGCAACGGAGCGGTTTACTTTTGTGCCATAGGTGGTGCGGGTGCTCTCGCAGCGCAGTGCATAGACTCATGTGAAGTAATAGGCTTTGATGATCTTGGCTGCGAATCCGTAAAACGACTTGTCTTACGTGACTTTCCTGTAGTTGTCGCAACAGACTGCCACGGTGATTCACTTTTTAAGCAGTAATTCAATTTTTTAAAATGTATATATAATAAAATGAAACGGCACAACCAAAGTTAACAGGTTGTGCCGCAGTTTTTGTATGTTTTGTTGTTATTTCACCCGCCGAGCCGGGATCTCGGAGAATAATAACCTGCATAATAAGCAGGTGGGTGCCAATCGTTGACTACCATGCTCCCAGCTTCCGACAAAAGTAAACTCTGTGTCGGGAGGTCTGCACTCCGTTTTCGAATCAAGCTCCCGTTTAAAAAGGTGTTGGGTTAATATCAGCCGAAAAGAATCGAACCCGGCAGGCTTTAAACTTAATTAGTCGTCAAAACCGAATTTTTCATTGATACGTTTCATCATTATCTCACCGATTTCATCGAATTCCTCTTCGTCGGCAATCTGCTGTAAAAACGTCTCTCCGTTTTCATCTTCAACAACCTCAAGGATTATTACTTCACCGTCACCTTCGAGGATTTCCTCAGCGTCATCATAAACCGGAAGAAGGGCAACATAGCGTTTGTCATCATCTGACTCAATTCTGTCAAGTTCCTCAAAGATATGTTCCGTTCCGTCGTCATCCGTTACCGTGATGATGTCCGGATTGTACTCAAATTCTTTATCTGCCATCTGTAACTGTACCTCGTATCAATCTTTTATTTACACTTCAATTTTAATAGTACATCCACGAAAAGTCAATGTGGTTTTACCGTCTAAAATGTGGTAAACTATTTTATGCACGGGCGTTTTGGAATTTGACATTTTTCGACGCTTTATTTTCTTTTCCGAAAGGAAGATACTGTTATGGATGAAAACAAAGCCGCAGAGAGAATGGCTTATCTCTATAAGACTATTCTCTACCACAGCAACAGGTATTACAATGACGATGATCCCGAAATAGAGGACTTTGAGTACGATGCACTTATGAATGAACTCAAAGCTCTTGAAAAACGTTTTCCAAAGCTTGCAAGTTCGGATTCACCGACAAAGAAAGTCGGCGGGAAAGCGGCTACCAGCCTTTTTTCTCCGGTAACTCATACGGTGAGAATGGAGAGCCTTCAGGATGCTTTTTCCTTTGGTGAACTTGATGATTTCGCAGAAAGAGTTACCGAGATTGCAAAAGAAAACTCAAAAAACGAATCAGACGAAGAAGAGAGAAACACTTTGTTTGTAGTAGAGCCTAAAATTGACGGACTCTCTGTGTCACTTGAGTATATAAACGGTGAGTTTCATCGCGGATCGACCAGAGGGGACGGAGATGTCGGAGAGGATATTACAGAAAATCTCAGAACTATAAAATCCATACCTATGAAGCTTTCGGAATCTGTATCTTTTATAGAAGTTCGCGGCGAGGTATATATGCCGCGCGAGGTATTTTTAAAGCTTGTAGAAAAGCAGGAACTCAACGGTGAAAAACCGTTTAAAAATCCGAGAAACGCAGCAGCGGGTTCTTTAAGACAAAAAGATCCGCGTATAACTGCAGAACGCAATCTTGATATTTTCATTTTCAATGTACAGCAAATAGACGGTGACTTTGATGCGTCATCACATAAGGCTTCACTTGATTATCTTAAACGTCTGGGCTTCAACACGGTGCCGTTTTATACACCGTGCAAAAATTTTGAAGATGCAAAAAATGAAATAAAACGCATCGGTGAGATACGGTATACATTGCCGTTTGATATTGACGGCGCTGTTATAAAGGTAAACAATTTCAATGCCCGCGATGAGCTTGGAAGTACCTCAAAATTCCCGAAATGGGCTGTGGCTTACAAGTATCCGCCCGAGGAAAAACAGACAAAGATTGTGGATATTGAAGTCAATGTGGGGCGTACCGGTGTGCTTACACCTATTGCAAACTTTGAGCCTGTGCTTGTTGCCGGGTCTGTTATAAGCAGAGCAACGCTTCACAATCAGGACTTTATCACGGAAAAGGGAATCTGCGTCGGAGATACTGTCACGATCCGTAAAGCCGGAGACATAATCCCGGAGGTGGTTGCGGTTGTGCAGCACTCAATCGGTGCATCGCCATACTTTATTCCTACCGTTTGTCCGTCATGCGGAGCTGAGGTTTACAGGGAACAGGGCGAGTCTGCAATACGTTGCACAAACCCTGAATGTCCGGCGCAGCTTACACGTGTTCTTATCCATTTCTGTTCGAAGTCCGCAATGGATATTGACGGAATGGGGGATTCTGTAGTTGAACTCCTTATTGACGAGGGGCTCATAAGCAATCCGGCTGATATTTACGCTCTGCGTGCGATAGACATTGCCGGACTTGCACGCATGGGTACAAAATCCGCTGATAATCTCATAAATGCGATTGATGAATCAAAGAAAAACGATCTTTCAAAACTTATTTCCGCATTTGGAATACGCCATATCGGAGAAAAGGCCGCTAAATTGCTTGCGGAGCATTTCGGGACAATTGATAACTTGATGAGTGCGTCAGTTATCGACGTTTTGGAGATAGAGGGATTCGGTCAGATTATGGCGGAAAGCGTTGTCGAATTTTTCACTAAACCCGAAACGATTGATCTTATTGACAGACTGCGTGAGTATGGAGTAAATATGCGAAGTACAAAAGAAAAAGCAGATGACAGATTTGCCGGAAAGACCTTTGTGCTCACGGGAACACTTCCTACGTATACACGCGCCGAAGCGGGAGCACTTGTTGAGAAATACGGAGGAAAAGTCTCGGGCTCTGTTTCCAAAAAGACGGCCTACGTACTTGCCGGTGAGGATGCGGGAAGTAAGCTCACTAAAGCACAAACTCTCGGAATTGAAATCATTGACGAGGATAAATTCAATGAAATGATAAAATAAAAACTTGCTTTATACGGACAGCCTGAATGTCAGCCGGGCTGTCCGTTTTAAATGATTTTTTTAAATTCCTATTGATTTGATTGCATTTGTATGATAATATTTATTTGTGGTTAGCGAAGGCTAACTCAATTTTTAAAGCCACAAGTTAGCACTTGCTAACTTGTAAAACAGCGACAAACAGTTTTGAAGCGGAGGTGTTGATTTGCCTGACGAATTGCTTATAGATCAGTGTTCTCCTACTATGGCCGGTCTAAAGACTGGAAATCTTTTCTCATACAACTATGATGATAAGAATGAACTGAACGAGAGTGTAAGAAATTTTAATATGCAATATTCATCAAAAGGCATACGTCTTCTTCCGCTTAAAGCTGAAAACGGCCACGCACTCATATATATGTATCGGCCAAAACGACTTGAAGAGGACCTTAAGGACGAAAAAGCCTGTGAAATTCTTTCAAGTTGTTCCTACTGTACAGGCAATGTCAATGAATGCGTCGCAAAACTTGCGAAACGTCTTAAGACATGTGATGAATTTCCGCATGAAATCGGATTGTTTCTCGGATACCCGTCTGAAGATGTTGACGGTTTTATAAAGAATAATGCCATGTGTTCAAAATGTGTAGGTACATGGAAAGTCTATGGCGATGAGGAAGAAGCAAAGCGGCGGTTTAAGCAATTCAAAAAATGCTCGGCTGTGTACAAGCAGGCTTACATACGTCACGGATCGTTTGAAAGACTTATTGTTGGTCTTCATAAATAAAAATTAAAAAAATAGAAAGAGGATTTTAATGAGTAAAATAGCAGTAGTATATTGGAGCGGGACAGGAAACACAGAAGCAATGGCCAATGCTGTTTCCGACGGGGCAAAGGGAGCCGGCGCAGATGTCTCTTTGTTCACGGCAACTGACTTTTCATCTGATAAGATGAACGACTTCGATGCAATAGCATTCGGCTGTCCTTCAATGGGAGCAGAGGAACTGGAGGATACCGAGTTTGAACCTATGTTTGATTCGTGCAAAGCGCAGCTTGGCGGCAAAAAAATTGCCCTCTTCGGTTCATACGGCTGGGGTGATGGCGAATGGATGCGCACATGGTCTGAAAATTGTAAGGGCAGCGGAGCTGTTCTTGTGTGTGAACCTGTTATATGTAATGAAGCACCTGATGATGATGCGGTAACAGCATGCAAAAATCTCGGTGCGGCATTAGTATAAATCTCCTGAATATTTATTACAAAAAAACGGAGTGTCATACGACACTCCGTTTTTTTGTGCAGATAATTGCAGAATATATGTTATGCAAGATATCGGCGATTTTTTGCGATGGGGCTCATTATATGCCGAGTTCCATCTGCGCGCCTTTTGATTTTGAAAGGTTTTCTTCATGCTTTGCAAGAATGTTTTTTATCTTTGTTGCCGGGTCAAGAAGTTTGGATATGGATATGTCATGATTGATTGTGTCAAGAAGGAGAGCAATGTATTTTGACATGTCAACCTCCGTATACCACTCGCGTGTGAGAAGCTCCGGTGTTCTGTAAATGAGATTTGTTGTAAGAATTCTCTCTATAACGCCGTTTTTGTAGGCTTCATCGAAAATGTCAAGGCCGTTGCAGAAGAGCCCGAAGCAAGTACATACATATATGCGGCTTGCACCGAGGCCTTTGAGCTTTGCGGCAACTTCAAGCATTGATTCACCTGAGGAAATCATGTCGTCAACTACGATAACGTCTTTTCCTTCAACATTGATACCGAGAAATTCATGCGCAAGAATCGGGTTGCGTCCGTCAACTATGCGTGAATAGTCACGTCTTTTATAGAACATACCGAGTTCAACGCCGAGAACAGACGCATAGTGAATGGCTCTTCCCATACCGCCCTCATCAGGCGAAACGACCATGATATTTTCAGGATCAAATTTAATGTCCGGAGATGTGCGTATAAGTGCCTTTATCATCTGATAGATGGGGGAAATATTCTCAAAACCGTTTATAGGAATGGAATTCTGGACTCTCGGGTCGTGAGCATCAAATGTAAGGATGCTGTCAACGCCCATATCCACAAGTTCCTGGAGTGCCATAGCGCAATCGAGTGATTCACGTGAGGCTCTTCTATGCTGCCTGCCTTCATAGAGCATCGGCATAACAACCGTTACCCTGTGCGCCTTACCTCCGATTGCGTTTATAACTCTCTTGAGGTTTGCGTAGTGGTCATCGGGACTCATGGGAACTTCCTGACCATACATCTTATACTTAACTCCGTAATTGAAAACATCTACAAGGATGAAGAGGTCATAGCCTCTTACGGATTGATTTATAACAGCTTTGCCCTCGCCGGAGCCGAATCTTGGGCACGATACGTTTATAAGGTATGAATCTTTTGCGTATCCTTCAATATTGAGGGGAGAATTTTTTAGTGTAACGTTTTCATCTCTCCATTTGACAATGTAATTGTCAACCTTTTTCGCAAGTTCTTCACATCCCGGAAGAGCGATAATACCAAATTTACCGTAAGGTATTGTGGTGAACTCGGAGCTTTCGGGAATTTCAAAACCCGGTACTTCTGTTGTCATTTGTTTTACCCCCATAGTCTAACCTTTAAAATGCAATATTCTACAAAATTCTATCATAATTACTTTGTGTTTACAATAATAAAAAGAACAAAAAATTACAAAAATTAAATATCTCGATAAAAGTTAAAAAAAGAAAAAATATGTGAAAAAGATAACAAGGAATATTGGCGTTTTAGCCTTTATTTTTGTTGAATTTAAACTATTCGATTGATATAATATATGAGTTATTGGCGGTTAAGTTTTATATATAAATATGTAATACTCATATTTATATAATGATATCGGTGTTAAATTTTGATTTGATATTTAAACTTTACTTGCATTAATAGAACGGTATAGAAAGGGTGATTTGGAGAAAATGGCTTCAGAAATGATCAATCAGGTCCTTGATGCTGAAAAAGTTGCGGCGGAAAAGGAAACTGCTGCAAGAGCAAAAGCTGCCGAGATAATCAAGGCAGCGGAAGCAGAGGCTAAAGCTACTGCTGAAGCCGGTAAGGTTGCTGCGGCAAAGGAAAAGGAACAAATCCTTGACAAAGCGCAGAAAAAGGCGGACGAAATCTACGCTGATGCTAAAGCACAGGCACAGTCCAAAAAGTCTACACTGATTAAGAACAGTGAGGACAAAATGGATGAGTCTGTTGCAGCGGTAATCAAACACATTATTCCCTGACGGTTAAGGGAGAGAAAATTAAATAAGGAGGTGTGTAATGAATGGCAATTAAAGAAATGAAGCGCATAGAACTTCTTGCGATGCTTAACGACTCAAAAGCTATTGTTGACCTCATTCAGCAGTGCGGTTGTGTAGAAATAACTGACTACAATGAGGAGGAAAATTATTTCTACAAGCTTTCAACATCGGCTTCTGTCTCACAGTTTGAAAAATTCCACGGAATTGTTGAGCAGGCTAAAGAAGTTTTAAACTCTTATGTTCCCGCAAAGGGAGGACTTATTTCTTCATTTGCTCCAAGACGGGATATGACTGTTTCGGAGTTTTATAAGAAGTCTCAGGAGTCGGATGCTATACTTTCAAAGTGTTATAGCATAAATGCGCTTTATAAGGAGATACAGGAAGCAAGAGTTGAAATTGTACGTGCTGAAACTGCAATTGACCAAGTAAAACCTTGGGCTACACTTGACATTCCTTCATCTTTTACCGGAACTGCTACTACTGCTGCTTTTGTAGGAAGTTTTGGAGTACCTATGGACAGAGAGCAGATTCTTACGGCTCTTGCCGAAAAGGTTCCGGAAATAGAATGCGAAGTTGAAGTTGTTTCCTCTTCGGACAATCAAACATGTGTTGTTGCACTTTGCCACAGAGACAATGCAAAGGAGTTTGACAATGCACTTAGAAGCATTGGCTTTGTTACTCCGTCAGACCCGACTAAGCACGAACCCTCGGTTCGTATAAAACGCTTGGAATCTGACATTGAGGCTTGTAACAAGAAGATTGCCGACAATGAGGAAAAGATTAAAACTTATGCGGAATTCAGAGATGATATTGATTTCCTTGAAGATTACTTTGTACTTCGCACAGATAAGTACAAGGCCCTTGATAAGATTTCCATGAGTGACAATGTATTCGTTCTTACAGGATACATTCCGACTGAAGATGTTGACATTATGACAAAAAAACTCACGGATCTCTTTGATGTTGCCATTTCCGTTACAGACGTGGACATGGACAGCGATGAAGTCCCTGTCTTTATTGAAAACGGAGCACTCGGCGGAACAATGGAGTCAATTACGGAAATGTACTCGACTCCGTCGCACGCAGACGTAGACCCGAACACAGTAATGACTGTATTTTATTTCTTACTGTTTGGTCTTATGCTTGGCGATGCAGGCTATGGTTTGCTTATGGTTATAGCTTGTTTGTTTGTGAAGTTTAAGTTTAAACTTGAAAAACAGAAAGCCAAGACAGTCAACTACGGTTTGCTTTGCGGTGTAGGTACAACCATTTGGGGAGCCTTGCTTAACAGCTGGTTTGGTGACCTTCCGCATTACATTGCAAATGGTTTTGCTGCCGGTGACAAATTGAGCTTTATAGAGGCAAAACATCTTTATTGGTTTAACCCTCTTGAGCACACGACAAGATTCTTATTACTTGCATTTTTTGTAGGTATTCTTCATCTTGGTCTCGGTGTTTGTGTAAACATCTGCAAAGGCTTTAAGCATGGAAGCAAATTTGACTCTATTGTTGAAAATGTTCCTCAATTACTTATTCTTGTAGGTGTCATACCACTTATAAAAACTCAAATCGGTGGAACCGCTCTTGCGGAGAATCCACCTACGAAGTTCCTTGATGACTTTATAAACAGCATTTCCGGTCCGCTTTACGGTTGCCTTGCAGCCGGAGCAGCACTCATTGTTCTCGGACCGGCTATCATAGCTATAAAGGATAAAAAATCATTCGGAAAGATCCTGGGCGGCGTCGGCGGAGGCCTTTATGGCCTTTATAACGCGGCATCGGGATACCTCGGAGATATCCTTTCGTATGCAAGACTTCTTGCACTCGGACTTTGCACAGGCGTTATAGCTTCGGTTATCAATCAGCTTGCTGCACTTCTCGGAAATCCGATACTCTTTATTCTCGTAGCAATTTTCGGTCATGTTGTAAACTTCGGTATCAACATTATAGGTGCATATGTACATACGAACAGGCTCCAATATGTTGAATTTTTCGGTAAATTCTTTGAAGGTGGCGGAAAAACATTTGCTCCGCTTAACGTTAAATCCAAATCATTTAAATTTAAGGAGGAAGCTTAATTATGATAGCTAATTTTACAGGTGTAGTACTCGCAGTACTCGGCGCTGCAATAGCAGCAATTTTCTCAGGTATGGGCTCTGCAAAGGGCGTAGGCATTGTAGGTAACGCAGCAGCAGGTGCTGTTACAGAAGATCCTTCACTTTTCGGTAAGGTTCTCGTTCTTGAAATTCTCCCGGGTACACAGGGTCTTTACGGATTCCTTGCAGCATTCCTTATCATGAACAATATTTCAGCTGAACTCACAGTTTCTCAGGGCCTTGGCCTTCTCTTCGCAGCTATTCCTATAGCAGTTGTTGGTTACTTCTCAGCAATTCATCAGGGCAAGGTTGCAGCTGCCGGTGTCGGCATCGTAATCAAGAAGCCTGACCAGAGCGGTAAGGGCGTTATCTTCGCAGCAATGGTTGAGACATATGCCGTTCTTGCACTCCTCATCTCAATCCTTCTTATCAGCAGAGCAATGATAGCTTAAGTTATAGCTTAATTATTTTTGACTGTTAAGGAGAGTTGTCATGACAGGGTTAAACAAGATTATTGAAAAAATAGCACAAGACTCTGCAGCAAAATGTGACGGCATTATATTTAATGCTCAAAACGAGGCAACTAAAATAAAAGAAGCAGCTCTCGAACTCGCAAATGAGGAAAAGGAAGCAGTAATTGCAGATGCCAATAAAGAGGCAAAGGTGATTGTTGATACTGCTGAATCCGGTTCTGAACTTGAAAACAAAAAGATGATTCTCGCAACAAAGGTAGATATCATCAACAAGACAATCGAGGAAGCTGAAAGAAAACTCGCAAATATGCCTGATGACGAATATTTCGCAGCGGTATACGCTCTTGTAAAAAAATATTCACAGGCTGCAGAAGGCGAAATGCTTTTGTCTTCGAATGACCTTGGTAGACTTCCAAAAGATTTCGAAAGCAAAGTAAATGAAGGTCTTGCGGACGGTGCAAAGGTTACTGTCAGTAAGACTCCGTCAAATATCTCACAGGGCTTTATTCTTGTTTATGGAGATATTGAAATTAATTGCACCTTTGATGCTCTCATTGACGATGCTCGTGATGACATTAAAGATGAACTTTACAGTATAATTTTTGCCTGAACATTACATTATTGCAAAAGGAGGGCGTACTTATGAAACGTGAATTAGATTACGCTTATGCAGTAGCGCGTGTGAGGGCAAACGAGCTTAAACTTTTAAGTGAAAGCGATATTGATCAGCTTATAGCTGCTGAGGATTATAAAACGACTATGCACAGGTTGTCGGATGCCGGCTGGGGCGACTCGGAAGGCTACGGTGAAACAAGGTATGCCGAATATCTTGAAAATAACTTTAACGAAGCATGGGATCTTCTTGTTGAAATTCTCGGTGATGACATCCATGATTTGGATTTACTACTCATCAAGAATGATATGCAAAATCTTAAGGCAGCACTTAAAGGTATTGTTTCTCAGCATGGTTCAAAAGATTTGTACGCAAAATCAACAGTTTATGACAGCGAAAAGATTATCAAGGCTGTTGATGAGAGAAAATTCGAGGAATTGCCTGAGTTTATGCAGAAACCCGCAAAAGAGGCATATGATGTTCTTACTTCAACATCAAACGGCCAACTTGCGGATGCCATAATCGACAAGGCTACACTTGAACAGATTGAACTTCTCGGAAAGAAATCGGGCTGCAAAGTTCTCAAAACACTTTCAGAACGTATTGTTGCCACGGCTTGTATAAAAACAGCTCTTCGTTGTGCCAATACAAAGAAAACCGAATCCTTTATGGAACGTTCAATTCCCGAGTGTGATACTATCTCGAAAAAGGAACTTATTTCTGCTGCACTTTCGGGTGAGGATGAAGTTCTTTCCTACCTTGAAAAGACACCTTATGCTAAAGGTGCAGAGGAGTGGAAGAAGAGTACATCCGCATTTGAAAAGTGGTGTGACGATATTCTTATGGAATGTGTCGGTGACGGTAAGTTTACTCCGTTTGGACTTGATCCTATTGTTGCTTATTACATCGCCAAGGACGCAGAGATTAAAACCGTTCGTATAATTCTTTCGGCCAAGATAAACAATCTCCCGGCAGAACTTATCAGAGAGAGGGTGAGAGCGCTTTATGTATAAGATTGCAGCAATAGGTGATAAGGACAGCATCTACGGTTTTGCATCTATAGGACTTGAAATATATCCTATAGACAATGCATCAGATGCAATTCACCGTATACGTCAGATGGTTGAAGGCGGATATGCGGTTATTTTCATAACCGAACAGCTTGCAACCGAAATTGAAAGCGAACTCGACCGCTATCGTGAACTGCCTGTACCGGCCATTATTCCAATACCCGGTATTAACGGAAATACAGGTCTTGGCATGAGAAACGTCAGCAAGTCTGTTGAGCAGGCTGTTGGCTCAGATATACTTTCAGACGCGTAATGCGAATTAATTTAAAGAAAGCCGTAAACAGAAAGGCAAGTGATAGATAGAATGAGTAAAGGTATTGTAACCAAGGTTGCCGGACCACTCGTAATTGCTGACGGCATGCGCGACGCGAACATGTATGACCTTGTTCGTGTAAGTGACGAGCGACTTATTGGTGAAATAATTGAAATGCACGAGGATCGTGCTTCTATCCAGGTTTACGAGGAAACTTCCGGACTTGGAGCAGGTGCTCCTGTTGAGTCAACCGGCGCACCTTTGTCGGTAGAACTCGGACCTGGTCTTTTAACAACAATCTACGACGGTATTCAAAGACCGCTTGAGAAAATCAAGAATCAGATTGGTAATAACTTAAAGCGCGGTATTGAGGTACCTTCTCTTGACAGAGAAAAGAAATGGCACTTCGTACCTAAGGTTGCTGAGGGAGATAAGGTAGTAGCCGGTGATATCATCGGTACTGTTCAGGAGACTGAAATTATCGAACACAGAATCATGGTTCCGCCGAAATTCAAGGGCGGAGTTGTAAAGTCAATCAAGGAAGGCGACTTCACTGTTGAGGAGATAGTTGCCGTTCTTGATAACGGCGAGGAAATCGGACTTATGCAGAAATGGCCTGTACGTGTCGGCCGTCCGTATGCAAAGAAGATTGACCCGAACATTCCTCTCGTAACAGGACAGAGAGTTGTCGACGCACTTTTCCCACTTGCAAAGGGTGGTTGTGCTGCTATTCCGGGACCGTTCGGTTCAGGTAAAACAGTTACACAGCATCAGCTTGCAAAATGGGCAGATGCCGAGATAGTTGTTTACATTGGATGCGGTGAGCGTGGTAACGAGATGACAGACGTTCTTCTCGAGTTCCCTGAACTTATTGACCCGCATACAGGTAAATCTCTTATGGAACGTACAGTTCTTATTGCAAACACATCTGATATGCCTGTTGCTGCCCGTGAGGCATCAGTTTATACAGGTATTACAATAGCTGAGTATTTCCGCGACATGGGTTACTCAGTAGCCCTTATGGCCGACTCCACATCACGTTGGGCAGAGGCTCTCCGTGAGATGTCAGGTCGTCTTGAGGAAATGCCGGGTGAGGAAGGTTATCCTGCTTACCTCGGTTCACGTATCGCACAGTTCTATGAGCGTGCCGGTCGTGTAGTAGCACTCGGTTCAGATGCACGTGAAGGTGCTCTTTCTGCAATCGGTGCCGTATCACCTCCGGGTGGTGATATTTCAGAGCCGGTATCTCAGGCAACCCTTCGTATTGTTAAGGTTTACTGGGGACTTGATGCATCTCTTGCTTACAAGAGACATTTCCCGGCTATTAACTGGCTTTCTTCATATTCTCTTTATGCAGATAAGCTCGGTAAGTGGTTCAACAGCGAAGTTGCCGATGATTGGACAACTCTCCGTACCAAGATGATGACTCTTCTTTCAGAGGAGGCTGAACTTGACGAAATCGTTAAGATGGTTGGTATGGATGCTCTTTCAGAGGGTGACCGTCTTAAGATGGAAGCTGCTCGTTCAATCCGTGAGGACTTCCTCCATCAGGTTGCATTTGACCCTGTTGATACTTACACTTCTCCAAAGAAGATGCATTATATGATGGACCTCGTTGTAAACTTCTACGAGCGTTCAGCTGATGCTCTTTCAAAGGGTGCAGACATCAAAGACATCATTGATCTTCCGGTACGTGAAGCTATCGGACGTTTCAAGTATGTTAAGGAAGAAGACATTGATGCCGAATATGAGAAGGTTGACTCAAGACTCAATTCTGAGCTTGCTGATGCCCTTAACAAGGAGGAGGACTACTAATGCCAAAAGAGTATAGAACCATACAAGAGGTAGCCGGTCCTCTTATGATTGTACGTGACGTTGAAAACGTTACATATAACGAACTCGGTGAGATTGAACTCAGCAACGGTGAAAAGCGTCGTTGCCGTGTTCTTGAGATTGATGGTTCAAATGCTGTAGTTCAGCTCTTTGAAAGCTCAACAGGTATTAACCTTTCAGACTCAAAGGTTCGTTTCTCCGGACGTCAGATGGAGCTTGGTGTTTCAACTGATATGCTCGGTCGTGTATTCGACGGCCTCGGCAGACCTATAGACGGCGGTCCGGAAATTATCCCCGAAAAGAGACTCGACGTAAACGGTGCTCCGATGAACCCGGCAGCACGTGCTTTCCCGTCAGAGTTCATTCAGACAGGTGTTTCTGCTATTGACGGACTTAATACTCTTGTTCGCGGACAGAAACTTCCTATCTTCTCAGGTTCGGGTCTTCCGCACGCTGAACTTGCTGCTCAGATTGCCCGTCAGGCAAAGGTACGCGGCAAGGACGAACAGTTCGCCGTTGTATTTGCTGCAATGGGTATCACATTCGAAGAGTCAAACTTCTTCGTTGAGTCATTCCGCGAGACAGGCGCTCTTGACAGAACAGTCATGTTCTCAAACCTTGCAAATGACCCTGCTGTTGAGCGTATTGCCACTCCTAAGATGGCACTTACGGCAGCTGAGTATCTTGCATTTGAGAAGGGCATGCATGTTCTCGTAATCCTTACCGACATTACAAACTATGCAGATGCTCTTCGTGAGGTTTCCGCAGCACGTAAGGAAGTTCCGGGACGTCGTGGTTATCCGGGTTATCTCTATACTGACCTTGCTACCATGTACGAGCGTGCAGGCCGTCAGAACGGTAAAGAGGGTTCAATCACAATGATTCCTATCCTCTCAATGCCTGAGGACGATAAAACTCACCCGATTCCTGACCTTACAGGATATATCACCGAGGGTCAGATCATGTTGTCACGTGACCTTTACAGACGCGGTATTCAGCCGCCTGTAGACGTTCTTCCGTCACTTTCCCGTCTTAAGGATAAGGGTACAGGTGAAGGAAAGACACGTAAGGATCACTCCAACACAATGAACCAGTTGTTCGCTGCATACTCACGTGGTAAGGACGCAAAAGAGCTCATGACCATTCTCGGTGAAGCTGCTCTTACAGATATTGACATCCTCTACGCTAAGTTTGCAGATGAATTTGAAAAGAGATACGTTTCTCAGGGATATGATAACAACAGAAGCATTGAGGAAACTCTTGACCTTGGTTGGGAACTTCTTCGTCTTCTTCCGAGATCAGAACTTAAACGTATTTCTGATGCATTACTCGATGAGTACTATGACAAAAAGTAAAGTAGGTGACGCCTTGTGGCAAAACTCAATGTAAACCCTACCCGCATGGAACTCACCAATCTTAAGGGAAAGCTCAAGACCGCAACCAAAGGTCATAAGCTTCTTAAAGATAAGCGAGACGAACTTATGCGTCAGTTTATCGAACTTGTTCGTGAGAACAAGGAACTTCGTCGTCAGGTTGAAAAGGGAATTGCGGAAGCAAACGCTCATATGTCAGTTGCCCGCTCGGTCATGTCAGACGAAGCCCTTAATGTTGCTCTTATGCTTCCTATGCAGGAGATGAGCCTTGAGATAACCGAAAAGAATGTCATGAGTGTTATGATCCCTGTTTTTGAAACCAAATTCAAGACAGCGGATGCAAACGACATCTACTCTTATGGTTATGCATTTACATCAAGTGACTTGGATGACGCTGTTAAAGCGTTATCCGACATTATGCCTCTGATGTTAAGACTTGCTGAGGTTGAAAAATCATGTCAGCTTATGGCTGCCGAGATTGAAAAAACGCGCCGTCGTGTTAATGCACTTGAGCACGTACTTATTCCTCAGTATGAAGAGACAATCAAGTATATTCGTATGAAACTCGATGAGAACGACCGTAGTACAACTACACGTCTTATGAAGGTTAAGGATATGATGCTTGAAGAGGCTCATCATTATTCAGAGCGTTCTGCAGGCTGATTGCAGATGATACAAGAAACCCTCCGGAGTTTTCCGGAGGGTTATATTTTTTTTGGCTCTATAATAAATGGTTTCTGTCTTATTTTGGCTTTGAAAAGTGTTCTATATATAG
>CAVGIJ010000003.1:0-99027 GCA_963629305.1 Acutalibacteraceae bacterium
GAACCGATACCCTGTGTCCAGTCGATTTCCCATCCGGTATTTTCACCTGTTCTGCCATTCTGATAAAGAAGGCAGTCTTCAAACTTTTCTTCATTCTCTTCATAGTACATCATACCCTCGACAATCTTATTCTCGAGGTTTTCAATTGCGGTATTGTCATATCCTGAAATATCACAGGTATATTTATCCGCATAATCCTTCTGAACAGATGCTCCTTTGAAGTTTGCAAGCATAGCGCTCTTAAGAGCGGCATTATCTGAAATATGATAGAAATTCTGATACCAATAAGCAGCAACTTCAAACTGGTTAAAATATTCAGGATAAAGATATGCAGTATAGTACGCCATACCAAGGAGGTTTTCCACAGAATTGACACCTATAGAGCCAACACATTCAAACTGGTATGCCATGCACTGTACGTCATTCTTTGCTCTGTTTGCGAGAGCGTCGGTTGTACATCCCTTTATAATATCTGCCTGAAGCTTAGTACTGTCAACATACTCTCCGGAACCGGAATTTTCAGCACCTACAACAATCGGGTCCGCTGACATTATAATATCGCAATTTTCAGCAATCTGATCAGCAGTAGCCACATAATATTCGCCCTTCTTTTGCTCGGTAACATTTCCGGACTGTTTTGTAAGATTAAGGACATCAACAAGATTATTTGTGGTATCCTGAACAAATTCGGCTATACGTGAATAGGGAGCAGTATTTCCTGCTGTGTTATTGTCAATTGAGTTAAGCGCATACTCATTATCCTTAAGGGCACCTGTGCTTCTAAGGTAAGATGTTACTTTTCCGTCAACGACAGCAACGGTATCAAGAGTAAGATCCTTCTCGTTTATCTGCTTTATAACATATGCCTGTATACCCTTTACGTACTTTTCAAGGTCCGAAGTAATGATATACGGGTTTTCATAACGTGTTGTTTTTCCGGTTTTTTCAGTGATTTTATTGCATACATCTGAAAGTTCATACATGCAATTAAGGAAGTTATACACACGTGTTGCCGTGTAGTTGACCTGATATGGATTATAATCATTTTCAGCATTATCATCCTTGTTTTCCGGAAGAGCATTTATAGCGTTTGTATAACCTGTTGTGTTGTTGGCTGAGTCTATTGGCGTAATGCCAAGCAATATGTCAGGTCGCAAATAAAGCGATGCACATATTGTATTTCCGTTACCGTCATCATATCCTCCGTTTGCGGCTGCCGTCATTGGGCCACCGGCAACATCCTTTGACATTGTATATGTTCCGAATTCGGTACGGTCAGCCTTATCAGCAAAGCAGTTATAATAATAGTTGTACAAATACGGGTTAGGATTTGAGTTAATGTCAGAGCCAAAAACGCCAAGGCATACTCTTCCTGTAGCTCCATTAAAAGTCGCCTCAGAAAAACCTTTTGTATACGCATCCGGAATTTCCGAACTTCTTGCGGTTACATTGTTTATACCGAGTACTTCAGGCGTAACCAATCCTTGAGAATGTGCGGCCATGGTTATGACATTCTTGTCAATCTCCATAGCCTCTGTCGGTGGAGTAAAGCTCATCTTTTCCGCGGATGCGGTAATTGGCAAACAAGAGATAACAAGCGCCAAAAGAAGAACTACACTAATTGAACGTAAATACTTCATTTTAATTTTCCTCCTAAGAAATATTTTTAAACGTGTCTCCCGTACGTTTATTTACAAAAACCAAAATTTAAATATATACCTCGTTTTTCCAATATAGTCTTTCATGCTCTTAAAGAAAGCATAGTAGAAATTTTTAAACATTTTATAATCGTGTTCACTCGGTATATATCCGCCGTAGATCTCTCTTGTGTAAATATCTGTTATTTGCTCAAAGCTAACATCGGTGCCCAAACTGAATGCCGATAAGTCCTCGCGATTGTTTTCAACGTATTCTGCGAGTGTCAAGCTGTCCGTCTTGGCAATTTTTGCAATTTTGAATTTTTGAAGAAAATAATTATACAGATACAAACAGCCAATCTCAGGCGATAACTCTTCAATTTTTCTCTTCCTTTTTTTTCTAAGCAAATATTTAATAACAAACGGAATAGTCAGTATAACAAAAGGAATGAAAAACACCCAAATATCACTCGGCTCCTTATAATTATATTTTATTGCAAAAGCAGGTACTTCCGTCTTCTGTTTTTGTGTTTTTTCATCATTGTTTTCTTGAGTCGGTTTTTCCTCCGGCTCTTCTTTCGGAAGATTTTTATCCGTTGTTTTATCGGATTTTATTGTATCTGAGAGAACCTCTGTTTTTGAGGATATCCCGATTTTTTCTATAACATCCCACGACAAAAGTTTTGTTGTAAGTTTAATCTCTCTCGTCGGCAAATCAGCAGGTTTAATAATAAAGGAATAAACAGGGAATGTTATACATGAAACAATAATTGCGATAACTATACTTTGAACCATAAAATGCTGTATTTTATAACTTCCTATAGATGCATCAATTAGAGATTCATAATATACTTTATAAATCAATTCCAGTCCTGCCCCGACAACCAACAGGATAAATCCGATACTTGAAACCGGATATTCAAGAAATTTAAATGCAGCACATACTAACGTCAAAACCGGAATAAAGACTATAAAAAGTTTTCGATTTCTTGTAATAAGATATACAAAAGTTGTCGATACAACAAGGATAATAGCCATGAGTGTGTACCCTGATTTTTCACCCTCAAGCGAAATAAGTTTCCCGGTTGAAACAATGTATGCCATTGCCGATAAAGCAGCCAAAACATATATCGCGATCCCGGCAATAGTAGTCTTTTTATTTATTCCGGCTGCAAAAAGCGAAAGATTGAGAAAGGAAACAACCAATATCATGAATACATAATTTCCGAATACTTCTTTTTCAATCACAAAAGATGAAGCAACATTTATCGCGAAGCCAAAACTTATCATCAGAGTGAAAAAATACTCACATATGTGTGTTTTTATGTAACTAGACTTTAACATTTAACACCTCATAATAAATACCAAATTCATCAAGCATTCTCACTTTGTTTGCCAATTTCTTTTTTTCCTGTGAAGTAACATCCGGCTGAACAATGAAAAATAAAACAGGATTACGCTGTTGATTTTTTACGGCTATAAGCGACTGAAGCAATCCATCTGTTATTCTTGAAGTACACACTACAATATTAGCGCATCTGTTTACTGATTGCATCTCCTCAAGCACAAGAGATTCTGCATCCTTCATCTCCTTTTTCGGCGATGAAGTAATCTTAGATATCCTTCTTATAAGGTCCGAACGATCATACTCTGAGCGCGGTTCCATAAGTACTACTTGTAATTCCTCATCCACAAAAATGAGTTTATTATCAATATCTTTTCTGCGTGCGAGATTAATAAGTGAAAGTCCGGTTTCAATAATTCCGTCATTAAGATACAGCAATTCATCATCTTTTGTTCCACTATCCGCAACCATATCCAAAATTACACCGACATCGCTCCGAAGACCCGTTTCATTTAACTTCGTCATATAACCGAGCGAGTGAGCCGACAATTTCCAATGAATCTTTTTCATTGAATCACCAAACGTATATTCTCTCACACCGGTATAATCAAATCCATCGTTTTCGGCAAAGTTTGAAGCATCGGGGCTGTCGGTCAAAAGATCATCCGTCAAAGTGATTTCCCGTTCACCGTCCTTTGGAAGAACGGTAACCGAAAGTTCATTACATACGGGAATCCGAATATTTAACAATCCAAGGAGCCCATAGACGCTGATACTCCTTATCCCTGTTGTATATACACCTACATGCGGCATAACCACATTAAATTCCAAATCCGCACTGCTTTTTGAGTCAAGTGTAAATACGGTTTGTGTAGTTGAATCGTCGTTACCAAAATAATCGGCAATAAATATATCTGCTCTTGCCTTTGAACATACAAGCAAAGATTTGTTTTTTATGGCAAGGGAAACCTGCACTTGCTGTCCTCTTACAACTTCGACATTTTTTGTTTCACCATCTACGTAAATACTTCCTCGCATTATCATCAAATACACAAAAGAGAGTATCAATATGCACAATTCAACAAGAATCGGAAGATAGCCAAACAACGAGTTGGTATAGACTGCGGGAAGAGTTAATAAAGCCGTAAATATAATCAAAAAAAGTATACGAATTCCATTTTTATACGTTTGTTTTAATATTTTTTTCATGAACGCCTCTAATTACTTTTTATCCGGAGTTACGGGAACAACCGTATTTTTTATTATCTCCGCAATTATATCCTCCGGCTTTTTCTTTTCATTTCGAGCCGCATTTGTAAGCATAATTCTATGAGAGAGCACATATGGTGCCAAAAATTTTACATCGTCCGGTAAAACATAATTTCTACCGTTATAAATCGCATACGCACGACACATCTTTTTCAGAGCAATAGCCCCACGCGGAGAACTCCCGAGTTTGATATCCGTATTGCTCCTGGTTGCTGCTACGAGACTTACGATATACGTCGCAACCAAATCTGAAACCGTTACATTTTTCGCGTCATCGATTATCTCTATAATGTCATCCTTTTCAATCACATATTTTATTTTTTCTTTTGCCTTTTCAACACCCAACACAATATTTATTTCATCTTTCAATTCGGGGTAACCGATTGAGGTTTTTATCATAAATCTGTCTATCTGTGCTTCCGGGAGTTTATATGTGCCCAAAGATTCTATTGGGTTTTGTGTTGCGAGAACCATATAGGGCCTATCCATTTTATATGTGTTTGAATCGACAGTGACTTGTTTTTCTTCCATTATTTCAAGCATTGCCGACTGAGTCTTTGCCGAAGCACGGTTTATCTCATCTGCAAGAACAATATTGCTCATTGCAGCGCCTTCGCGAAACTCAAACTCACCTGTTTTCTGGTTATAAATAGAAAATCCCGATACATCTGACGGCATAATATCAGGGGTAAACTGTATCCTCTTATAACCGCAGTTTATCGACTTTGCCAAGGCGGAAACAAGGCTTGTTTTACCGACACCGGGTATGTCCTCGATAAGAACGTGTCCTTCTGCCACAAGAGCGAGAACAACCAATTCCACTACTTTTCTCTTCCCGACAATAACCGTTTCAATATTGTCAATTACAGATATAAGCTTTTCCTTATCCTTTACGGCTTTTTCCTCAGACAAAACATTAATTATATTTTCCTTTTTACTCATTTTATTCTCCTCTTAATTAAGCAACGGTAGGCACACGCGTACCGGATTGCCATTATCATCTATAATCTCCACAACTCTTATGTTGGCATCATAGGCAGTTTTTAAAGTTCGCTCATTAACAACTGAATTTGCTTTTCCGGATAACGAAGGACCGTCTTTAAATAAAATAATTGTTTTCGCGTTTAGAAGCAGAGCCTGCTCGGGGTCATGCGTTGTAAATACAATACTCATACCCTTTTCAGCCAGATGCTTAATCGTATTAAGCACAATCACTTTATTGCCATAGTCAAGGTTTGCCGTAGGCTCATCAAGTACCAAACACTGCGGTTCCTGAGCAAGCGCTTTAGCAATCATGACAAGCTGCCGTTCTCCCCCGGAAATAAGGTTATATGCCTTCTTTCTCAAAAAGCCTATCTCCATCTCCTCAATTATCCTGTCAACTACTTCTTTATCTTTTTTTGACGGAGAAGAAAACACATTCATGTGAATCATTCTTCCCATTGTAATAACTTCTTCAACTGAATACGGAAAGGGTGGCGTATGTGACTGAGCTACATATGCCATCTTTGTAGCCAGCTTTTTGTGAGAAATTTTTTCTATTCTCTCTCCATCTATAGAAATACTTCCGTCTATCGGAGGCAGTAATTTAAGAATTGTTTTAAACAGCGTAGATTTACCGACACCATTTTCTCCCAAAATACAGCATATTTCTCCCGGTGAAACAGTCTCATTGATATTTTTAACCACTGCTTTTTTATCATATCCACATGACAAATTGCTCATTTCAAGTATCATGAAAAACCCTCGTCTCTCTTAATCAAGCTCACAACAAAAACCGGAAGAACAATCAGTGTTGTTATCGTTCCTACCGTTATAGGAAGCCCCGCATAGAAAAAGAAATTGTATACAGAACGTGATATCAATGTAAAAATTGCGCCTATACCCATAGAAGTAATTGCTACCTCACCGAATTCAGCATGTAACTTTTTGCGACACAAAAACGGAATAACCATTGATAAAAAACCTATCTCACCGCCATGTATTATTGCAGCTGCCGACATAAAACTTCCCAAAATAAGACCTATCATTCTCACTTTGGTGCCATTAACACCCATTGCAAGTGCTTCCTCATCGGAAAAGGATACAATATTGTATCTGTATCTTATAAGCAACATCGGCAAAGTAGTAATTATAAATACTAAAATGAAAGATAAGAAACTTACCGTGTCTACAAACATCACGCTTCCACCGGTCAATGTACTGTAAATCTCCGCAAGTCCGTTTTCATCCATAGTTATTTGATACGAATAGTATGTTGTAAATACAGATCCCAAATGGCTGATTATCATTCCCAAAATAATCATCGTTTCAACTGAAAAATCTTTATATTTTTTTCCCGCAAATTTTCCGGCAAAAACAGTAATTACCACAAACAACGCTGCCATTCCATAACAAATCGGATACCTGTATGAAAGCATTGCGTAAGCATTAAGTTGAAATACCAGAACAAAGATTATATTGCCAAGTGTTACTCCCGTTGATACACCAAGGAGATTAGGTGACGCTAAAGGGTTTTTAAAGGTAGTCTGGAAAATGGTTCCCGCAAAGCATACTGCCATACCGGAAAACATGGATATTACAGACATTTTTATTCTTGCTATAGTCTGACTGTAATAAGGGAGCAAGTCTTTAAGTTCTTCAACACCGGCTCCGTCACTTAAAACATCCATGAAAGCGATCTTGAATAAAGCACCCAGATTTTTCAATGTTTCGAGCGGTATAAACTTACTTTCCGCTGTATCAAAGCAAAGACTAAACAAAAAAGCAATTAACACACCGACATATATAAGTAAGTATTTCTTTCGCTTATTCTGCATCTGAAACAACTCCTCCTTTCCCCTTTAAGAAGGAGTAAATCATCATGATACATCCTATTGTACTTATTATGATATTTAGGTACGTTGTAAGACCCAAAGCAAATGCTATATTGTACACGAGAATCATCAACAATCCACCAAGCCCGATTGTCATGACTATAAGCCTTTTAAAATCCGGTCCTACCAATTTTCTGGCAATTTGAGGCACTATAAATCCCATAAAGCCTATTTGACCACAAAAAGCAAAGACTGTGGCTGACATAAGCGTACCGACAGCAATCAGAAGATTACGATAAAATTTCACATTGAGGCCCATAGTTGTTGCCTCCTCTTCTCCCATAACAAGTATGTTTAGTTTTGAAGAGACGATAACCAATACAGCCAAGCAAGGTACAAGAAAAGCAGAAATGAAAATGAGTTGTTGAACTGTAATTACTCTATCAAAATTTCCCATTGAAAATGCCTGCATGCTTTGTATTCGTGAGTTGTCGATATCGTAAAATAAAAAATAGTTGTTAATCAGTGATGTTATTGCCCCCACAAAAGAGGAAAAAATCATTCCGCTAAAAAGAATATTCGTGGTACTGAAGTTCCCCTTACCCAACGCGGTTGTTATTGCTATTACTGTCACAATAGCTATAAAACTTCCAATCATCGCCAACACCTGTTGTGTATTGAGCTGTACAAAACTCATATCTGAGCTTTTCGATACGTCGTCATGTATCCTCACAACTCCCGAACCGGTAGAACTTGCCGCAGTAGTAAAAATCAAAAGGTACAAGGCATTCCCAAGCGTCGCGCCCGATTGAACTCCCATGGTTGACGGAGATGCAATTATATTTTTAAAGCTCCCCTGAAAAACAGTTCCTGCCGAGGCAAGAGAAGCTCCGGCGAGCATCATAACCGTATATTTCACAACTGTTCCCGTTCCATACTCTCCTTCTCCGCCAACAAACAAAATAAAAGAATGGAACTTGTCCCTCCACGCTTGCAACAAACTCGCAAGAGAAAAAGAAGTGTTTTCAGGTACCACAAAGCTTGTTATGGAAAAAAAATAAATAATGAGCAGTAAGATAAATGTCATTACCACAATCGCATTTTGGCTTTTGTATTTTTTTGAAGAGTTAATTTCATTTTTCAATGACAAAAGTTGAGAATCTTCCGGCTTTTTTATCTCAATGTGATTTTCTTTACCAGCCATTTATTTTCTACCTTCCGAATACATTGCACATATCAGCTTATTTTCCTGAAACAATTTGATTAAATTCTTCATCTGAAAGCGAATAATTATAAAACGTTTTATAAAAATCCTCTGTCTCAGACTTAAGATCCTCTTTGCTATAATCACCGTTAAAAATCATATTGGCCCAAATCATTTCAAGAGGTGACTCCGGCGCCCCGGATGCCCATTCTCCAACGCCACAAGGAGAAACATAAATTGTATAGTTACCACAAACCGATGACGGTATAGCAATTCCCTCATTTTCCGTATTATAGTTTCCGGTAAGACTATTAATAGTTTGTTGTGGATAAAACTTCCACAAGCCATTTGTTGAGTTTATGCTCATTTTAATTTTATCTTTAACTTCATTTGAAGAAACTACAATTTTGTTGAATTTATCGTTTCCAAGGGAAACATTTGAAATTGAAAACAAGGATCTGTTTATGTCGTTATCGTATGAATCATTTCCGGAGACCTTAATTATTGAAGGCAAGAGCGGTGAAAGATAATTATGATAAACGGACATGCGCAGCGGATCACCTTTAAGAGCTGCCGTATTACATGCTCCGCCAACAGACAAATAGTATGATACAGGCGTATCCATACCAAATCCCAAAACAGCGGAAGCCATTCCATGCCCACTAAAAATTGTTCGAGTGTCGGTGCACACCTGATATGTTGCATCGTCGTCCCACGCTGAAACAAATAGGGTATAGTATCCGTCCGTCTGCATATTTTCATTTGTTCTGTTTGGGGCGGTACGTGTAGAAGCGTAGTTAAAATCATATCTGTTTGCGCCCGAAAATCCTCTTTCTTTATCAAGCGCATCTTCTTCAATCTTGTTAATCCAACGTATGTATTTATTTGCAACAGACGGAGCGTCTTTTTTTCCGTCCTCTGACGATTTGTCTCCCAAAACTTCAGCAAGTATGCTTATCGTTATTTTTATATTTTCGGTTGTTGCAAGTGAAGGAATCGTAACAACAAAAATTTTGTTTTCTGACAACTTTTGAAGTTGGCTGTCCGTAAAATACGATTTGCCACTCTCAACAAGACACACATCGGGATTTATCCGGATAAGTTTATTGAAATTCTCTTCTGTTATACCGTCACTGCCGTTTCCGCTCCATAATGCCGGAATAGAACTAACTTCATTCAATCCAAACACTTTAGAAGCAAATGCAGAAGTCTTAAAACTCTGTGAAGTCGCAACAACACGTCCAAGGCCGCCGAGCATCTCAACATATTGTGCAACCGTATCAAGTGCCGCAACCGTGTCCACATCTTCGGGAATATCAACCTCCTCGCCGGAAGCATCCACAACTTGTCTGAGATTTGTGCGATCCTTTGTCGGCTTCATTACAGGGTCTTCCTCAGTTGAAACATCCTTTGGCTCTGTATTTTCTACTCCGCTTTTATCTGCATTTTTCGGATTTTTATCCTCACCCTCCTGCGGCAAAGATTGCTGATAATCATTTTCATTTTTTGCATTATCTTTGTCTTTGCGGGTAGAAATATTTTCGTCTTCTATGTTGTTTTTCTCATCGTTGTTATGTTTTTGTTTTTCCTTGTCTATTTGCTGATTATTTGTATACACCTTCTGCTCAAGCACCGGACTCTTTCTGCACGCAGAAAAAGAGCATAGCAATGCAACAATCAGAAGCAATGCAATACTCTTCCTTAAAACTATTTTCCTATTTTCGTTTACGTAACCTTTTCTATCCATTTTTCTCCCCGCCACAATTAACAAATAAAAAAACAGACTCCATTGAAAAGGAGTCTGTTCATAAAACAAACAAATAGCACACCACATTGCAAGCGAATCTCCATTCGCTCTATCGTCTCCTTTTCAAGCACGGAAGGCCACCCCGTTTCCAAAGCAACCCCGGTTACATCATCATGGGGAATTCCCTTTAGACGGTGCAACTCGAAGAACAATATTTATACGAATATAAGTATAACTTATATGTAACTTTTTGCAAAATTATTATACACATACACTTGTACAAAGGCAACAATTGTCTCATTTTTAACAATTAGCAATCCTTGCTTTGTATTGACAATAGTAAGGTACCTGTGTAATAATGTTTTTTGGAATACACAGGTACCTTATTATTTTAAAGGAGTCTTGAATATGCATCCCATTGGACCGCCCGAAACGGATTTTGAAGAACACGAAAAAAATAAATCTCCTGAAATAACATTGCCCCTTTTAAAACGCATCTTTTCGTTTCTCCTACCGTACAAGAAGGAGCTTTTTGGAGTTTTTATCGTTATACTCATTTCATCTGTGCTCGGAGTAATTCCGTCCGTTCTTACCGGAAGAATTATTGACGATGGACTTATAGGTAAAAATTTTGAAATACTGATACGCCTTGTCATTATGGCTGTCATACTCGTTATATTTTCAAACGCTGTTACCCTGTTTGAAGCTTACTTAAACGCACGTATTGCTCAGGGCGTAACTTATGACATGAAAAACAAACTGTACAGTCATCTTCAGAATATGTCCTACGGATTTTTTATGAACAGACGTCAGGGCGAAATCATAACACGTATGACGGAAGACGTCACAGGTGTGCAAAATGTCATTTCACAGACGCTTACAAAGGCTCTCAAAAATATAGGAACCATAACTATAACCGCAATCACACTTTTTAAAACTAATTGGATACTCGCTCTCATGGGATTTATATTTGTTCCCCTCTTTATGATCCCGACAAAGCTTGCCGGCAGAAAAAGATGGAAAATTGCGAGAGAAATACAATCGAATTACGATGAAAGCAATCAGATTCTCAATGAAACTCTCGGCATAAGCGGACAAATGCTTGTCAAGCTTTTCAACCGTGAGGAAGAAGAATATACCAAGTTTGAAAAAATAAACAGAGAGGTTTACAAACTTGGTATTAAAGAACTTCTCACCGGAAAATTTTTCTTTATAACTATAAACATATACTCGAATTGCCTGCCACTGCTTGTTTATCTTGTCGGTGGAATACTGATGATGAAATATCAAATCGGACCCAAAGTAACCGTCGGCGAATTATCTATTATAGTAACACTCCTTACAAGGATACATCACCCTTTGGATGAACTTCTCAACCTAAATGTTGACATCACTCGCTCGCTGGCCCTGTTTGAAAGAATTTTTGAGTACTTTGATATTGAACCCGGCATAAAGGATGAACCCGACGCCATAAAAGTAGGACGCCTTCACGGGGATATCGAATTCAAAAATGTTTCCTTCTGTTATGACGAAGATCAGCAAATCCTCCACAACATTAACTTTACCATACATACGGGGGAAACCTTTGCCCTTGTAGGCAGCTCGGGAGCCGGGAAATCAACTCTCATAACGCTCCTGCCACGACTTTACGATGTATCATCAGGCGGAATAACAATAGACGGTATCGACATACGAAATATGACGCAAAAGTCTCTTCGTGAAAACATAGGCATGGTTACACAAGACACTTATCTCTTTAATGCAAGCATTCTTGAAAACCTGAGATATGCCAATAAAAATGCAAGCTTTGAAGAAATTGTTGAGGCATGCAAACGTGCCAACATACACGACTTCATTGATTCTCTTCCCGAGAAATATGACACACTTGTGGGCAACAGAGGACTCCGCCTTTCAGGTGGTGAAAAGCAGAGGATCTCTATTGCCCGTGTCATACTGAAAGATCCTCCGATTATAATACTTGATGAGGCAACATCTTCTCTGGACTCCATCTCAGAAAATCATATCCAAAAAGCAATTCAGCCGCTTCTTAAAAACAGGACGGCACTTGTCGTTGCCCATAGATTGTCAACTATAATTTCATCAGACGAAATAGCCGTTATTGAAAACGGAACAATCGCTTCAATGGGGACACATGAAAATCTGATAAAAGCGTCCGACACATACCGTAAGTTTTTTGAAACACAGTTTCGTGTTCCGCTAAAGGAGGAAAACACATGAATAACGAAGCAAGAGATGTAATTCATGAACTTAGAAAAAATTCTATTTTGTTGAAACGCGCGTTCTGCAAACGGCATCAAAAACCGACGGACAACTTCGGAGGACAGGGACATCTTCTTCACATGCTTAGGGATAATCCGGGAATGAGTCAAAAAGCTCTTGCGGAAATAGCACATATAAGGCCGCAAAGTCTCGGCGAAACTATCGGGAAGCTCGAATCGGCAGGTCTGGTAATAAAAAAGCAAAATGATTTTGATAAACGTGTCACCAATATATTCTTAACCGATAACGGAATATCCGAGTGTGCGAAAATCGACGCCAAATCGGACGCAAAGATCGAAGCGGGATTCAAGGATTTGACTGATGAGGAAATCAGACTCCTTTTTCAGCTTGTAAAAAAACTAAATAACTCTATCGAAAACAACATTGATCCATCCGAAATGGCAAGTGAGGATGAAGTACGTATGTCACCCCCACGTCATACAGCACATGAATAATAACAAAACGAGGTGTTTTATATGTCAAAAGAAAACAATGAAGAAAAAATACTCGAAGGAAAAAATATCACGGTGGGAATTTGCGCAGTCGGAGCAGTTGAAGAACTCTTTTCGCTCCTTCATTCATTAAAAAAAGCCGGAGCAAATCTTGAACTTATTCTCACCCCAAATGCCGCGCAAATAATGCCCCTTGTCCTTTTGCAAAGAGTTTCATCCAAGCCAATACTATGGGACCAGATGGAACTTCCGAGAATCTACGATCCTTCTCATAAAAAGGAAAAGCAAGACCTCTTTCTTATTGCACCTGCAACAGCCAATACGGTAAGTAAAGCTGCATGCGGTATAGGTGACAATCTGCTGACCTCAAGAATTCTGAGCGCAGATTGTCCGGTTGCTTTCTCAATAAGCTGTAATCCGCATATGTATAACAATCCCGCGGTCCAAAGAAATATCAAAACACTCAAGGAAGACGGACGTATATTCTTTGAAAATCCGGAAAAGCCAAGTCGCATGCCACCTGTAAATGAAATTGTTGCCGGTATAGCTGATATCTTAAAGTAAGTGACATCTGCATAAAAGTAAAATTTGCATAATTCAAAAGCCCCTGTGGGAAAATCCACAGGGGCTTTAGTAACTTTATTCAGCTGTACTATTAAACAAGCTCGATTATGCACATCTCAGCTGCATCGCCGCGACGTGGGCCTGTCTTAATAATACGGCAGTAACCGCCGTTTACGTCCTTGTACTTCGGACCGATTTCATCAAAGAGTTTCTTTGCTACGTCCTCTTTTGTAACGTAAGCAAGAACCTGTCTCTTTGCTGCGAGTGTATCGTTCTTTGAAAGAGTAATCATTTTCTCTGTCATTGAACGTACTTCCTTTGCACGGGTAACGGTGGTTTCAAGTCTACCATTTTCAAGTAAATAAGTAACCATCCCACGAAGCATTGCCTTGCGGTGATCACTTGCTCTACCGAGCTTTCTTGTACCTGGCATTCGTAAACACTCCTTCCCTTATTCGTCTTCTTTACGAAGAGCAAAGCCGAGAGAATCAAGTTTCGCTACAACCTCATCAAGAGACTTCTTACCGAGGTTACGAACTTTCATCATATCGTCTTCAGACTTATTTGTAAGGTCTTCTACTGTATTTATGCCTGCACGCTTCAAGCAGTTGAAAGAACGAACAGACAAATCAAGTTCTTCAATGGTCATCTCTAAGACCTTTTCTCTTGAGTTGTCATCCTTCTCAACGAGAACGTCTGCCATAAATTCATTTTCTGACAAGTCGATGAACAACTTGAGGTGATCGTTGAGGATCTTGGCTCCAAGTGATACAGCCTCTTTTGCGGAAATTGTACCATTTGTCCATACTTCAAGTGTAAGTTTGTCAAAATCAATTCTCTGACCTACACGAGTATTCTCAACAGTATAGTTGACCTTAAGAACAGGTGTATAAATTGAATCAATAGCGATAACGCCGATCGGAGGCTGCATCTCTGCCTTGTTTCTTTCAGCAGAAATATACCCGCGTCCGATATCAACAGTAAGCTCCATTGAAAGCTTTGCATTCTTGTCAAGAGAAGCAATGTGGTGCTCCGGGTTGAAAATCTCAATTTCTGAGTCGCCCTTTATGTCACCGGCAGTTACTTCGCCCTCGCCTGATGCCTCAATGTATACTGTTTTCGGGCCTTCGCCGTTTATCTTGAGGATTACGCCCTTTAAGTTAAGAACAATTTCGGTAACGTCTTCCTTGACGCCCGGAATAGTTGAAAACTCATGGAGAACGCCGTCAATCTTAACGGATGTTATGGCATAACCCGGGAGAGATGAAAGAAGAACTCTGCGAAGGCTGTTGCCTACGGTTGTTCCGAAACCTCTCTCAAGTGGTTCAAGAGTGAACTTGCCATAAGTGTCGCCATCCAAATCGAAACATTCGATTTTTGGCTTTTCGATACCTATCATTCAAAACCCTCCTTATTAATTCTAATGAGCTGTTTATGCTGCATTATCTGGAGTAGTACTCAACGATGTAATGCTCTTCAACTGGAGCCGCGATCTGCTCACGCTCCGGAAGATTTACAACCTTGCCGTTTGTTCCGTCTTTTTCAAGCCAAGTCGGAACAGGTCTTGAACCGTTAGCTTCAATGATTGTCTTGAAGCTCTCAGTATCAGCACTCTTCTCCTTGATTGATACTACGTCACCTGCTTTAAGAAGATAAGATGGAACATCAACCTTCTTGCCGTTTACTTTGTAGTGACCGTGAACAACAAGCTGTCTTGCCTGCTGACGTGAATTTGCCCAACCGAGCAAATAAACTACGTTATCGAGACGGCTTTCACAGATTTTAAGCAGGTTTTCACCTGTCATACCCTCCTGCTTTTCAGCCATGAGGAAATATTTGTGGAACTGTCCTTCCTGAACACCGTAGTATCTGCGAGCCTGCTGCTTTGTGCGAAGCTGGATACCGTATTCAGTTGTCTTTTTGCGGCCCTGACCGTGCTGACCAGGAGCATATGAACGACGCTCAAGCGCACACTTGCCTGTGTAACATCTGTCACCCTTGAGGAAAAGCTTTTTTCCTTCACGGCGGCACTGCTTACAAACCGCACCGGTATATCTTGACATATTGTTGCACCTCCTATTATACGCGTCTTCTCTTTGGTGGGCGGCAGCCGTTGTGTGGAATCGGAGTAACGTCCTTGATAGATGTTACTTCAAGACCTGCTGTCTGCAATGCTCTGATTGCAGCTTCACGTCCTGCACCCGGACCCTTAACATAAACTTCAACAGTCTTCATACCATGATCAATTGCAATCTTAGCAGCTGTTTCAGCAGCAGTCTGTGCTGCGAACGGAGTAGACTTCTTTGAACCTCTGAAGCCCATCTCACCTGCAGATGCCCATGATACAGCGTTACCCTGTGTATCTGTTATAGTAACGATAGTATTGTTGAAAGTGGATTGGATATGTGCCGAACCGCGATCAATATTTTTGCGGTCACGACGTCTACGTGTGGCTGTGGTTTTTTTACCTGAACCTTTAATAGCCAATTGTACCCCTCCCTAATTACTTCTTCTTGTTTGCAACAGTCCTCTTCGGACCCTTACGTGTACGAGCATTTGTCTTAGAACGCTGTCCTCTTACCGGAAGACCTTTTCTATGACGAACGCCACGGTAGCAACCGATTTCAATAAGTCTCTTGATGTCAAGAGCAGTCTCACGGCGAAGGTCACCTTCAACATGAACATTGTGATCAATGTACTCACGAAGCTTTGCGACATCTTCCTCAGTCAAATCCTTAACTCTTGTGTCAGGATTAACGCCTGTAGCCTTAATGATATCTTTTGCTGTTTTGTTACCAATACCGTAGATGTAAGTGAGAGCAATTTCAACTCTCTTCTCTCTTGGTAAATCTACACCTGAAATACGAGCCATTTCTGCACCTCCATAATAATGGTTTTATAAAGAGCTAAAATTAGCCCTGGCGTTGTTTGTGCTTAGGATTTTCACAGATAACCATTACTTTTCCTTTGCGCTTGATAACCTTGCACTTTTCGCACATTTTCTTTACAGAAGGTCTGACTTTCATTGTGTTACCTCCTAAAATTAAACTTTGTTGTTTGTTTTTACTTTGATCGCCATGTTATACGCCCGCGAGTAAGGTCATATGGCGACATTTCGACCGTTACTTTATCGCCCGGAAGAATGCGAATGTAATTCATCCTGAGTTTTCCGGAAATATGGGCTAAAATTTGGTGACCGTTTTCAAGTTCTACCTGAAACATTGCGTTTGGAAGAGCTTCAATTACGGTTCCCTCAATTTCGATCATATCCTGCTTTGACATAACTTAACCTCCAAAACAATTTGCTCAAATTAAACCCTTGTGAGAATTACGGGACCATTGTCCGTAATCGCAACGGTATTTTCAAAATGAGCTGAAAGTTTTCCATCGGCTGTTTTTACTGTCCAACCATCGGATAATTGCTTTACCTTATAAGTGCCTTCATTAATCATAGGCTCTATGGCAATGGTCATACCCGGTAGTAAACGTATGCCTCTGCCGGCTGTACCGAAGTTTGGTACTCCGGGGTCTTCATGAAGTTTTGTACCGACACCGTGCCCTTCGTATTCGCGTACAACGCCGTAACCTCTGCTCTCACAGTACTCCTGTACCGCATGGCCGATATCACCGACTCTGCCGCCAGCGACAGCTGCCTCAATTCCTTTGTAAAGTGACTCTTTGGTAGTGTCGCACAACCGCTGCGCCTCCGGAGATATTTCCCCGACTGCGAATGTAGCTGCATTGTCGCCGTTGTAACCGTTTATCTTTGCACCGAGATCTATTGAAACAATATCTCCCGGTTTCAGGATACGTTTTTTACTCGGTATTCCATGAATGACCTCGTCGTTTATGGAAATACATGCAGTTGCCGGAAAACCGTAGAGTCCCAGGAAGTTGGGTTCTGCTCCCTGCTTTATGATGTAATCATGAGCAATTTTATCAATTTCCCATGTTGAAACACCGGGCTTCACAGCCTCCCCTGCAATCTGTAATGCTTCCGCAGAAATTCTGCAGGCTATTTTCATGAGTTCAAGCTCATGTGACGTTTTAAGCACTATCATGTATTAGTCCTCTAATGCTTTGAGAACACGTTCTGTTATTTCAGAAACGGTCCCAAGTCCTTCTACTACTGAAAGCTTACCTGCTTTTTCGTAAAAATCTTTAAGTGGTTCTGTCTGATCATGATAAACATGAAGTCTGTCGGCAACAGTTTCGGGAGCGTCGTCCTTTCTCTGTACAAGTTCACTGCCGCAGCTGTCACAGATACCGTCTTTTAAAGGTTTCTTAAACATGAGATGATAGGAAGCTCCGCATTTTCCGCAGACTCTGCGTCCTGTCATTCTCTCCATGATGTTTTCATCGGGAACCTCAATATCTACAACCTTATCAATTGAAATTCCCATGGCATCAAGCGCCTCTGCTTGAGGAATCGTTCTCGGAAAACCATCAAGAATAAAACCGTTTTTACAGTCGTCTTTTGCGAGACGTTCTTTTATGATTCCGATAACGACCTCATCAGGAACAAGCTGTCCGGCCTCAATAAAAGACTTTGCTTTAAGTCCCATCTCTGTACCGTTTTTAAGAGCCTCTCTGATGATATTTCCTGTTGAAACTGTCGGTATGTTGAACTTTTCCGCAACAACCTCTGCCTGTGTCCCTTTTCCTGCGCCCGGAGCACCTAAAAATATGATCTTCATATATGGCACCTCCGTTTATCAATCAAGAAATCCCTTATAGTGACGCATCATCATCTGTGACTCAAGTTGTCTTACTGTTTCAAGAGCAACACCTACAAGGATGATTACAGATGTACCACCAAGTGAAATGTTCATCGGTTTGTTACAAAGAGTTGTGATCTGCGAGAACACGATAGGAAGAATTGCAACTACACTTATGAGAAGCGCACCGAGCAATGTAATCCTTGAAAGAACCTTTGCAATGTAATCCGATGTCGGCTTACCCGGTCTTATACCCGGAATGGAACCGCTGTTTCTGCGGAGATTGTTTGCCATCTCTATTGGGTTGTACTGAATGGTTGCATAGAAGTATGCAAAGAATATGATAAGTACAAAATAGAGAATTCCGTAGAACCAATTTGATGAATCAAACAAGTTAAAGAACTTATCCCATCCACTGCCTTCTGTGATTTTGTTTGAAACAAACATCTCAATTGTCGGTGGGAGAGAAAGAATTGAACTTGCGAAGATAATAGGCATGACACCTGACATGTTTACTTTAATAGGCATGTGGGTGCTCTGTCCGCCATACATCTTACGGCCTACAACACGCTTTGCGTATGCAACCGGGATTCTTCTCTCTGAGTTGTCGATCCATACGATGAATACAACAAGTGCAACCATAATAACGAGTGCAAGCGGTGCAAACAAATAGTAAAGACCGCCATACTGGAAGTATCCGAAGATGTAAGTCAAAGTTGTCGGTATACGAGAGACGATACCGGCAAAGAGTATCATTGAAATTCCGTTGCCTATACCTCTTTGGTTTATTGCCTCACCCATCCACATGAGGAGACATGATCCTGCAGACAATACGAGGATTATTGCAAGAGCTTGAAGTACTGCAGAGAAACCTGTAAATGCGGCTCCGTTTGCATCAGTTGCAATGAATCCGCCGCTGCGAAGGTAGAAGAAATAGCCCGTAGACTGAAGGATTGCGATAACAACTGCACCTATTCTTGTGATAAATGCAATCTTTTTCTTTCCCTCTTCTCCTTCTTTTGCGAGATTTTCAAGTGCCGGTATGGCAACTGTAAGAAGTTGAATGATAATTGATGAGTTAATGTACGGTGTAATTGACATTGCAAACAGTGTACCGTAATTAAACGCATCACCGGTCATCATGCTGAGGTAGTTCATAAAGTTTGAACCTGCGGTATCTTGAATAATACCTGCCGCAGCATCTGTAAATGGAACCGGAATAGCAGCTCCCAATCTGAAAAGAAAGAGTATGAGAGCTGTAAAAAGCATTTTCTTTCTAAGGTCTGGTACTTTTAAAGCATTGCGTAATGTCTGCAACATTTTAAACCACCTCTGCCTTTCCGCCGGCTGCTTCTATTTTTGCTTTTGCAGCCTCTGAATAAGCGTTCACCTTAACTTCCAGTTTCTTTGTAAGTTCACCGTTACCGAGAACCTTTACTCCGTCAAGTTCCTTTTTGATGAGACCTGCAGCCTTAAGCGCAGCTGCATCTACAACGTCTCCGTCATTGAACTTTTTCTCAAGGTCTGAAACATTAACAGTAACGATTTCCTTTGCGAAAATATTGTTGAAGCCTCTCTTTGGAAGTCTTCTCTGTAAAGGCATCTGTCCGCCTTCAAAACCCGGACGCATACCTCTACCGGCTCTGGCGAGCTGACCCTTGTGACCCTTGCCGGCAGTCTTGCCCTGGCCTGAAGCCGGGCCTCTACCAATACGCTTTACTGACTTCTTAGAGCCGGCAGCTGGTGTGAGTTCATGCAATTTCATTTTTGCACCTCCTAAGCTTTGGTAACTTCGATAAGGTGTGCAATCTTACGAACCTTACCTTGAGTCTGAGGATTATCAGGCTGTGTTGATACATCGCCTATCTTGCGAAGGCCAAGTGCATGAGCGGTTGCGATCTGGTCCTTCTTACTGCCGATGAGGCTTTTTACGAGCTTTACTTCAACAGTTTCAACTTTTGCTTTAGCCATTTAAACCGCCCTCCTTAACCTAAAATTTCATTTACTGATTTTCCGCGAATCTCAGCAACTTCCTCAACATTGCGAAGTTTTGAGAGACCGTCTATGGTAGCTCTTACAACATTGCAAGGATTGTTTGAACGAAGCGCCTTTGAACGGATGTCCTTGATACCTACTGTTTCAACAACAGCACGAACAGGACCGCCTGCGATAACTCCCGTACCGGGAGCTGCCGGCTTAAGCAGAACAACGCCTGCTCCGAACTTACCTGTTATCTCATGAGGGATAGTAGTTCCCTTAAGAGCAACTTTGATTAAGTTCTTCTTCGCATCCTCGATACCCTTGCGGATAGCATCAGGAACTTCACCTGACTTACCGATACCGAAACCGATAATGCCGTTGCCGTCGCCGACAACTACGAGAGCTGCGAACTTAAAGATACGTCCACCTTTAACTGTCTTTGATACACGGTTAATGGTAATGACACGCTCTTGTAACTCTAAATTAGAAGCATCTATCTTAGCCAAAAGTTTTTCCTCCTTACCATTGATTAGAACTTAAGGCCACCCTCACGGGCACCCTCTGCAAGTTCTTCTATACGACCATGGTAAACATAGCCGCCACGATCAAAAACTACTTCTGTGATGTTTTTCTTTACAGCACGCTCTGCGATGATTTTACCGATCTCACGAGCTGCTGTTTTGTTTCCGCCGTACTCCTTGAAAGTCTTCTCTGCTGTAGAAGCACTTGCAAGTGTAACACCTGCCTCATCATCAATTATCTGAGCGTAGATGTTGTCGAGTGAGCGGTAAACACAAAGACGTGGACGCGCTGCTGTACCGGAAATTTTTCCACGTACTCTCTTATGACGCTTAAGACGTGCTTTATTGCTGTCTGTCTTAGTAACCATACTGTTTCACTCCTTTTATTATTTACCGCCTTTACCGGCTTTACCTTCTTTACGACGTATGTGCTCAGTCGCATATTTGATACCCTTGCCCTTGTATGGCTCCGGTGGACGCTTTTCGCGAATCTCTGCTGCGAACTGACCAACCTTCTGCTTATCGGCACCAAAAACAACAACCTTGTTCGGAGTTGGTACGTCGATTGAAATTCCCTCAGGAGCTGCCATTACAACGTTGTGTGAATAACCGATTGTAAGAACAAGGTCATTACCCTGCTTCTGTGCACGGTAACCAACGCCGTTTACTTCAAGTTCCTTTGAGAAACCGTTTGTAACACCTTCAACCATGTTGGCAATGAGTGTTCTGGTAAGACCATGAAGAGATCTGTTCTCTTTGTTGTCGTTAGGACGTGTAACAGTAATCTCTGCGCCCTCAACCGCAACATTCATGTTCTGATGTACTGTTCTGGAAAGGGTACCCTTCGGGCCTTTAACAGTAACAGTGTTTCCGTCCATTTTAACTTCAACGCCGGCCGGAATAGCTATTGGCATTCTGCCTATACGAGACATATTACTGTTCCTCCTTACCAGATAAATGCGAGAACTTCGCCGCCTACATTGGCTTTACGAGCCTCTTTATCTGTCATAATACCCTTAGATGTTGAGAGAATAGCAATACCGAGACCCTTCATTACACGAGGCATGTTTTCACAGTCTGTGTAAATTCTGAGGCCGGGTTTTGAAACTCTCTTAAGTCCGGTAATAACCTGTGATTTGTTAGGACCGTATTTGAGTGTGATCTCAATCATACCCTGCTTACCGTCTTCTGTTACGGTAAAGCTTTTGATGTATCCCTCATCAACAAGAATCTGAGCAATAGCTTTCTTCATGTTTGATGCGGGAATCTGAACTGTATCATGTTTAGCTGCATTAGCATTTCTAATTCTTGTAAGCATATCTGCTACTGAATCTGTGATTTGCATTTGCGTTCCCTCCTTTGTTATTGCTCAATAATTACCAGCTTGCTTTCTTAACTCCGGGGATCTGGCCCTTGTGAGCAAGTTCTCTGAAGCAGATACGGCAAACTCCGTATTTTCTGAGGTAGGCATGTGGTCTACCGCAGATTTTACATCTGTTATACTGTCTTGTTGAATATTTAGCCGGACGAGCCTGCTTAACTTTCATAGATTTCTTAGCCACTTTGTCTACCCTCCTTATTTAGCAAACGGAGCACCCATAAGGGTTAAGAGCTCTTTTGCTTCTTCATCTGTTTTTGCTGTTGTAACAAAACAAATATCCATACCGCGGATGGCATCAATCTTGTCATACTCAATTTCAGGGAAGATAAGCTGTTCCTTAACGCCCATTGAGTAGTTTCCTCTGCCATCGAATGAATCCGGATTAATTCCTCTGAAGTCTCTTACTCTCGGAAGAGCGAGGTTGAAGAATCTGTCAAGGAATTCATACATTCTGTCACCGCGAAGTGTTACCTTAACGCCGATAACCATACCCTCACGAAGTTTGAAGTTAGCAACTGACTTCTTTGCCTTACAAAGAACAGGCTTCTGACCTGTTATGATTGAAAGGTCGTTTACGATAGAATCGATAACCTTTGAATTGTCTTTTGCTTCACCGCAACCTACGTTGATAACAATCTTATCAAGCTTTGGGATCTGCATTACACTCTTGTATTCGAACTTCTTCATAAGAGCAGGGGCAACTTCGCTTTTGTACATTTCTTTAAGTCTAGCCATTATGCATTGTCCCTCCCTTATTCAAACTGTGCGCCGCACTTCTTGCAAACGCGAACTTTTTTGCCGTTATTGTCAACTGAATGGCCGACACGTGTTGCCTTACCGCATTTCGGGCAAACAAGCTGAACTTTGTCTGCATAAAGAGCACTCTCTGCCTTTATAAGTCCGCCTGCCTCACCCATCTTACGAGGCTTAACGTGCTTTGTGATGATGTTGATACCCTCAACAATTACCTTACCTTCGGAAGGTGCAACCTGAAGAACCTTACCCTTCTGGCCACGGTACTTACCATTGATAACGATAACTTCATCACCTGTTTTAACGTGAACTTTACTCATTATCTCTTTGCACCTCCAATTAAAGTACTTCGGGAGCGAGGCTCAGAATCTTTGTGAATTCCTTATCACGAAGTTCACGAGCTACAGGTCCAAAAATACGTGTTCCTTTCGGATTCTTGTCGTCTCTTATAATAACAGCGGCATTTTCATCAAAACGGATATATGTTCCGTCATCACGACGAACGCCCTTAACTGTTCTTACTACAACGGCTTTTACTACTTCGCCCTTTTTAACAGTTCCGCCCGGAGTTGCTTTCTTTACTGAAGCAACGATGACGTCACCGATATTGGCATACCTCCTGCCGGTGCCACCAAGCACACGAATGCACATGATTTCTTTTGCGCCTGAGTTGTCGGCAACCTTGAGGTAACTCTGTTGCTGAATCACAGTGGTTCCCTCCTTTTAATTACTTAGCCTTTTCGATTATTTCAACTACACGCCATCTCTTATCCTTTGAAAGAGGACGTGTTTCCATCATGAGGACCTTATCGCCAACATGGCACTCGTTGTTTTCGTCATGTGCCTTGATTTTAACTGTGCGATTAACGATCTTCTTATAAAGTGGATGTCTAACTCTGTCCTTAACAGTTACAACAACTGTTTTGTCCATCTTGTCAGATGAAACAATTCCGACCTGAGTCTTTCTAAGATTTCTTTCCATGAGCTTTAACCTCCATCTTTACTTACGCATCTTCGCCGTGAAGTTCAATATCGCGCTGAATTGTCTTAATTCTTGCGATATCCTTTTTTACGGCTTTAATACGCATTGGATTTTCGAGCTGATTTATAGCCTGCTGGAAGCGAAGCTTGAAAAGTTCGTCCTTAAGTTCAAGGAGTTTTGCGTCAAGCTCGGAGGCTGACAGTTTCTTAAGTTCTTGTGCTTTCATTACTGTTCACCCTCCTGTTCTTTCTTAGTAACAAACTTGCACTTTATAGGAAGCTTGTTTGCTGCGAGACGCATAGCCTCACGTGCAAGCTCCTCATCAACGCCGGCAATTTCGAACATAACTCTGCCCGGCTTAACTACTGCAACCCAGTATTCAGGGGAACCTTTACCTGAACCCATTCGGGTTTCAGCCGGTTTTTCCGTGATTGGCTTGTCAGGGAAAATCTTTATCCATACCTGACCGCCACGCTTGATATAACGTGTCATAGCAATACGGGCAGCTTCGATCTGATTTGCTGTAATCCAAGCCGGCTCAAGTGCTACAAGACCGTAATCACCGTAAGTAACAGTATTACCGCGAGTTGCCTTACCTGTAAGGCGGCCTCTCTGCTGTCTTCTGTACTTAACTCTTTTCGGCATTAACATTATTTAGCTCCCCCTTCCTTTTTATTTGCCTTACGTGTGTCGTGAAGTACTTCGCCTTTGTAGATCCATACTTTTACACCGATACGACCGTAAGTTGTATCTGCCTCTGCAAATCCGTAGTCAATATCTGCACGGATTGTCTGAAGAGGAATAGTACCTTCATGGTAGCTCTCTGAACGAGCAATTTCAGCACCGCCGAGACGGCCTGAAACCTGAGCCTTTATACCTTTTGCTCCGAGTCTCATTGTTCTTCCGATAGCAAGCTTAAGTGCCCTACGGTAAGAAACACGCTTCTCAAGCTGCGCTGCAATGTTTTCAGCTACAAGCTGAGCATCAAGATCCGGCTGCTTTATCTCAACAATGTTGAGTGAAACATCTTTACCGAGTTTCTTCTCGCAAACTGCTTTGAGCTTTTCAATCTCTGCACCGCCGCGACCGATAACCATACCCGGCTTTGCACAGAAGATGTTTATACGAACGCGCTTTGCGTCACGCTCAATTTCAACTCTAGGTACTCCTGCAGGAGCCAAAGTTTTGAGAAGGTACTGTCTAAGCTGATAGTCTTCGATGAGAGTGTCGCCGAACTTATTTGGATTTGCATACCAGCGGGATTCCCAATCTTTGATTACGCCGATTCTAAGACCGGTCGGATTAACTTTCTGTCCCATATTCTTACCTCCTCCTTTCTTATTCTGCTTCCTTGAGTACAAGGGTTATATGAGATGTTTTCTTGTTGATTCTGTAAGCACGGCCCTTTGACATAGGTCTGATACGTTTAAGTGTCGGACCCTGGTCAACAGAACAAGCTGCAATGTAGAGCTTTGTTGTGTCCATGTCTTTGTTTTCAGCATTTGCAATTGCTGATTTGAGTAATTTCTCAAGAACTTCACACGCAGCCTTAGGTGTGTGCTTGAGAATTGCCATTGCCTTATCAACAGGTTGATTTCTGATAAGGTCAAGAACAATTTTAACCTTACGAGGTGCGATTCTTACGAATGTTACCTTAGCTGTTGCTTCCATTGTTACACACTCCTTTGACTATTATTTACCGGTCTTTGATCCGGCATGACCTTTGAAGGTTCTTGTCGGTGCAAACTCACCAAGTTTGTGTCCTACCATGTCCTCAGTAACGTATACCGGAACGTGTTTACGTCCATCGTGAACTGCGAAGGTATGACCAACGAAATCTGGGAAAATTGTTGAAGAGCGGCTCCATGTTTTAAGAACAATCTTCTCCCCTGCTTCGTTCATCTTCTGAACTCTTGCGAGAAGTTTAGGTTGCACGTATGGGCCCTTCTTAGTACTTCTACTCATTATTCATAACTCCTTTCACGATTACTTTCCGTTACGACGTCTTACGATCATCTTATTGGATGCTTTCTTCTTGTTACGTGTCTTATAACCGAGAGCAGGTTTACCCCAAGGAGTAACCGGGCCCGGACGACCGATAGGTGACTTACCTTCACCACCACCGTGCGGGTGGTCATTCGGGTTCATTACAGAACCACGTACCGTAGGTCTTATGCCAAGGTGACGTGTGCGTCCTGCCTTACCTATCTTAACGTTCTCGTGATCTGTGTTTCCTACCTGACCTATTGAAGCCATGCATGAGATAGGAACGTTACGGAGTTCTCCTGACGGAAGTCTTAAGAGTGCATAAGCACCTTCCTTAGCCATGAGCTGTGCGGCATTACCTGCTGAACGAGCAAGCTGTCCGCCTCTGCCCGGGTTAAGCTCAACATTGTGAATGAAAGTACCTGTTGGGATATTTTCAAGCGGCAATGCATTGCCCGGCTTGATATCTGCGTTCGGACCGGCTTCAACTTTGTCGCCAACCTTGAGTCCTACAGGAGCTAAGATGTAGCTCTTCTCGCCATCTTCATACTGAATAAGAGCAATATGTGCTGAGCGGTTAGGGTCATACTCAAGTGTCATAACTGTTGCAGGAATATCATACTTCTGTCTTTTGAAGTCGATGATACGATACTTTTTACGGTTTCCGCCACCGCGATGACGGACTGTGATTCTACCATAACTGTTGCGGCCTGCCTTCTTGTTAAGAGGAGCAAGTAAGCTTCTCTCAGGAGCAACCTTTGACAGTTCGGAGTAATCTGTAACGGACATATTTCTTGTACCGTTTGTCATTGGCTTAATATTTCTTATTGCCATTAGATTTCACACTCCTCTTTAGATTACATCATACCGTCGAAGAACTCGATTGTCTTTGAGTCTTCTGTGAGTGTTACTATAGCCTTCTTCCAAGAAGCGGTGTAACCCTCAAAACGGCCCTGACGGCGAAGCTTGCCGCGTACTGATACTGTGTTTACTTTTGCTACTTTAACGTCGAAGAGCTCTTCAACTGCTTTAGCAATTTCAATCTTGTTTGCATCTTTAGCTACTTTGAAAGTGTATTTCTTAAGAGCTATGTTCTGCATACTCTCTTCTGTGATTATCGGACGGAGGATTATGTCCTGTGAAGTCTTACTCATGCATATACCTCCTCAAGTTTTTCAACTGCTTCTTTAAGGATTACAACCTTGTTGCAGTTAAGAATGTCATAAACATTTAATGTGTTTACAAGTGAAACCTTAACACCAGGAATGTTGCGCGCACTCTTGTAGATGTTGTCGTTCTTTTCGGGAAGTACAACAAGTGTCTTCTTTTCCTTACCGAGAGCCTCGAGTACCTTTACCATTTCCTTTGTCTTGATTTCCTTGAGTTCAATGTTATCAACTACTGTGAACTCATCGTTTGCAACCTTGTCAGAAAGAACTGAGAACATTGCAAGCTTTCTTACCTTTTTGTTGATTGAGAAGCCGTATGTTCTCGGCTTAGGACCAAGAGCTATACCACCGTGTGTCCACTGTGGAGAACGTGTTGAACCCTGACGAGCTCTGCCTGTTCCCTTCTGTCTCCATGGCTTCTTTCCGCCGCCGCTAACTTCTGAGCGTGTAAGGGTGGATTGTGTTCCCTGACGCTGGTTAGCTAAATAATTAACTACTACAAGATGAACAGCTGACATGTTCGGAACTATGCCGAATACTTTTTCGCTGAGATCCATAGTACCAACCTTTTTGCCGGTTGCGTTAAAAACTGATACGTTAGGCATAACTAATCTCTCCTCCCTTACGAATTCTTAACGCTGTCTTTGAGAACAACGATTCCACCGCGCGGACCCGGGATAGCACCCTTGATTGCGATGAGGTTGTTTTCAGCGTCAACTTTAACAATGTCGAGATTCTGGATAGTAACTCTCTCACTACCGAGGTGACCTGCGAGTTTCTTTCCCTTGAATACTCTTGACGGGTCAGAACAAGCACCGAGTGAACCTGCGTGTCTTGCTACCGGACCTGTACCGTGAGATTCTTTAAGGCGTGAGAAGTTCCAACGCTTGATTGCACCGGCTGTTCCCTTACCTTTGCTTGTACCGATAACATCTACTTTATCTCCGGCAGCAAATGTATCTGCCTTTACGATGTCACCAACATTGAGTGTAGCACAATCATCGAATCTGAATTCTTTAAGAACCTTTTTCGGTGCTACGTCAGCCTTTGCAAAATGACCCTGCATTGGCTTGTTTACTCTCTGCAATTTAACATCTCCGAAGCCAAGCTGAACAGCTTCATAGCCGTCATTTTCAGTTGTCTTCTTCATTGTTACTGCACATGGACCTGCTTCGATAACTGTTACGGGGATAACGTTTCCCTTTTCATCGAAGAGCTGTGTCATACCGATTTTCTTTCCGATAAGACCTTTCTGCATTATGTTTTCCTCCTTTGGTTATTGGTTTAGTCTTAAAACTAAACTTGACCCGCGTTGAACCTGACTTTTCGTTTTTCAAAAAGCTGAAATCAAAGTTTGATTTCTATTTCAACGCCTGCCGGAAGCTCAAGACCTGTCAGAGCTTCAACTGTTTTGTTTGAAGGTCTGAGGATGTCGATGAGTCTCTTGTGTGTGCGCTGCTCAAACTGTTCACGGCTGTCCTTATACTTGTGTACAGCACGAAGGATTGTTACAACTTCTTTTTCCGTAGGAAGCGGAACAGGACCTGAAACCTTAGCGCCTGTACGCTTTGCAGTTTCTACAATCTTCTCTGCTGCGCTGTCGACAAGATTGTGGTCATAACCCTTAAGTCTGATTCTGATCTTTTCTTTTACTGCCATTTTTTATTCCTCCTAAAGATAAATGGCGGGCAATCGCTGCTTTTAAATACACACCGCCGGGCGTTTCCCTTTTCAGTACTTAAAAAACCTGGAAAACGAGGTTGTTCCCGGGTGGCAAAACAGCAATAATAGTTTCGCCCGGTTTAAAATCGGACATACTCCGCGGAAATTTCCCACTTCTGAAAACGGCTTCGCAAGTACCGTAAGCAGAGCGGCCACCTCCCGCATCTACGCATATCTGCAAGGAAAAAGGCACAATTCGCCCCTTTTCGCATGCTCGAATATCATACCATATGATTTTGTAAAACGCAACAATTTTTTTGCTAAAATTTCGTTAGAATTACCAAAGATTTTTAAATAATAAATGCAGACTCAAGATATAGTTCAAAAGTCTGCATTTTATACAATATATTCGATTTTATTTCTTTTTAAGACCCAAAATTGCTACAATCGAGTATCTGGGTGTAAACTTTCCGCTTTCGCTTACGGTAACTCCTATCCTTCTCTGTGCATCAAGCATTGCAACAAAATCGTTATTTGTATTTTCCGGCATATCACCGTAAGCCGGTGAGAATCTGTATGTTATCTGATAGTCCGGATATTTTGCCGAAACGTCTTTTTCAACAATATCACAATAATCTTCAAGGGCTGCCGCAGCTACGGCATCAAGCATAATAGCCTTTTCAATATCCTGTTTTTCAATGAGCCCTATCTCCATATCAATATCTCCGGAGAGAGTTATGCAAAACAGTACGGCCTTTTCACAGTAATAGAGTTCGGAAAGTATTTTTTCTCCGCTGAGTTTGAGCTCATTTTCCTCTATCTGATTGTCCACAAGACAAACACGGCCATTCTCAGATTTCAGATTGAAGCATCTGCCCATATAGCGCGGATGAATATTCTTTAAAACAAGAATTTCACAGTCATCGATTTTTTCCAATGTAATCTGATCTGCAACTTCATCCTCATAGCTTAAATTCTTTAATATTTGTTTTCGATTAATTCCCATAAGTTTTTCCAAATCATCATCCCCTGAAAATAAATCGTTTGGTTCTTCCGATGGAATAATTATACCAAAGAGATATGCCAAAGTAAACCTTGACCTCATATAACGGAAGGTATTATATTATAAAGGTATATATAATTAATAAGGAGATGCCACATGAACTCGCCTCTTGCAGACCGACTCAGACCACAGACAATTGATGAAATGGTCGGACAGGAACACCTTCTCGCTCCGGGAAAAGCGCTTAGAAATATCATAGAATCCGGAGATATCCCGAATCTTATATTCTACGGACCGTCGGGAGTCGGAAAAACAACGCTTGCAAAAATAATTGCAAAACAAACCAATAAACGTCTCTATAAGTTAAACGCTACCAATGCATCGCTCTCAGACATAAAAGATATGGTAGCGGACCTTGACACATTTATGACCCCGAACGGAATCCTCCTTTATCTTGATGAGATTCAATATTTTAATAAAAAGCAACAGCAATCACTGCTTCAGTACCTTGAAAGCGGTCAGATAACAATGATTGCCTCCACTACGGAAAACCCATATTTTTACGTGTATAACGCTGTCATCAGTCGCTGCACCGTATTCGAGTTCAAATCAGTCACGGCGAATGAGATTGAAAGAGCCGTGACGCGGGCAATTGATATTTCAACAAAGGAGACAGGAACGAAGTTCGTGGCGGACGACGGTGTAAAGACCGCAATTGCCCGCGCATGCGGCGGAGACGTCCGCAAAGCGATAAACACGGTCGAGCTATGTGTGCTGTCGGCAAAGCCGGACGAGTCCGGAGAAGCACACATCACAGCCGACCTTGTGACACAGCTCACCGGTCACAGCGCCATGCGCTATGACAAAGAAGGCGATGACCACTATGACATAGTATCCGCCTACCAAAAATCCATGCGCGGCTCCGATCCGGACGCCGCTATACACTATCTCTCCCGCCTTCTTTCAGCCGGTGACCTGCCGTCCGCGATCCGCCGCCTGCTCGTCTGCGCGTGTGAGGATGTCGGCCTTGCATATCCACAGATAATTCCGATAGTAAAATCGGCATGCGACATCGCCCTTCAGATAGGATTGCCCGAAGCTCAGATTCCGCTTGCCGACGCCGTGATTTTAGTCGCAACAGCTCCGAAATCCAACTCCGGATGTATGGCTATTGAAAAAGCCATGGCCGATATACAGGCAGGAAACAGCGGAGCTATCCCGCGCAGACTGCAAAACAAACATTTTGACGGCGAGGATAATCAAAACAAGGGACAGTTTTACGAATACCCTCACAGTTATAAAAATCACTGGTGCAAGCAACAATACCTACCTGATGCCATAAAAGACGTTCGCTATTATGAATACGGTGAAAATAGGGTTGAACAGGCAGCAAAAGCATACTGGGATACAATAAAATCCTTATAAATGACACAATAAATATAAGGAAAATTCGTCCCCTTTGCACCGTATTTTACAAAGATTCATCAAAATATTCATTTATTATTCTATTTTAGAAAAATATTCAAATGTGCATTTTAAATCTTTGTTCATAAATGTTTTCAAGTGCTTACATTTACATTTGTAAAAGTTAAATATCGTTATAAACCCTACTACCTATGTAGTTTTTTAAAACCGCGCAACTACGTCACTTTTTCTTGTCAAGATATTTTTTTCGGCAAAAAAAAGAGAAATGGCAATGAAATATTACAAATAGTATAATTTTTTTAGGCTTAATTGTTCAAAACTCGGTGGAAAATGATAATAAGTAAAAATTTTAAGCCTATTACTGTGGCTTTTTTCTCTTTTTCAACGTTTTGTGGATAAATTCGTACTTGACAAGGTTTTCAATAACGAAACGTTAAAATCGCTTTACATCGAAAAAAAAGAAATAGCAAAATGCACATTTTTTTTGAATTTTTTTGGAACCCAATTTATGTCCGTGAGGTAAATTTATATGAAAGAAACTTGCATAAAAATTGAATCTGTTCCATGCATAAATTTGGATCTCACACTCGATTGCGGACAATCATTCAGGTGGAACAAAAAAGATAACGGGAACTGGTACGCCGTGGTAAGCACCGTGCAAGACGGGAAGACCGTGGGAAAATATCTGGAGGTTTCACAGCGTCTCAGTAAAGACGGTAAAACCTGTGATCTCATTTTTCACAACACCACGGAAAATGATGTCGAAGCCATATGGAAGCCTTACTTTGATCTTGACAGAGATTACGATAGTATTTGCCGTACATTGCATGAAGACACATACATCGGAAAAGCTATCGATGAATTTTACGGAATACGTATACTGAATCAGGAGCCATGGGAAACCCTGTGCTCATTCATCATTTCTCAAAACAACAACATCCCGAGAATCAAGGGAATTATAGACAGACTTTGCGAAAATTTCGGTGAGCCCGTTGCAACCGTAGAGGACAAAAAGCTCTACTCTTTCCCGTCAGCGGACACCATAGCTGCTCTTACGGCGGAAGATTTAAGCCCGCTCCGCGCAGGATTTCGTAACAAGTACATACTGGATGCGGCACAAAAAGTTGCATCCGGCGAGGTTGACCTTATGAAAATAGAAAAGCTCCCGCTTGACAAAGCGGAAGCTGAACTTCTTAAGATAAAAGGCGTCGGTCCGAAAGTAGCGCAATGTGTCCTTCTTTACGGATGCGAACAGATTGACGCCTTCCCGATTGACGTCTGGGTAAAACGAATAATGGGAGAGATGTACCAAGGCGGGCTCCCGGCTTGTACCGACGGAATAAGGGGAATTGCACAGCAGTATCTATTCCACTGGCGCAGAAATTCGACTCACGAAAATTTTACTTAATTAAACAAAAGGTGTAACGACTGTCAAAGAAGTTACACCTTTTTATACTTATAAAAATATATTGGCAAAGTACTGTCGGTTACAAATCAGTCATCATAATCATCGCAGTCGTCATCGTAATCATCCTGTTCATCGAAACGATCGCCATTATCGACTGCCTCGGACTCAGCCTTTACAACCTTTCCGGTAAGAGCGTCAACTTCGTAGTCATATTCCACACCGTTTGATACGAATTCAAATTCATATACTCCGTCTTCACGGTCATACTCACTTTCACTGAAAGTTGCACTTTTTACACCGGCCTGTGTTAAAGCCGATTCTTTTGCCTTTTCCGGGTCTATAGTACCGTCGCCGCTTACATCCTTACTATCGACAACAACAGGTTGCGATGTACCCCGGTTGGCATTAACAGTATCTCTCACGCCATTTGCCACTCTTTCAAGGAATCCATCATCCGGGTAGGAAGAACCATCCTCAAGTTTTACAACAATGTTTCTGGAATTTCCGTCTATAGTGTCACTAAAATATCCGGAGTTGTATATTTCCTGAACAAGTTCCTTCACAACGGTTTCGCTGTCTTTACCGACAAGGTCACTGTTTTTCTTTACAATTTCTCTGCCCTCATCATTAGCGCCCTTAAGTTCAACCACGATTCCGTCCTTATCGTATTCAATCTCTATTTCGGGATTAACGCTGAGCAAAATCTTTCCGAAAACCTTTTCCTGCTTTTCGGCACTTAAAGGCTCTTTTTCTACAGCTGTTTTAACCGGCCCCGCCTTACAACCCGCAAACAATGTAAGTATAAGCAACGCAACAAGAGTAAGACTCACAATTCTTTTTATAATGTTTTTCTTCATAGGTATTCTCCTTTGTTTTTTTTCAGGGAAATTCACCCTTTGAATAAAGAATACGAATGAAAAAATCGATTTTCGGGGTCAGAAAGAAAATTTTTTAATCATCGTCACCTTCTTCATCTTCCTCATCTTCCTCATCTTCACCGTCGTCATCATGACTGTCACCGTCATGTTTTTCCTCGTTCTCGTCATCTTCTTCATCATCATCTGAAATTTCGGTGTCAATAACAAAGTTCGGTGAATCTTCGTACTTTGAATCATCATCAAAGTCATCATCAAGGTCATCTTCTTTGTTCATGTGGGCTTCCAATTCAACCAGTATTTTATCCTCCATGGATTTTTTCCAGCCCGTACGTTTTGAATCTGCAGCTACGGCAATGTGACCGCCTTTTTTCAGATACCCCATTTCAAAAGCCTTATCGGCAAGATAATCGGAAACGGTCTTGGTATCCTTTCCATATGGATTGTAGCCTGAGATGAGTTTTTTTCCGTCCTCGTTCAGACCCTCAATTTTTACAATTCTGTCAAACCGGTTTACAGTCATCTGTACATCCGGATTTATTTTTATTCGCACCGTTCCGGCAGGTATACTCCAAAGTGTTCCGCCAAGTACAAGAATACAGAAGCATGCGGCAACAGCAATCCATTTTTTTATACTCAAAAGGATTTTTCTCTTGTTGCTGTTTTCTGTCGACATCGACTCTGATGCCCGAAATTTGTAATCTGACGGCTCACCGGTCGCCGAAAAAACTTCAACATGCTCAAGCTCCTGCCCAACTTCATATCCGAGATTCGGAACTCTTAAAAATCTTCCGTCGCTGTCAAGGACCACGGCGTATCCGAGTGTACATTCCATTACAAGATATTTCATACGCTGTGTTCCTCCTCTGAAAGTGTTATTTGTTTTAAGTGGCCTCTTATTATTTCATAGCCGTTTGTGTATGCAAGTAAAAGTGCGACCATATATTTTCTGTGTCGCTCCAGGGTTTTTCGCTCTACTCCGCTTCCCTTTGACACCGCATCTATCGGAAGTTTTTTTGTCTCAACAAGACTGTTAAGAAGTTTTTTCTCTTTTTTCGCAAAACCAAGTGCCTTATGACACGCTTTAAGAGTTCTCTCCTGCTTCGGACAACTGTCTGCAACATCCGAAAGAGTGATTCCAAAAGATTTCAATTGTTCTGAGAATTCCTCTATTTCCTCTCTCGTATGAGAGCGAATATTGTGAGCTTCCGCACTGTCCGTCCCATCCTCCAGAGTATCCGCAATTGTACGTTCATCTTCATTATCTGTAAAGGTTTCATGGATTGACAACACATTGTCGTGCTTGCTTTCCTTACGTCTGTAATCAATAAGTCGATTTCTTATCGCAACACCGGCAAATGGCAAAAATGCTCCCTTGGCTTCGTCATACGAAACAGTTGCTTCATGAAAAGCAAACATTGCTATACTCAGCTCATCGTCACTCTCCGTAACGAAACGGCCGAGAAATTTTGATGTCTCAGCTTTGATAAACGGCATATATTTCAGGATAATGGCATTTGCCGCATTTGAATCTTTCCGGGACGCGTAAACCATTTCAACAATCTCTTGTTTTTCCTCCACAAAACACACTCCCATCACCTAAAGAATACGTATATTGCATTTGTTTTTTCGGGGTGGCAACCGAAAAATAAAATGATTAATCAAAAGACCACGTCAAGAGCGGTATTTATCACCGCGGGCGTGGTCTTTTTACTACAGGTCACACATCAAGACCTTTTTTACCGTAATATTTTTTATATTTTCTGAAATGATTGACTTGGTTAAGCACTATCCTTACAAATCGTTTCGGACTCATGTCTTTTTTGTAAAAGAGTGAGTTTGTACTCTTTCCGCTGCGTATAAGCTTTCTCACTTTTGCCTTAAGTTCCTTATCCGGAACATACTTATAAACAATTCCTTTCGGAACTTGGAGCCAGAGATGCTCTTTGTCGGCAATAGTAAGAGGCTGATCCCGATGAAATACAACATCATCGGTTATCCATTTTGCAAGATTGTATCCGCTTGCGGTTACAAAGAAACTTGATCTTCCCTGACGTGGATTTGTTTCAAACAATTTATACTTTCCGTCGCGCATGTCATACTTCATATCAAAGTTTACAAAGCCTCTCCAGCCGACATCTTCAAGGAATGACTTAAACTGATTCAGAAGCTCCATGTCAACCATATTGATTATAGCTACATAACTGCCGATTCCTGCGGGGGTGTGCTCTTCAAGAAGGGCATGGCCGAGAGCCATAAGCTTGACTTTACCGTCAGAGCCGACATAACAATTGAGGACACGCATATACGAGTCATCCCCGGGAATAAAGTCCTGAACCGTCAAATGGTCTTTATAGGATGAAGAATATATAGCATTTAATATTGCTCTGTATTCCTCCTCGTCATTTGCTATAAACACTTTCATCTTCCCCGGGAATGAACACTTCCAATACTCAACCGAGTTTGAAGCCTTGATTATTGCGGGGAATCCGAACGACGGAATGTGAGTATCTTTTTCTTCTTTTGTCACAACCTCTGTTTTCGGATAGAGAAATCCGTATTTCTCACAGGTGTCATAGAAGTTCTCTTTGATTGTAAGCTTATCAAGAACATCCACAGACGGACAGTTGAGGGCATAATACTTACGAAGCTCTTCTTGGTGCTCAACAACAAGCCTTACATAGCCGTCACTGCACGGTATGAGAAGCAGAGTCTCATCAGGATGATTCTCTTTAACCTCGATAAGTTTTTTCATAAACTTTTCGGGATTTTCAAGATCCGGCTCATGAGTAAAGTCAATCAGTTTGGTATCAGCCGTGGCAAAAAGCACGGTCTTGCTTACAGCAATGGATTTTATTCCGTATTCCTCGTGAAACGCACGTGCCATACCGTAGACGTTTACATCGCTGCCCAGAAGAACCGGGCGAAATTTGATTTCTTCCATTTATATCTTCCTTTCACTTACAAAGCAAATGACATGTTAAATCTTTTTTCTGCAAAATCCGTTCATGCAACATTCTTCGCAATGTGCCTTTCGCGAGATACAAACCGCACGCCCGTGAAGAACCATGCGGTGACAAAAATCGTTACTCTCATCCGGCGGCAACAACTTTTTCAGTTCAAGTTCAACCTTTTTAGGGTCTTTTGTCTCAACAAGTCCCAGCCTGTTCGAAATGCGAATAAGGTGTGTGTCGGCAACAACTGCCGGCTTTCCGTAAACATCTCCGACTATAAGATTTGCCGTTTTTCTGCCGACACCCGGAAGCGTTGTGAGCTCCTCAATAGTGTCAGGTACCCTGCCGTCAAAACGTGAGAGCACACCCTTTGCCGCCCCTATGATATCTTTTGCCTTAGCACGGAAAAACCCACAGGAGTGAATGAGATTCTCAACATCGGATACATCGGCAGCAGCAAAAGCCTCCGTTGTTGGATATTTTTCAAACAAGGCAGGTGTTACAAGGTTTACTCGAGCATCTGTACATTGGGCAGAAAGTCTTGTCGCAACAAGAAGCTGAAACGGATCTTTTGCCACCAACGAGCAAACCGCATCCGGATATTCCTTTTTAAGTGCGGCTACGGCTTTTCCCGCTATTTCTTTTTTAGTCATTTACAAAACCTCATATTTTACTCACTATCCACTGATAAAGCTCAAGTATCACATAGACTATCGGCAAATGAACGATGTAAATAATAAGCGCATGCGTTCCGAGCCAGTCAAACATCGGAACACGAACCGGATACATAAAATCCGGAATTCTTCCGTCTCTCACATACTCACCGAGGAAAACCCCCCAGAAAAAGACAAACATATACGGTATAAGGGGAAAATAATCCGCGGAATAAAAGCCTCTTGCGATAATACCAATCGGAAACAGCCACTCGTTTTGGTATATACTTCTCGGCAATGTATATGAGATATCTCCAAACAGTGAAACCGTGCCGGATGATATCCAATCTCTGAAAATCCACAAAAGAAGTATACAGACAATTCCGCCTATTATCGGATTTATTCTTTCTATATATCTTTCAAAGAGAACAAACATGAGTATACATATGGAAAGAAAGTTGAGTATTCCAAACCAAATTTCCGTATCAACAAATCCGAGTTTCGGCAAAACCACAATAGATGTAAAATTCAAAAGCAGAGATAGTACTAAAAGTATCATTCCGCGCTTTAAGTTGTTGTGAGAAAGCCTGCAGCATATGCCGCACACCCACATAAATGCGCAGGAAAAAAACGGTTGTACGGGGCTGAAAAAACTATAAGCCTCGTAGCCGAATGAAATACCGTATTGGTCATACATAAAAATAAATGAATGATAGAAAATCATGCATAGCACACAAAAGCCGCGAAATTCATCGAGAAGTGCCACACGATTCTTTCTTACTGCCATATAATCACCATTGCCGATTATAGCAGATTGATGTATAATTTACAAGCAACGAAGGGGGCAATTTATATGAAGTACAAAGCAATCATCTTTGATTTTGACGGCACTGTGGCTGATACGGGAAGAGGCGTAAAGAACGCAATAAAACATTCTCTCGCCGCATACAACATACCCGTAGGAGATGAGTCAAAACTTGATTATTTTATAGGTCCCCCGCTCTATGAAGGATATGAACATGTATACGGGTTGTCACCCGAATTTGCATCGCAACTTGTAGATGAGTACAGGGTATATTATTCAAAAAAAGGCATATACGAATGTGACCTTTATCCCGGAATGATGGAACTTCTAAAGAGGTTAAAAGAATCCGGTGTAAAGCTTGCCGTTGCGTCATCAAAGCCAAAGCATTTTCTTGATTCGATGGTATCATTTATAGGCGCAGACAAATACTTTGATTTTGTTATCGGCCCGGAGCTTACAAATCACAATGCAGACAAGACAACCCTTGTTCTCTCAGCCTGCAAAGCTCTCGGTGTTGAGCCGTCAAAAGATGTTGCCATGATAGGAGACAGATTTTACGACATTGACGGCGCAAACGGTGCCGGAGTAACATCTGTCGGAATCACCTTCGGTTACGGAAGCTTTGAAGAATTGGCGGATCACAAGGCAGACATAATAGTTAATTCCGTAGAGGAACTGAAAAAAGCTGTATTGTAACCTAAAAAATTTATTGACAAGCGGTTTTCAATACGTTATAATGATTTTCGCTTGACAAATGGCGGCATAGCTCAGTTGGCTAGAGTACTCGGTTCATACCCGATTGGTCGTAGGTTCGAATCCCACTGCCGCTACCACAAAGTCGGGAGCAGAAAATCTGCTCCCGCAGTCTTATGGCCCGGTGGTCAAGAGGCCTAAGACACCGCCCTTTCACGGCGGTAACACGGGTTCGAATCCCGTCCGGGTCACCAAAAAGCACCGTTTCATCATTTGATGAAACGGTGCTTTTTTTCAATCCTTATCCAAACTTCCTGTTTGCAGATTAGATTGTTTCCACTTTAATAAGATTCGTGTTGCCTATAGTGCCCGACGTACCGCCGGTTATAACTATGTGGTCTCCCTCTTTAAGGCTGAAAATTTCCTTGGTTTTTTGCTTTGCCGTATAGAACAAAACATCTGTCGACTCGTAAACATCCGCAAGACACGGTGTAACACCCCATGAAAGGGCAAGCTTGTACCACGTCTTCTTGTTCGTTGTTATACCGAGGACATCCACCGGCGGACGAAATCTTGAAATCATGCGTGCGGTTGAGCCGGAGAGCGTGCATGCGGCAATTACCTTGGCATCAATATCAATTGCCATACCCACCGTCGCATGAGAAATCGCATCGACCGTATTCTTTATTTGGAAATCCGCTTCGCGGAATCTTCTCGCATAGTGTACGCTCTCCTCCGTACGTTCTGCTATACGTGCCATTGTACTTACAGTGAGAGCCGGATATTTACCGGCTGCTGTCTCGCCGGAGAGCATTATGGCGCTTGTTCCGTCATAAACCGCATTGGCAACGTCGGAAATCTCCGCACGCGTAGGCCGCGGATTATGGATCATCGATTCCAGCATCTCTGTTGCTGTTATTACTCTTTTTCCGAGAAGGCGACATTTTGTAATAAGTTGTTTTTGTATGGCCGGAAGATCCTCAAAAGGAATCTCAACGCCCATATCTCCGCGGCCTATCATTATTCCGTCGCATTCTTCACATATCTCTTCAATGTTGTCAATACCGGACTGATTTTCAATCTTTGCAATGATTCCGACGTCATCTTTAACACCTATAAATTCCTTGACATCTATAAGATCCTGTTTACAGGAAACAAAGGAACATGCTATAAAATCTATTCCGTTTTCCATACCAAACCGGAGATCCGATTTATCCTGTTCACTCAGATAAACCTGCTTTAAAACCTTATTCGGAAAGCTCATGCTCTTTCTGTCTGAGATTTCTCCGCCGACGATAATGTCACAGATAATATCCTTGTCCACAACTTTCTTAACCTTGAAGATGAGAAGACCGTTGTTAACAAGAATCCTGTCTCCGTTTTGCACTTCTTCATGAAGGCGTGGATAACTTACGGAAACTATTTTGTCCGTACCCTCAACATCTCTTGTGGTAAATGTAAACTCTTCACCGTCGCAAAGAAGCTCCTTGCCGTTTTTAAAAGTCTTTATCCTATACTCGGGTCCTTTCGTGTCAAGGAGAATTGCTATCGGCAATCCAAGCTCCTCACGAATCTCCTTTATAAGCCTTATTTTTTCAAGATGTTCCTCATGTGTACCGTGTGAAAAATTAAGTCTTGCAACATTCATTCCGGCCTTTGCCATTTCGGTAAGCGTCTGCTTGTCGCTGCACGCCGGACCGATAGTACATACAATTTTTGTCTTTCTCATATGTTTCAACTCCTTAAACAGATATATGAAGCAGCTCTATAAGAATTCCGAAAACAACTCCGAATCCGTAGAGTATTCCGACAATTTCAAAGTTCTTTTTCAGTTTTTCGTTTGACTTGAAAAGAACAAGTACGCCTATTCCGGCACCAACCAAAAGACCGGACATCATACCGCCAAAGCTCAGTGCTCCTTCAAGGTAAAGCTGAGTAATAACAACTGATGCGGCACAATTCGGTATGAGACCTATAAGACCCGCTATGAATTCTCCTGCAATCGGCTTGTTTGTTATAAATCCGGAGAGTGTATCTTCTCCGACAAAACTTATAACAAGGCCGAGAATAAGAGATACAAGGAACAAAAATACTGTTATCTTAAGAGTATGATGAACAGATGACCTTAGCACTCCCTCTTCGTCACAGTGACAATGATCATGCTCGCAAAGATGTCCTATCTCAATATCTCCATTATGAGACTTTCCCTTATAAACAAGTCTCACGCAAAAATCGAGTAAAAAGCCTGAGATCATTCCTATTGCGGCTTTAAGTCCGAGCACTTTAAAAATAACAGATGCCGGAACCTGCTCCGATAAAAAGATCGGAAGCATTTCATCAGATGTTGAAAGATATACCGCCATAAGAGTACCGACCGTTATAATCCTTCCGGCATAAAGACTTGATGCCGCAGCCGAAAATCCGCACTGCGGTACTGCGCCGAGAATCGCACCGAAGAACGGGCCGAACTTACCGCTCTTTTTTATTACATTTTTTGCTTTTTCACCGGTTTTATGTTCAATAATTTCCATAAGAAGATATGTCAGAAAAAGAAACGGAATTATCTTAAGCGTATCTTTTCCGGCATCAACCAGCACATCCAAAAAAATATCCAAACCTATCTTCCTTACTCACATTTATATGATTTATTTATAATACATTTAATTATAATATCTTTTCTCTTTTCAATCACAAAATACTAGCATTAAGAGGGTGATTTGTCAACTTTGAAAAAATCAATCATATGTAAATTTTTGCAATGTAAAAGGAGCAACAAAAGCGTTGCTCCTTCTTCTTTAAAACTTTTATTCTGCCTCTGCTTTACTTGCTTCAATAACCTTAGCTGCAACCGGTTCCGGAGTTTCCTCATAACGTGCAAACTCAACTTCAAAGGAGCCCTTGCCTCTTGTTATTGAACGAAGTACTGTCGGGAAGTCTGCGATTTCAGCCATCGGCACTTCCGCAACGAGTCTTTGCATACCTTTCTTGCCCTCTATAGGCTCCATACCGAGTACACGGCCGCGTCTCTTTGTAATGTCGCCCATTATGTCTCCCATGTTTTCATCGGGAAGCTCTGCTGTAAGTGTTCCGATAGGTTCAAGAAGAACAGGATTTGCCTTTGGAATACCGTCCTTGTATGCAAGGGAGGCCGCTGTCTTGAAGGACATTTCGGATGAATCAACCGGATGGTATGAGCCGTCGTAAAGCGTAGCTTTAAGGCCAACCATAGGATAACCTGCGAGAACGCCTTTTGAAATAGAATCCTGAAGTCCTTTTTCTACAGCCGGGAAGAAGTTTTTCGGAACCGAACCGCCGAATACCTCCTCACAGAATTCAAGGCCATCACTGTCACATGGCTCAAAACGGATCCATACATCGCCGAACTGGCCGTGGCCGCCGGACTGCTTCTTATAGCGACCCTGAACTTCAACTTTTTTCTTTATAGCTTCACGGTATGCAACCTTCGGAGGCGCAAGTTTAACATCTACGCCGAATTTTGCTTTAAGCTTTGCAACGATAACGTCAATATGCTGCTCGCCGAGACCGGTGAGAATCTGCTCTTTTGTCTCCTTGTTTGTGGTAAATGTAATAGTCGGATCCTCTTCCATAAGCTTCAGAAGACCCTGTGCAATCTTCTCCTCGTCACCCTTCTTCACGGCCTTTACGGCTATAGGCATGCACGGTTTCGGAAGATTAAGTCCTTTGAGCTCAAGCGGATTTTTAGCACTGGTGATTGTATCACCTGTTTTAATACCTGCAAGCTTCGTTATAATTCCGATGTCTCCGGCAATTATTTCTTTTGCATCCTCCTGCTTTCCGCCGTGCGGAAGAACAATCTTACCCATTCTCTCCGATTCGCCTGTTCTTGCACAGTAAGCCGGAGTGTCAGCGGTTATCTTACCCGAAATAACTTTAACGTATGAGAGCTTTCCTACGAACGGATCAGCAACTGTCTTAAAGCAGATAGCTGCAAGCGGTCCGTTTTCATCACACGGAAGTCTTACTTCCTCGCCGTTTGAATTAACGGCAACCTCTCCTGCTTTTGATGTTGCGGACGGTCCGAGATTTACAAGTCCGTCAAGAAGAAGGTCAACACCTTCAAGTGTTGCTCCCGAGCATGCGTATACCGGATAAAGTGTACCCTCCGTAACGCCGTCAAGTAAAGCTGTCAACGCCTCAACCTCTGTAAACGGCTCGCCTGCAAAAAATTTCTCCATGAGCTCGTCACTTGCAGTCGCAACAGACTCATTGAACATATCTCTCATCTTATCGAGTTTTTCACTGTGTGGCATGTCAACCTGTGTTGCCCTGCCGTCTTTATATTCATAAGCTTTGTTCTGCGCAAAGTTTACTATATACTTAATTTTATTGTCCTCAATGTACGGAACAACAACCGGACAAAGTTTGTTTCCGTGAATTTCCTGTAACTCCTCAAAAAGATTTCCGAAGTTTGCATTTTCGGCATCTGTTTTATTGATAACAAAAATCTTTGAAAGACTGCGTGCCTCGGCAGCCGCAAAAGCCTTTTCCGCACCAACATCATACTTTGCTTTTTCAGCATCTGTTACTATAAGCATACATCCCGCAGCTCTTGCACCCTCTGCGAGACCTCCGGCAAAATCAAAAAGACCCGGAGTGTCCAAAAGATTGATTTTAACGTCTTTCCACTCGAGACTTGCCACAGCACTCTGTAAGGTAGCTCCGCGTTTTTTCTCCTCGGGGTCAAAGTCCATAACCGTTGTTCCGTCGGATACCTTACCCAATCTGTCTGTTGCCCCGGCCACATAGAGCATAGCCTCACAAAGAGTGGTTTTTCCTCGTCCTGCGTGGCCTGCAACCGCAATGTTTCGAATGTTGTTTGAGTGATAGGTTTTCACAAAAATTCCTCCTCGTATGTGGCAATTTTGCACAAATTTTGTCGTTGTTTTCACAAAGACTATGTACATTTTAACATACATCCATTTCCTGTTCAATACTTTAAAGAAAACATTATAGTCATACTTCTGTCAATCTTACTTTACAAGCGTATAACTTTATCAATCTACATTGACACGAGCAACGAAAATGTATAAAATATGTATGTTGTTCAAAAAACGAAAAATATGCAGATGAAATTTTGTATATCATAAAGGAGTTGTATTTCAATGAAAATCTGTATGATCGGCGGAACCGGTCTTCTCGGTTGCGAGGCTGCTAAGCAGATGATCGCTAAAGGACACCAGGTTTCAACAGTAGCACTTCCTCCGCTTCCGGAAGGAGCTCCAATCCCTGAGGAAATGGAAATCATCTTTAAGGACATCAACAAGGCAACTGACGCTGAGATCGAAGAATGGCTCAAGGGCGCAGACGCATTCGTTTTCGCAGCAGGCGTTGACGAGCGTGTTGAGTTCCCGCATCCTGTTGAGGAGTATTATCACAAGTACAATATTGCTCCCCTCGAGAGAATCTTCCCTATCTGTAAGAAAGTCGGCGTAAAGCACGCTACAGTTCTCGGTTCTTACTTTGCTTACCTTTCAAAGCAGCATCCTGAGAGAACAGACCTCAGAAAGAAGAACCCGTACTTCCGTTCACGTCTTGCTCAGGAGAAATTCTGTGAGGATTCATGCACAGACGACTTCTCAGTAGATGTACTTGAGCTTCCTTACATCTTCGGCACACAGCCGGGTCGTAAGCCGGTTTGGGTTATCCTCATTGAGCAGATCAAGATGATGGATAAATGGCCGTTCACCATGTATCCGGCAGGTGGTACAGCAATGCTTACATGCCGTCAGGTTGGTGAAGTTATCTGCGGTTCTGCAACAAGAGACGCTAAGGGCTTCAATGCATTCCCAATCGGTATGTACAACATGAAGTGGAAACCATTCATGAAGATCGTTTACAACGCTCGTGGCATGGGTGCAAACAGACCAATCGTTTCTGTTCCTCCGATCGCTATGAAGTTCGGCGTTATCAAGATGTACATGTACTACAAGAAGAACGGAATCGAGTCAGGTATGTCTCCATTCTCAACTGCTGACGTAATGGATCTTGATATCTTCATCGATGATTACTATGCAAAGATGCTCGGTGCTACACCGGACGACATCGAAGCAGCTATCTTCGACTCAATCAAGATTTCTGAGGCTTCCTACAACGGAACTCTTAAGCTTCTTGAAATGAAGGGTGAATAATTCTTCACATTACTTACATAAGTAGCTTTAATCCCCTTGCCGCTTTTGCGGCAAGGGGATTTTATAGTATCCGACAACAGCCTAACAACACTCATAACAAAATACGGCAGACGACTTTGAGTCATCTGCCGTTAACTTTTCCAATCGGAATACTTATTCCTGCGGAATATCCACTTTTATACCGAGTTCAAGAAGCTGGTCTTTATCTACCGCACTCGGACATGAAGTCATAGGTTCGGTTGCGTCCTTTATCTTCGGATACGCAACAACGTCACGAAGGGTGTCACAACGAAGCATCTGCATACAGAGACGATCAAGACCGATACCCATTCCACCGTGTGGCGGAGGTCCGAATTTAAATGCATCCAAAAGATAGCCGAATTTCTGATACGCCTCTTCTTTTGAAAGTCCGAGCAAATCAAAAATTCTGCTCTGGAGCTGTGGATCTGTTATACGTATTGAACCGGATGAGAGCTCAATACCGTTGAGAACAAGGTCGTATGCCTTTGCCCTTACGTTTGCCTTGTCAGATTCAAGATACGGGAGACACTCATCCATGGGTGCGGTAAACGGATGATGCATTGCCACAAAAGTACCGAGGTCTTCGTCCCAGTCAAAGAACGGGAATTCCGTTATCCAAAGAAGGTTGTACTTATCTGTCGGAATTATATCCAGTTTCTTTGCGACCTCTGTTCGAAGAGCGCCGAGGATGCTCATTACATGGTTGTTATTGGTATCGCCGATTATGAGAATAACATCGCCCGTATGTGCGTCTGCCTTTGTGAGTATCTCGTTCATCTTTTCTTCTGTGATAAACTTGCCAAACGACGATGAAATACCATCATCATTGAGTCTTACCCAAGCAAGACCCTTGGCACCGATACCCTTTGCAAGATCGGTAAGTTTATCAATCTCTTTACGTGAAAGAGTTTTCACGGCGTCTTTTGCCGTAATTCCGCGAACAGAACCGCCTCCCGCTACAGCGGATTCAAACACCCCGAATCCACAATCTTTAACTGTTTCCGTAAGATCATACAGTTCCATTGCATAGCGTGTGTCAGGCTTATCGGAACCGTAGCGCTCCATGGCTTCCTTATAGGTGAGTCTCGGGAGCGGCAGCTGAATATCAACATCTATAGCGTCTTTGAAGACTCTCTTCATGAAGCCTTCGCCTATGCTCAGTACATCCTCCATTTCAACAAAGGACATCTCAAGGTCAATCTGTGTGAATTCGGGCTGACGGTCCGCACGAAGATCTTCATCACGGAAGCAACGTGCTATCTGCATATATCTGTCAAATCCGGCAACCATTGAAAGCTGCTTGTAAAGCTGAGGTGACTGCGGAAGTGCGTAGAAATCTCCCTTGTGGATACGGCTCGGAACAAGGAAGTCTCTTGCTCCCTCAGGAGTAGATTTTATGAGCATCGGGGTTTCAATTTCTATGAACCCGTTTTCATCAAAGTAATCGCGTGCGATCTTTGTTATCCTGTGTCTCATAAGAATATTTCTCTGAAGGTCAGGTCTGCGAAGATCAAGATATCTGTACTTAAGTCTTGTAAGCTCAGATGTCTGACAGTTTTCAACAATCTCAAACGGTGGTGTTTCCGACTTTCCGAGCACGCGAAGGTCTTTTACAAAGATTTCAATTTCACCTGTCGGAATCTCCGTATTTTTGGAAGATCTCTCACGTACAACGCCCTTTGCCATGAGGACAAATTCGGATCTCGCGGAAAATGCCTTGTCAAAAATTTCCTTGTCGGTTGTGTCATCAAATGCAAGCTGAACAACGCCTGTTCTGTCACGAAGATCAATAAATATGAGAGCTCCGAGATCTCTCTGCTTTGCAACCCAACCGCATACTACAACCTCTGAGCCGATATCCGAGGCTCTTAAGTTTCCGCAATAGTCAGTTCTTTTAAGGCCTGTCATTAAATCCATTATGCCTTACCCCCAAAGATTGAATTAAAATCTATTCCTGATACATCTAGATTTTTGAACTCTTCACCGTCAAGGTCAAGAGAAATTTTTGAAACGGATTGTTTTATTGCAACGTCACAGAAGTCATCCGCAAAAGTTTCAAGCTTCATAGGCGTTATTTCACCGGTCTCCATATTTTTAAGCGAAACCTCTCCGCTTAGGAGTTCATCGTCACCGATAACAGCGACAAACTCAGCACCGATCTTGTTGGCATACTTCATCTGAGCCTTGATTCCTCTGCCGGATACATCGAACAGTGCAAACACGCCCTCCTCACGAAGGTGAGTTGCTATCTCGGCCGCTTTAAGACTTGCAGCTTCTCCGACCGGAGCCAAATATATGTTGCAGTGGTTGTCCTGCGGAAGTTCAATGTTCTGAGACTCAAGAAGTAACATAAGTCTCTCCATACCCATGGCAAAACCGAGAGCCGGGATATGTGAGCCTCCGAGTTCTTCGCAAAGTCCGTCATAGCGTCCACCGCCGCAAACCGTTCCCTGTGCGCCTATGCCGGTTGCGACAAATTCAAACACGGTTCTTGTGTAGTAGTCGAGTCCGCGTACTATAGTCGGATTGACCTTGTATGAAATATTCATGGCATCAAGGTATTTCTTAAGTCCGTCAAAATGCGCTTTGCAATCATCACAGAGATAATCAAGGACTGTCGGCGCACCTTTTGCTATTTCGCTGCATACCGGGCTCTTGCAGTCAAGTATTCTCATAGGATTGCGGTCAAGTCTGCCAAGGCATGTCTCACAGAGCTCGTCTCTGTGACCCTCAAAGTACTCACGCAAAGCCTTCTGGTACGCGGCTCTGCACGTCGGACACCCTATTGAGTTTATCTGAAGTTCAAGATCCTTAACACCGAGGAATCCGAAGATTTCATTGGCAAGAGAGATAACCTCAGCATCTACAGCCGGACCCTCTGCGCCAAAACACTCAACTCCGAACTGGTGAAACTCACGGAGTCTGCCTGCCTGAGGTTTTTCATACCTGTAGCATGAAAGCTGGTAAAAGACCTTTTGCGGCATAGGTTCGTTGAAAAGTCCGTGCTCAAGGAATGATCTCACCGCGCCTGCGGTACCCTCGGGACGAAGAGTTATTGAACGCCCGCCCTTATCCTCAAAGGTGTACATCTCCTTTTGTACGACATCCGTGGTATCTCCCACAGATCTATTAAAAAGCTCCGTGTGTTCAAAAACCGGAGTACGAATTTCTTTAAAACCATAGTTCATCGCAATATCTGCGATCGTCTGCTCAATAAATCTCAGCTTATGGCTATCCTTCGGCAATGTATCCTGCGTACCTTTTATCGCGTTTGTCAGCAATGCCATGATACAGCCTCCTTCAATTAGTCTTTAACCTGTAAATTATAATACATATAGCGGGGTTTTGCAAACAAAAGATAGCCTCCGTCCTATACGGCCGGAGGCTTTAATTTGCAATCCAAAATTTTATTTTTTATTGTTTTTAGGATTTACAATATCACGCCAGTCAAGGTCTCCGCGTGCAAGAGCATGGATGAGCGCTTCCGCTGTAGCAATATTTGTCGCAACAGGGATGTTGTGAACGTTGCAAAGTCTTAAAAGATTTGCTTCGTTTGGCTCACTTGGCTTTGGGTTAAGAGGATCTCCGAACATGAGGAGAAGGTCTATCTCATTGCATGCTATGCGTGACGCAATCTGCTGCTCTCCGCCCTGTGCGCCGCTTAAAAATTTATGTATCTCAAGTCCGGTCGCCTCTTCGACAATCTTTCCTGTTGTGCCTGTTGCACAGATATTGTGCTGACTTAAAATTCCGCAATAAGCAATGCAGAACTGTGTCATCAATTCTTTTTTTACATCATGTGCGATTAAAGCTATATTCATAATTAACCTAAGCCCCCTGATAGCTTTCTGTATGTGCTGTTCATTTTATCACATTTTTTATGTTTCATCAATATGTTTTTTGTAAAAAATGTCTAAAGGCTAAGCGGTATATTTTCACCATTCATCCTTTTTATTATTCTCTTGACGGCTTTCACGCTTGGAAGTGCCGGATCAATAAGTTCACCGTTTAAAATTGACAGTGACAGATCCATATCATCCGGCACGACGCCTATAAGCTGAACTCCCGTTGCGTCTATAACGTCATCAATGTTGAGAGCCCGTCCGTTTGTCACGGTGTTCTTTTTGAACCGGTTTATTATAAGTCTTGACGGAACTGACATATCCGCTGCTTTTCTTGCAGCCACGGCCGCGCTTCTCACACACACGAAGTCCGGTGTGGAAATAATAAATACCGAATCCGCGGCACTGAGTGTGAGTTTCAAGATATCCCCCACGCCCGCCGGGCAGTCAAGAATAATAAAGTCAAAATCGTTGTCATAAAAAGAAATAAGTTTTTTAATGTCATTTTCGGAGGCGGATACATCGCCGATTGGCGCCGCAAGAAGATATGGTCCTTTTGTTTTAAGCAATGCTGTTTCCGGGTCACATTTTTCGGTTATAACATCATACCAATCATAGAGAACCATGTCACTTACTGACAGCATGATATCAAGAGTGCGAAGCGATATGTCAAAATCAATCATCAAAACCTTCTTGTTCTGTGAACTGAGAAGTTTAGCGAAAGTTGTCGAAAGCGTTGACTTTCCCACCCCTCCCTTTCCGGAGGTAAACAGGATTTTTTTCGCCTTTGTCTGTTCCATAAATTTGCCTCCCGTCAGGAAAGAAGTTCCGAATAATTTTGGACGCCCTTAAGGTCCTTCTTTGAAAAATAATACTTGTAAATATCTGCGGCTACAGATGAGCACAAGCTACCCGAATCAGCCGTTTCAACAACAATTGCCATAGCAATTTCGGGATTGTCATATGGTGCATATGAAATAAGGAATCCGTTATTTCCTTCAAGGGTATTTCCGTTTACAACCTTCTTTATCTCAGATGTACCGGTCTTTGCGGCAGCCTTTACGGGGAGCGATGCAAATGCATTCTTACAAAACCCTTCATTTGCAACAAGATACATTCCCTCTCGTACAAGTTTAAGAGTTTTATCACTTATTTTGATCTTTGATGCAACTTCGGGAACTTTTTCAAGAATGGTATCCGAGTAGTCATACGACATTATGGACTTTACAAAATGCGGAACATATCTTGTACCGCCGTTTGCAATAGTCGCACAGTAATTACAAAGCTGAATAATTGTAAACTGATGATCAGACTGGCCGATTGCCGCCTGAAGTGTATCACCGGGTCGCCATACGCCTCCCTGTGACTCTCTGTATTCAGGCCCCGCAAGGATACCCTCAGCCTCGGAAATTTCAATACCTGTCTTCTGTCCGAGACCGAATGAGGTTGCCCATTCGTCTATTTTTTCTATTCCGACCTTACGGCTCGTTTCATAGAAAAAGCAGTTACAAGATTTATTGATAGCATTGGTTACATTCATAACGCCGTGCGCTGTATGGTAAGCACATGAGAATGTATGGTCAAGATACGGATAGAGTCCTGTACATTTCCATGTGAAGCTTTCGTCAATTGCCTTTTCTTCAAGTGCCGCAATCGCGGTACAGGGTTTAAAAGTTGATCCCGGCTCATATGTACTCATCAAGGCCCTGTTCCAAAGAGGTGAGTTGGTAGCCTCAGCCCATGTGCTGTAATTTTCCTTCCATGTTGAATTGTCATATGATGGATATGTTGCACATGCTAAAATTTCGCCGCTGTTTACTTCCGTAACCACAACTGCCGCACCCGCAACAGTTGCAAGATCACCGGTAAGAGAATCAACATTTTTCTTAAGAGCATTTTGCGCAACAAGCTGGAGGTTTGTGTCAAGAGTTGTTATGACCGTATTGCCTTGTTTTGGTTTTACCGAATAGCTCTCGGATACATTGCCCTCGGAATCGGTTGAAACAGTCTTCACACCTCTCGTGCCCCGCAGATACGACTCAAGGCTCGCTTCAAGGCCGCTGCTTCCGTAATCATCTGTCATCAGATATGCATTTCTCTTTATGGTTGCTATCTCATCGTCCGAAGCATTTTCCTCTTCTGCCTTTTTCAAAGCCTCGCTGAGCTTCTCCTGTTCAGCTGTATATGTGTCTGCGGAAATACCCGAAACTCTTCCGAGAACGTGTGGAGCGATGGTTCCGTCTGTGTATTCGCGGTAAGGAACTATCGAGTTCTCAACCCCTTTGTAGAAAGAGCTGTTTTCCATTATTACGGCAACAAGATCTGTCGGAACATCCTCGGCAAAAGTGTAAAGGACGGAATTCGAAAATCCGATTTTCTTCATCTCGACGCAGACGGAAGCAATCTTTATCGCGTCCTCTTTGCTGTAATCTTCAAGTTCATATCTCTTTACAAGCGCTGTCATGCAGTTCTCAGCGGTTGCGTAGCTGTTAAGATTCAGCATCTCAGATGATTTGAGCCATTTGATATCGTCATCTCTGTCCTCGGAGTACGAATATGTTCCGTCAGAATTTAAAATTATCGGTAAATTGTTTATGTATTCCTGATTGTTTTCCTCAAAAAGTTTTATGAGCGAGATAATTATTTCATCCCTCTCCTCCTGTTCTTTCGGAAAATATGCATAATTGAAAATTATAGAATTGCCCTGCCTGTTGGTTACAAGCGGAGAGCCGTTGCGATCAAGGATTTCACCTCTCGCAGCATCTACGGTAATACTGTATGATTTTACAGTGTTTTTTGTATGTTTGTCTTTATCAATAACCTGAATTTTGAAGAGAACACCGATAAAAACCGCAAATGCAAGTACAAACAGTACGCTTACAACTATGCTGCGAATTTTTGTATTTTTCACAGTGCTCTCTCCTTTCATGGTATGATTAAAAATTAATTTTCAATAATCAATTAGGGCGAATAACCCGTGATTTATGCGGATAACGATCCTTAAGCTTGCGCAGAAATTTTCTCATAAGTATGTAGAAAACCGGTGTAAAGATAAAGGTATACACCATAGACGGCAGATAAAACGTTACAAACAACAGCAAACCACCCTCAATGCCTCTGCAGATAACAAAGATAAACCAGTGAAGAACCGCGTACAATACAATTGCGGCAGCTGATAAAAGCAATGCAGTCGAAAGGTTATTTCTCATAAGATAGTTTATAAGCAGTCCTACAATCGTTGCAATAACCATGAGAAAAAGTGCGTTGAATCCATCTCCGCGCGCGGCTGTTGCATCCCATATGGCACCTGCAAAAACCCCCATAAGTGTTGCGGCCAGATCCCGCTCAAACATTGCAATACCAACCACTGTAGGTATAAGCAAGAAGGCATGAGCACCGAAAACCGTCGGGAACATATGGGGAGTATTTTGAAGCACACCGACAAAAAGAATCAGAAAAATAAAACCGATACGTCGGATATAAAGATTCATTTTTGATTTTGAAATTGCTTTCGTCACGGTAAAACCCTCTATTCGGAAACTGTTTGACTTACGCCTTGACCGTTGAAATCGGTAATAATAAGCGCGTCCTCGAGATTGTCTATGTCTGCGCTCGGCTCGATAACTGCGTAGGATGAGATGTCGCTGTCCTCATTTTTTACTTCCTTAACCGTACCTACAATAAGGTCTCTCGGATAAACTCCGCCGATGCCGGTGGTACATACAACACCGCCCGCGGCAATAGAGGTATTTCTGTCAAGTCCGGAAAGTCTGCAAAAGCCCTCTTTTGAGAGAGATGCGGTATTCGAAACAAAGCCTGTTTCTCTTGTGCGTACTTCATATGCACTTACATTGACGTTCGGATCAAGAATGGTAGAAACAACGCAGTATGTAGCGGAAACCTTGGTTACTACGCCGACTAGCTGTCCCTTACCGTATATGACCGGGTCATTGACAGATATCCCGTCAGCACTACCCTTATTAAAAGTAAACGTTGTAAAAGCATTTGAGGAATCTCTTCCTATGATTACCGCCGACACGAACTTGTAGTCCGGATTCGACTCCTTTATCTCAAGAGCACCCTCATAAAGCTCAAGCTTCTGCTTTGTCTGTTCATAGTCGGCAAGTCTTGACTGAAGATCGGCAATTTCACTCTCGAGGTCTTCAATCTCCGCCTTGTATTTTTCCTTTGATGTAAAAAAATCCCTGACCTTTGTAAAGCCTTTTCCGACCGCTGCCGCGCCTCTGTAAACAGGCTGCACCACCGTCCCCATTGCCGTTGACAACGGAGAACTGCCTCGGGCTGTTACCACAGCAAATATGATAAAAGCAAGCAATACCGTGAGCAACGCAACAAGGATTTTAAACCATGTGCTTTTAAAAAACTTCTTCATAGGTAAACCACCAAAAATTTGTTGTCAAACAGACTGAAAAGGGGCTTTGTAAAAAGCCCCTTGTTTTTAGTCATAATTCTTTGAACTTGTGAGACTCAGCATGTCATTTTCAAGACACACGCCCGTGCCGTCAACCACGCAGTCAAGTGGATTTTCAGCGACATGTACCGGCATTCCGGTCTCTGCCGAGATAAGACGGTCAAGTCCTCGAAGGAGTGCTCCTCCTCCGGTAAGCATGATTCCCTGATCAATGATATCCGCCGCAAGCTCCGGAGGAGTTTTTTCAAGTGTTGATCTTATTGCATCAAGCACCTGATTCACACTGTCGGAAAGCGCCTCTCTGACTTCCTCGGAAGTTATTTCAACATTTTTCGGAAGACCGTCAACAAGGTTTCTTCCCTTTATGTCTATAGCGCCCTCACCCTCGTAAGGATAAGCAGAACCGATTTTTATTTTTATCTCTTCTGCGGTACGCTCACCGATAAGAAGATTGTATTTTCTCTTTACGTAAGCAATGATTGCGTCATCGAAGCTGTCACCTGCAACTCTTGCCGAACAAGATGTTACAATGTCGCCGAGAGAGATAACCGCAACCTCTGCTGTACCGCCTCCTATGTCAACGACCATTGAACCGGTAGCCTCTGATACCGGAAGTCCGGCACCGATAGCAGCTGCCATAGGCTCCTCAATAAGGCTTACCTGTTTTGCACCTGCCGAACGTGCAGCGTCATGTACGGCTCTGCGCTCAACCTCTGTAACTCCCGACGGAATACAGATCATAACTCTTGCCTTTGTAAGAGGGGATGAACTCATTGCTCTTTTTATAAACTCTTTAAGCATATCTGCTGTTATGTCAAAGTCAGCGATAACACCGTCCTTCAAAGGACGTACTGCTGTGATTGAGCCCGGTGTACGACCTATCATCTGCTTTGCTTCCGATCCTACAGCAACAACTCTGTTCGGATTTGAGCGAACGTCAACGGCAACAACCGACGGTTCTCTGATAACAATACCCTTGCCCTTTACAAAAACAAGTGTATTGGCTGTTCCGAGATCTATACCAATGTCTTGTGTAAAAAGTAACATTTTAAAGACTCCTTTTTAATTTTACGTCTGTATTATACCCCACAGATTATCATTTCTCAACGCATATTTTTATTAAATTTATCTTACGGGATAAACCCCGTATCTTTCAAGACTTCTTGCAACTCTGGCAATCGGCAGACCGACAACATTGAAGTAGTCACCGTGTATTTTCTCTACGAGCAGACTTCCGATACCCTGAATACCGTATGCACCGGCCTTATCCATTGGTTCACGCGTGGCAATGTAATCATCTATCTGCTGCTCAGTAAGCTCATAGAAATAAACATCCGTTTTTTCGGTAAAAGTTTCCGTCATCGAGGCAGAGACCAGAGAAACCGATGTATATACCTGATGCTTTTTCCCGGAGAGATTTGTAAGCATTTCCTTTGCGTTCTTTTCGTCGGTCGGCTTTAAAAGTACTTTGCCGTCACTGACTACTATAGTATCTGCGCCAAGTACAACCGACCCAAGTTTTGTCACCGGAGGAAGAGTCGAAAACACCTGATTTGCTTTTTCAAAGGATATTGTCTCAATTCCTCTTCTGGGGTTGTCAAGCGACACCCGGCTCTCATCAAATTCCGACGGAATAATGCTGAAGTCATACCCCACAGACGACAGTATCCTGCTTCGCCTCGGGGATTTGGATGCAAGAATCAAGTCCATATTTTCACCTATTTTCTTTAAGTCAAAAAAGGCACCGACTGTGTATGTCGATGCCCCAGAAGTTCTGACTTATTTTGCTTCCGTATTTGCCGGAGCAGCTTCGTCCTCAAACTCAATTTCGAATTCGAGCTTTTCACCGCAGTTCGGGCATGTTGTAGCACCCTCATCGAGGATTCCTTCGTCCACACAAATAGTCTCGTGACAAGCAGGGCACTCTACTTCGTAGTACTCCATTTCATCGCCGCAACAACCGCATCCGCAGTCACAGTCATCGTAATCATCGTCACAGCAACAATCATCATCAAGACAGTCACACTCACCGTAGATAAGTTCTTCAAGACTTCCGAGATCCTCATCAACCTCATCAAGCTGCTGAGCCATGATATCTACTGTGTCATCTATGTCTGTTGTTGTCTCTGCAATATCTTCAAGAACGTCGATAATCGCATTGAACATCTTTGTTTCTGCCTTTTCGGCATTTAAGTTAAGTCCTTCTGCAAGCCCCTTAAGGTATGCAACCTTTTCAATAACCGTCATCATCTGTACCTCCAATGACCTGCCATTATGCACGGCCCATATATTCCCCTGTTCTCGTGTCAATCTGAATTACTTCGCCTTCATCAATGAAGAGAGGAACCTTAACCTCTGCACCGGTTTCAAGAGTTGCAGGCTTTGTGGCATTCGTTGCTGTGTCGCCCTTGAATCCCGGATCTGTCTGTGTAACCGTAAGCTCAACAAAGTTCGGTGGCTCTACGCCGAAAACCTTTCCCTTGTATGAAAGAACACGGCAAACCATGTTTTCCTTTACAAACTTGAAGTTGTCAGAAAGCTCTGACTCATTGATAGGAACAAGCTCATATGTTTCCTGATCCATGAAGTAATAAAGATCTCCGTCATTATAAGAATATTCCATATCTTTTCTCTCGACAAAAGCTGTCGGGAATTTTGCTGTTGGGTTGTAACTCTTTTCAACTACTGCCCCTGTAATAACATTCTTTGTCTTTGTTCTTACGAACGCAGCACCTTTACCCGGCTTTACATGTTGGAATTCAACAACCTGAAGAACCTGTCCCTCTTCTTCAAAAGTAACGCCGTTTCTGAAATCTCCCGCTGATATCATAAAATAAACCTCCGATTGTACATTTGTATACGCGTACTATTGTATATTAGTCACTGTGTTTTTTCAAGAGTTTTTTGTGTCTACAATGTAATTAATATAAAACTGTCAGTTCTTTCGGCAATGTAGCAAAATTGATTGCCCCGCCCTCTGTTACATACAACATATCTTCAATTCTTACGCCGAATTTACCCGGTATGTATATACCCGGTTCAACCGTCACTACATTGCCGGGCAGAAGAACAATATGTTCGTCTGCCACCGGCGAAAGGTTGGGGGACTCGTGAATTTCCACTCCGACTCCGTGTCCGGTGCTGTGGGTGAAGTATTTACCGTAGCCCGCGTTACTTATGATGTCGCGGCAAACGGCATCCGCACCTTTCGCGGTAATGCCGGCGCACAGTGCGTCCACACCGGCAGACTGTGCTTTCAGCACAGTCTCGTAAACGCGTCGCTGCTCATCACTCACAAAGCCCACCGCAAGCGTGCGGGTGGTGTCTGAGTGATAGCCCTCATAAACCGCACCGAAATCAATCGTTACGAAATCTCCGTTTTCTATGGCCGTATTTCCCGGAACGCCGTGCGGTTTAGACGAGTTTACGCCGGTGACGACTATGGTATCAAAAGAGATACCCTGCGCGCCGGCCTTTCTCATTTGGTACTCAAGTTCCAGCGCAATATCCCGCTCAAGAACTCCCGGTTTTATAAGAGACAAAATATTTTTGAACCCTTCTTCGGCAATCTGCTGTGCCCTAAGCAGCTTAAGACGTTCCTCCTCTGTTTTAACAGAGCGCAAGTCTTTCATATATCCGTCAAGTTCTTCGGTATACAGCATATCAAAGTTTTCGAGATAAGCCCTGTACTTTGCAGCAGTGAAAACAGTTACCCTTGAAATTTCAAGAAGGACCTCACGGACACCGTATCCTTTCATGATAAGGTTGAGCTGATCTTTAAAGCCTCCGGGCTTTCCGAGAACAACATCGCAATCGGTTATCTGCGCCGAAGCCGCCTCAATATACCTTCCGTCCGTTATAAGGGTGCTTCCTTCTTTTGAAACGACAAGCACCGCATCCGAAACCTCAAAGCCCGTAAGGTAGAGTATACTTTCTTCACTGAAAATAAGTGCAACCGTCTTAGGTCTCAACCTTTTTGATAATTCCTTAATCTTCATCCTTGTACTTCCTGTCTTGGTAAGCGAAAATAATTTTTTCCGCAAATCTCCTTATCCTAAAACTTACCACATTTTGTTTTTCTTTTTCACGAGGGTAAACATATATGCTGCAAAAGCCCATGAGATTTGCTCCGAGTATATCCGTAAAAAGCTGATCACCGATCATACAAATATGTGACGGCTTTGTAAAAAATCTGATCACACATCTTATATACCCAAACGGCAACGGTTTACAGGCAAGACCTATAACAGGTATGTCATATTGGTCCGCCAATATCTTCGCACGGGACGCCTTTGCATTTGAAAGCAAAACAACCTTCAAGCCCGCATCCTTCAGGCTTTGTATCCATTCTTCCGCACCGGGAAGCGGATTTGTTGTCCGATCAAAAGAAGTTGTGTTGTCCGCGTCAAGTGCCACCGCTTTTATCCCCTTTGAGATAAGCTCACACGGTTCTATCTCGGTTATGCTGAGGCGTCGTTTACCGGTTTTAAAAAGTCTGTGTAAGACCCCTTTTGTATTTCTCATAAGTTTTCCTCCCGCAAAATAAGTCACAAAATTATAGTAACACATCCGAGAAAAATAAAAAAGGTTCTCTGTGCCGCTCTCGGCAAAAGAACCTTTTCTCTTAATTATTTGTACTTGCGCTTACGAGCAGCTTCTGATTTTTTCTTTCTCTTTACAGAAGGCTTTTCGTAATGCTCTCTCTTTCGTACTTCCTGAATAACACCATCGCGTGATGTCTGTCTCTTAAAACGTCTGAGAGCACTGTCGAGAGATTCATTCTCTTTAACTTTTACCTGGCTCATTTATATGTCCCTCCCTCCGAAATGTAGGGTTAAATATTATAATTACAAGTCCATACAGTATGGACTGTCACATTATACAGCAGCAAGCAATAATTGTCAAACAAAAATTATGCATTTTCCATATACACACTGGTACTCGGGAAGGCAAAAGAGGCGCCGTTATTTTTGACAATTTCAGAGATGCGATAGTTGACTTTTTCGCGCACCTTAAGCGATTCGTCAAGCTGTGTTGCTTTTGTAAAATAAATAATGCGAATATCCTGACTGCTTTCGGAAAACCCTGCAAAGCTTACGGATATTCTGTCATCACTGACGGTTTCATCATCTGTAAGCATTTTCTCAATGTCTTTTATACACTTCTTTATAACACTTGCGTCCGTGTCATATGTAAGTCCGACAGTGAAGTCCACGTAACGCTTTGTCATACGCGAACAATTTGTTATCGGCTCATCAACAAGCTTTGAATTGGGCATGATGATAACCGTATCCGCGACCGTTCGAACACATGTGCTGCGCATGGTAATATCCTCAACCGTACCTTCTACAGACGGTGTGATGATATAGTCTCCGACATCAAACGGCTTGTCGGAAACAATTGAAAATCCCGCGAAGAGATTCGCAGCCGTACTCTGTGCCGCAAGCGAAAATGTAAGACCTCCGAGACCGAGACCCGTTATAAGACCGGTTATATTGTAACCGAGCTCGCTGATTATTACCACACACGAAAGAGCAATGATGATTATTTTCAGGATATTGGCAATAAATTTTATTGCCACCGCGCTTGATCTTCTGTTGCTCTTGTCCTCAAATCTTATAACAAGTGAGGTTGCAAAAGGTGTGAAATTTGTAAGTGCCCACGTTATAAGTACGATGTTGATAATCCTGAAGATTTTTGTTATTCCGGCAAATACAGAAGGTGAGAAGCCTATGACCATAAGGCCGAGATAAATGCCCAGCACCAAAAAGAATGATTTCAGCGGCCCTTGCAGGGATGTTCTTACCCCGGACCCTATCATCGCATTCTTTTTAAAAAGCTTTGCAAATATTGCGGAAATATTTTTTGAAAGCCATTTTCGAAAAAGAACAAACAGGACAATTATAATTGCACCCATAATGATATTTGAAAAATGGTTTTCGATTATTGATAAAAGGTCTTTTAAAAAATTTTTTACATCGTCAATAAACATTATACTGTTCAGCACCGTAAAACACCTTAGCCTTTTACGACAATATTTACAAGTCTTCCCGGAACGTAAAGCTCCTTGACAACAGTTTTATCGGCAATATCAGCAGCGACCTTTTCATCTGCCTTTGCAAGTGCGATTGCCTCTTCATTTGTGGCATTTGAAGAAATCGTGAGTTTTGCGCGAATTTTACCGTTTACCTGTGCGACAATCTCTATGGTATCGTCAACACATTTTGCCTCATCGTATTCAACCCACTTTGCAGTTGCGAGCATTCCGCCAAAGCCCTGTTCCTCCCAGATTTCCTCAGTAACATGTGGGGCAAACGGGTTAAGCATGGTTATGAATGCTTTGAGCTCACCTTTTGTAATCTTACCGTTGTCGTAAATCCGGTTTATAAGAGTCATAAGAGCTGCAATTGCGGTGTTGTATTTAAGTGATTCAATATCCTCGGATACCTTCTTTATGGTTTTATGGAATGCGGATTCAAGCTCCTTTGAGAATTCCTCGCCCGGAACAACCATATCCTGGAGAGACCATACTCTGTCTATGAATCTCTTGCATCCCTTAACGCTTGACTCAGACCACGGTGCTGCTTTTTCATAGTCACCCATGAAGAGTACATATGTGCGAAGAACATCGGCACCGTATTCATTTACTACATCGAGCGGGTCAATTACATTGCCCTTTGACTTTGACATCTTATCTCCGTCAGGCCCGAGAATAAGTCCTTGCGCCGTTCTCTTTGCATACGGCTCCTTGTATGGAACTTCACCTATGTCATAGAGGAATCTGTGCCAGAAACGTGAATAAATAAGGTGACGTGTTACGTGCTCCATACCTCCGTTGTACCAGTCAACAGGACCCCAGTATGAGAGCTTGTCAATGTCTGCAAATTTCTCATTGTTGTGCGGATCCATGTAGCGAAGGAAGTACCATGAAGATCCTGCCCACTGGGGCATTGTGTCTGTTTCACGCTTTGCATCTGCGCCGCACTTCGGACATTTACAATTTACGAAAGATTCAATCTTCGCAAGAGGGCTCTCTCCGTCCTGTCCCGGCTCGAAATTTTCTACCGGCGGAAGCTTCAGCGGAAGCTCATCATAAGGAACGGGAACCATTCCGCAATGCGGGCAATAAACTATGGGAATAGGCTCGCCCCAATAACGCTGACGGTTAAACGCCCAGTCTTTCATTTTATACTGAACACCTTTTTCTCCGACGCCTTTTTCTTTAAGGACAGAGATCATTTTTTCTATGGATTCTTTTTTATTTGTAAGGCCGTTCAGAGCGCCTGAGTTCACCATTTCGCCGTCACCGGTATAGGCCTCTTTGGAGATGTCTCCGCCTTTTATAACCTCGATGATATCTATTCCGAATTTCTTTGCGAAGTCATAGTCGCGCTGGTCATGTGCCGGAACTGCCATTATGGCACCTGTGCCGTATCCCATCATTACATAATCGGCAACAAAGATGGGGATTTCTTTTCCGTCAACCGGATTTATTGCAACAAGTCCGTTTATCTTTACACCGGTCTTATCCTTTACAAGCTGAGTTCTCTCAAACTCTGTCTTCTTTGCACACTCACCTCTGTATGCAACGATTTCATCCATGTTTGAAATTTTGTCCGCATATTTGTCTATTATCGGATGCTCGGGTGCCATAACCATAAATGTTACGCCGTAGAGTGTATCCGGTCTGGTGGTGTAGATGCGAAGTTTTTCATCTGTGTCTTTTATAGCAAAGTTTACAAATGCACCGGTCGACTTCCCGATCCAGTTTACCTGCTGAAGCTTTATATTCGGAAGATAGTCAACCTCATCAAGACCCTGAAGAAGCTTATCCGCATACTCCGTAATTCTTAAATACCATACATCTTTTGATTTCTGAACGATCTCAGAGTGGCAAATATCACATTTTCCTCCCTGCGAATCCTCGTTTGAGAGAACAACCTTGCAGGATGGGCAGTAGTTTACAAGAGTCTTATCGCGAAAAGCAAGTCCGTTTTCGAACATCTTGAGGAAAATCCACTGTGTCCACTTATAGTAATCTTCCTGTGTAGTATCTATTACACGTGTCCAGTCAAAAGAAAATCCGACTTTTTTGAGCTGGTCCGAAAAACGGGCAATGTTCATGTCGGTAACCTTACGCGGATGAATACCCGTTTTTATTGCGTAGTTTTCAGTCGGAAGACCGTATGCGTCAAATCCTATAGGAAAAAGTACATTGTACCCCTGCATTCTGCGCTTTCGTGATACGACTTCAAGTCCTGAGTACGCCTTGATATGTCCTACATGCATACCTGCTCCCGACGGATACGGGAACTCAACAAGACCGTAGAATTTCGGCTTGTCGGAATTATCTTCGGCATGGAAAACCCCTGCCTCTTCCCATTTTTGCTGCCATTTTGCTTCGGTAGCTTTAAAATCGTATGGTTTCATTTTCTATCTCATTCCTTTGAATTAATTTACAAATTTATCTGTCGGAATCTCTTCCGCATCTGCCCAGAGCTTTTCAAGATTGTAATGTTCTCTTGCCTCCGGTAAAAATATGTGTACGATTACATCGTCAAAGTCAAGCAGCAGCCAATCTGTAGCCTTACCCTCAAGCCTGCCGTTTTCACCGAGTTCACCCATCTTAAAGTCAACCTCGTCGGCAAGAGCCCTTATATGTGTAGTGGATGTTCCGTTTGCAACAACAAAGAAGTCGCATATAGCCGTCAGATCCGAAATTTTCAAAACCCTTATGCCAACAGCCTTTTTGTCGTCGAGGATCTTCACGATTTTTTCTGTTTTTTCAATACTTGTCATCTGTCAGAGCCTGCCTTCTGTCTTAAAAGTTCGCACATCTCATTGTATGCGTCTATTGTGTCTTGATTAATTATTCTGTCATGCGCGAGAAGATCGCTGAGTGTAAATCTGGTTCCTATAAGGATAGCCTCGTTTATATCTTCAAATGCCGCTTTTCTCATCTCATCGACACCGGGATAATCACGTTCATCCGATATATAATCGGCAATGTAAATTATCTTTTCAAGCATGGTCATTCCCGCCTTGGCAGTCGTGTGGTACTTTATTGCGGAGATCATTTCGGGATCTGTTATTCCCAGCTCGTCACGCACAAAGGCCGCGCCTGCCGGAGCATGCCATAGTTTAAAATTGTCAGTAACAACCTGCGGTAAATCGTCACACAGACTGTTCATATACTTTTTTTGTTCTTCCTTTGGAGCATTTTTTTCAATATCGTGGAGAAGTCCGCATATATACGCCTTTTCCGTATCCGCACCGTAACGTTCAGACAGTCTCTTTGCAGCATCGGCTACATTGAGCGAATGAATAAATCTTTTTTCTTTGAGTTTTTCTTTCATTACAGCGAGAAATTCATCCTTGCGTTCCGGCATCATAAAGCCCCCTTGAAATGATATATTTAAAAGTTTCCTCTGTGAGAAATTCACTCACAGATTTATGCTTTTCTATCCTGTTTCGAATCTCCGTTGAAGAAATTTCGATAGGCTTTGTTTTAAGAAACTGTATCTTTTCTGAAGCCAACTCATCCGGAAAATATTCTTCTGAGTATTCTCTTAGTTGATTTACTGTCATATCATCACAGCGAGTTGATGCAACAATGGTGCACATGCCCAGAATATCCTTCGGACGATTCCAGGTATGAAGTGATGTCAGCATATCATCCCCTACCAGAAAGAAGAATTGAGCCCTCGGATAAAGAATCTGAAGTTCCTTCAATGTGTCATACGTATAACTTTTCCCGCGTCTTTCAATTTCAATGTCGGATACTTCAAAGAAATCTTCCTCAAAAGTACGTCTGCACATTTCGAGTCTTTCGTTTATACCGGCAAGGTGCGGACTTGCCTTGTGCGGAGGGATGTACGTCGGAATAATCAAAACCTTTGAAAGATTGTATTCTTTTGCAAAGCTTTTGGCAATATGTAAATGTCCGAGATGCGGCGGGTTAAAGGTTCCGCCGAAGACACCTATCTTCTCCATTTAAGCTCCTTGTCATATCTTCCGCCGTAGTTATTTCCGGCTGCAGCTCTTGCGGCAGCACGCTTGTTGGCCTCTTTTTTTGCCTGCTTTTCATGAAGCTCTTCACTGTATCTGTAAAGTATTACAACTCCGCCTATAACGCCTATTATCTCCGCACCTGTTGCGGCACTGAGTTTTACAGCCACGTCCTTGGGCTTTTCCGGGCAGCTCTCAAGGAGAATTTTTACTTTTATAAGTTCTTTTGCGGTCAGGACTTCATCTGTCTGCGCTATAACGGCATCTGTCACGCCGTTCTTTCCTATCTGGAAAACCGGTGTCAGTGAATGTGCCTGTGATCTGAATTTTGCTCTTTCTTTACCCGTCATTTTATACCTCACCTTTAAGTACTTCGTACATCTTATGTAAAGCCCTGCTTCTGTGGCTTACCTTATCCTTATCCGCGGGGGAAGTTTCTCCGAAAGTTTTATCACCCGGAGGGTCTCCCGGATTTGCGCCGCATTCTACATTTACCAGAAACATCGGGTCATACCCGAATCCGTTTTCTCCGCGCTCTTCAAAGCAGATAAAACCGTGGCATTCACCGCGTACAACAAATTCTCTTCCGTCCGGGAAGGCGCACGCAACTGCGCATACATAGTGGGCCGTTCTTTTTTCAAGAGGAACCTCTGAAAGTTTTGAAAGAACTTTCCTGTTGTTTTCTTTATCGTCTGCGTTTTCTCCGTTTTTTGCGCTGTAACGCGCAGAATAAATACCCGGAGCACCGTCAAGGAAATCAATACACAGACCGGAGTCATCCGACAACGTCGGGTACCCACTCGTTTTGCAACCGCTCTCGGCCTTGAGTAAAGCATTTTCCTCAAATGTACTGCCGGTCTCCTCGACCTCCGGGAGCGTTACTGCGAGTTCCTTTGCTGTTTTTATCTCTACACCGAGTGGGGAAAGAATTCTTTCAAACTCGAGTTTTTTATGCTGATTGGAAGTAGCTATAAGAAAAATCATACGTTCTTTTACATCCTTTTGTTTTAACCCATATACTCGCCCGAACCAAAGAGATTTGACCAGAAGGAGGATTTTTTCTCCTTCTTTTCTGCAGTGTCTTTTGGCTCTTCTTTTTTGTTTTCTTCAGCTTCTGCCTTTGCCTGCGCTTCAAGATTTGCTTTCTCTTCGGCTTCTGCCTTTGCCTGTGCTTCAAGATTTGCTTTCTCTTCGGCTTCTGCCTTTGCCTGTGCTTCAAGTCTTGCTTTTTCTTCAGCCTCAGCTTTTGCGGCGCGTTCCGCTGCTGCTGCCTTATCGGCCGCAAGTCTTTCTTCATTTACGGTTATAACCGGAGCTGAGTTATCGTCCTCCGGAGTTACATTGAACAGGCTCTCTGCAAATGTTGTAGCTGAAAACGGCTGAAGATCATCAATCCCCTCACCGACACCGATAAATTTAACCGGAAGTTTAAGATCATTCTTTATTGAAAGAACAACACCTCCGCGTGCGGTTCCGTCGAGCTTTGTAAGAACGATACCGGTAACATCCGCTACTGCCATAAATTCTTTTGCCTGGGAGATTGCATTCTGTCCGGTTGTTGCATCAAGCACGAGGAAAATTTCACGGTCGGAATAGGGAAGTTCTCTGTCTATAACTCTGTATATTTTGTTGAGCTCTTCCATAAGATGCTTCTTGTTGTGAAGGCGTCCCGCAGTATCACAGATAATAACATCCGCATTTCTGTTGATTCCGGCATTTATAGTGTCAAATACAACAGCTGCCGGATCTGCGCCTTCTTTGTGTTTTACAATTTCAACATCGGCACGCTGCGCCCATATCTCAAGCTGGTCGATAGCTGCCGCGCGAAACGTATCCGCCGCGCCGAGAATAACTTTTTTACCCTCTGACTTAAAATAGTTTGCCATTTTTCCTATGGTAGTCGTCTTACCGACTCCGTTTACGCCGATTACAAGGATAATCGCGGGAGTCGTGACGAAGTCAATTGTTCGGTCCTCACCCAGCATATCCGCAACAACTTCCTTGATGACGGTTCTGACTTCGGACGGATGTTTTATTCCGTTTTTCCCGACTCTGTCTTTTACCTCATCAACAATATATGCAGAGGTTTCAACTCCGACATCTCCCATGATAAGCACCTCGGTAAGCTCATCATAAAGTTCATCGCCTATTTCGTCGAAAGCATCAAGAACATTGTCAATATTGCCCGAAAACTGATCTCTGGTTTTTTTCATTCCCTTGTTTATTTTTCTGTTAAAAAGTCCCACTGATATTTTTCCTCCCGATAAGAATTATCTTATTCAAGACCAAGCTTTTTCACCATTTCCGCAGTTTTGAGTTCGAGAAGCTTTGAAACTCCCTCCTCCTGCATAGTAACGCCGTAAAGAGCATCGGCTTCTTCCATAGTTCCGCGTCTGTGAGTGATAAGAATAAACTGAGTGTTTGTCGTCATACGGCGTACATACTGTGCATATCTTGTTACGTTGACGTCATCAAGAGCTGCCTCGACCTCGTCAAATATGCAAAACGGAGCAGGTGTAACTTTGAGAATAGCAAAAAGAAGTGCTATTGCGGAAAGGCCCTTTTCTCCTCCGGAAAGAAGGTCGATATTCTGTACATTTTTCCCCGGCGGCTGAACCTTTATCTGAATTTCGGATTCCAAGATATCCAGTTCATTTTCAAGAAGGAGTTCCGCTTTACCCCCTCCGAAAAGTTCGGCAAAAGTCTCACCGAAGGCTTGGTTGATTTTTGCAAACTGTTCTCTGAAACGAAGAGACATATTGCCGGTCAATTCATCTATAAGCTTTATAAGCTCATTCTTTGACTGCTCAACATCTGAAATCTGAGTGCTCATGAATTCATAGCGCTCCGATACTTCCTTGTACTCGTCTATTGCGCCGACATTTACAGAACCCAATGCTTTTATCTTGTTCTTTACCTCAGTGAGCTTTATTCGGCTCTCTTTCGGATCTTCGGCAGGCTCGGATATCTCGCCGGCTTCTCTGCGTGTAAGCTGGTATTCATCATAGAGCTTGTTGGTCGTTTCATCGTACTCGCGGAGCATGCCTGCTTTGCGTTCCTCAAGACGTGCAAGCTCACCCGAAAGCTGTTCCCGCTCGCCCATTTTATTTCGCTCAAACTGGCGGAGCTTATTGCTTTCCGCCTCGGCTTCATTACGCTGTGCGGCAAGAGATTCTATTTTTTGCTCTGACTGAATATTCTGCTCTTTAAGCTCCGCAACCTTATTCTTAAGTTCTTCAATTTCAGCTCTTATCTCGGTGTTTGAATCCTCAAAAGCCTTTATTTCAAGCTTCAACTCATCTTCTTTTGAAACGGTTGCCTTACTTGCTTCATTAAGTCTTGAAATATTGTCCTTGCAAACTTGAATATCCTTTGACAAAGACATAACTTCAAGGTCAATCTGCGCACTTCTTGCGGTCATCTCTTCACGCTTTTTGAGAAGTTCTTCCTTGCTTCCCGTAAGACTCGCAATCTCATCCTCAAGTTTCTTTGACTTCTGAGTAAGCTCATCTTCTTCCTTTTCACAAGCGCCTATTATCTTTTCAAATTCATCAACACGTATTTTTGAATTTTTGCCCTCATCTTCAAGCTCAAAAAGAGCATCTGAAACCGATTTCAACTGGCCCCTGACAAGAGAAAGTGCACTTTCAAGACGAACCTTTTCTTCATTTGCGGTTGTAAGGTCAGCCGATGCGGCAACCATATCTGCCTTTGCCTTTGCGAGCTCCTCAGTTGTGAGCTTGAACGAGTCCTCAAAGAACGAAAGCTTCTTTTTAAGCTCTTCAAGCTCAGCTTTTTGGCCATCTATAGCCCCGGATCTTGAAAGAATACCGGCATTTTGAACCTTTGAGCCGCCGGTCATTGAACCGCCGGAGTTGATAACCTGTCCGTCAAGCGTAACTATCTTGAATCTGTTTTTATACTTTTTCCCTATTGCTATAGCGCTGTCAATATCCTCAACCACAACCGTTCTTGCAAGCTGGGCCTTTATGATTTCGGTATATTTTTTTTCCGCAGACACAAGATTGCTCGCAATATCCACAAATCCAAAGCAGTCATCCAGACCGGATTCATCGAGCGTTCTTCCCCTTATAACACTTATCGGGAGAAATGTTGCCCTGCCGCCCTTTGAATCTTTTAAGTATCTTATTGCTTTTTTGGCATCTGTTTCATTGTCCACTACAACGAACTGAACCGCCGCACCGAGAGCGGTCTCAATCGCAGTTGAATACTTATCTTTTACGCTGATAATTTTTGAGAGCGGTCCGTGGATACCTGAGAGTGCACCTCGCCCTGCTTCTTTCACAACGGATCTGACACTTCCCGAGTAACCCTCCATATTTTTTTCGAGTTCCTCGAGCATACGTATCTTTTCCTCTTTTGACGAGAACTCAAGACGTTTTGCCTCTATCTGCTGTTTTTCATTTTCATATTTTTCCTCGCGTGTTTTCACACGAAGCTCATAACCGTTTATCGTGTTCACAAGAGATGTTATAGTTTCATTACACTCTTCAAGTTCATCGGCTGCCTTTTTTTCCTGAAGTTTGAAGTCTGCAATCACCTTTTCTCTCTCTGCCCTGTTTTTGTCTATATTTTCCGAACGGGTCAGTATTTCTTCTCTGCCGGAAAGTGCGGAAGATTTTCTCACTCTGCATGCACTGAGATTTTCAGATACACTGCTGAGGTTCTGTGTAAGTTCGAGAATTTTATCTGCGTTTTCATCATTTGCCTTTACAAGGGTTTCCGCATTGAGTGAAAGTGCTCCGAGTTCTTCCTGCTTTGCGGCAATCTGTTCTTCAAGTGATGAAATTTTTTCTTCGCTTTCGCTTATTTGCTGCATGGTCTCGGCACGTTCACCGACTGCTGTCTCCATGTCCTTGCTGATACGTTCTATTGATTGGCAGTTGTGCTCAATTGTGTTTTCGTCTACGGCTATCTTTGAGTTGATACCCGAAAGTTCTTCTTCATACTGCGACATTCCGTGACGAAGTTCATCAATCTCACAGGTTATCTCCTGCGAGTGCTTTATGGCATCCTCGATTTTATTCTCTATGTCTGAGAGCTCAGCCTCCGCATCACCGTGGCTCTTTGCGGCAATCTCGATTCTGTGCTCCTGATCGCGCAGCTTTTCCTTCAATGAGTCGATGGTATAAAGCCAAAGCCCGATTTCGAGTACCTTTTTCTCATCTGCAAGCACAAGAAACTTCTGTGCCTTTTCACTCTGTACTTTAAGCGGTCCTACTCGTCCCTCAAGTTCGCTTAAAATATCACGAAGTCTTATGAGGTTTTCTTCCGTCTGAGAAAGTCTGCGAAGAGCGTCAGCCCTTCTGTAACGAAAATGTGAAATGCCGGCTGCTTCTTCAAGCATATCACGGCGTTCCTTTGACTTTGCGGATACCATGTCGGCAACCTTACCCTGACTTACAATAGAGTATCCGTCGCGTCCGAGTCCCGTATCCATAAAAAGTTCGTTTACATCTTTAAGTCTTACGGTTTCTCCATTTATTTTGTATTCGCTCTCACCGGAGCGGTAGTATCTTCTTGTTATAGCAACCTCGTCGTTGTCATTTTTCAACGACCGATCTCTGTTATCAAGGCGCAATGTGACCTCGGCAAATCCGAGAGCCGTTCGAACGCTCGTACCGCCGAAAATAACATCCTCCATTTTTGAGCCGCGAAGGTTCTTTGTGGACTGTTCACCGAGAACCCAACGTACTGCATCGGAAATATTACTCTTGCCGGAGCCGTTCGGCCCGACAACAGCTGTCATGCCCTTGTCAAAACAAAGTGTCGTTTTATCGGGGAATGACTTAAAACCTTGCAGTTCAAGTGCCTTAAGTATCATTTCGTACTAACCTCTATATAAAATTCATTTTTCTTAAGTTTTTCATCCGAAAAAACTTTACAGGAATAATTTTTATCTTTTAATTTTACTATATTTATTCGTTTCTGTCCCGTCATTTTTGAAATTTCTTTGGGATTTACAAAAATTTTATACTCATTTTCCGCAGAATTATCATACTCTGACAAATCGGCAAGTACCCGCTCATAAAAAATCTTGCTCTCACACAGTTCTCGAAGAGCGGGGTGATATGCTCCGGCGATGTATCCGTCTTCAACATTGCCTCCGGAATGAAGTCCGAGTCTTATAACTTTTATTCCCGCATCCTCAAACATACGGAGCAAAACCGAGCACAAATTTACTGCCTCATCAAGAGTTTCCGGTTTGTACTCCCCCGACCTGTAAAGAGTGCAAAGATCGGTGCCCTCGAGCACAACCGTAGGATAAATCCGCACTGTTGTCGGGGCAAGCTTTATAAACTCGTTTGCTGTGTATACAGCACCCTCATCCGTGTCTCCGTAAAGACCCGTCATCATCTGAAGCCCGAGCTCAAATCCATGGGATTTTATAAGCTCTGATGCCCTTTTAACATCTTCTGCCGTATGCCCGCGACGGTTAAGCGAAAGTACCCTCTCATCCATACTCTGTGCACCGAGTTCTATAGCCTCAACACCGTAGTATTTCAAAAGTTCAAGTATTTCGGTATCAATTGCATCCGGGCGCGTGGAAATGCGTATACCCGTAATCGATCGGTTGAGAACGTATGGATGTGCCGCCTCCAAAAGGCTTATCATATAATCCCTGTCAATAGCGGTAAAGCTTCCGCCGAAAAAAGCAAGCTGGCCGTCATGGCAACCGGAGTCAAGAGCAATTTTCATTGCTCTTTTGACATCGTCTGCCGTGGCGGTCTCTGTTTTTCCTGAAATTATACGCTGATTACAGAAACTGCAGGTGTTGGGACAACCGGCGTGTGCAACAAACAGCGCAATATTTTTATGACTCATAATCCCATAAGCTCCAGTGCCTCGCGTGCTGCTTCCTGCTCGGCATGTTTCTTTGTTCTTCCCTTTCCTTTTCCTATGACATTTGAGTTAAGGTGAACCTCAACCTCAAATGTTTTGTCGTGGTCCGGTCCGCTTTCTCCGACAAGAACATAGTTCAGGGTTTCTTCAGGATTTTTTTGAATAACCTCCTGAAGTATCGTTTTGTAATCCTTAAATGATACCTGATGATTTTCAACGGCTTTTGAAACAAATCTGAGAACAAATTCGCGAGCAACCTCTATCCCGCCGTCAAGGTATAAGGATGCTATAACCGCTTCAAATGCGTCAGCAAGAATAGAAGCTCTTTCCCTGCCTCCCGTTCTCTGCTCACCTTTTCCGAGCAGGAGATACTCACCGAGATTTATCTGCTTTGCAAACTCATAGAGAGATTTTTCACAAACCGTTGACGCACGGAGCTTTGTAAGCTCTCCCTCGGGTATGTCTCTGAAATGCTTGAAAAAATATTCTGCCGTTATAAAACCTAAAACCGAATCGCCCAAAAACTCAAGACGTTCGTTATACTTGTGACCGTTGCCCTTTTCATTTGCATAAGACGAATGAGTAAGTGCTGTCTCAAGCAGGTTTATGTCCTTGTATGTATAACCTATTACCGGTTGAAAGTCTTTTATATCCATTATTCTGCCTCCGATTCATCGGATTCCGGAGATTCATCCTTATTCTGATGAACACACTCCTTGATATCCTCAATCGCTCCGCTCTGCGCATAACCGATTGCCTGGCGTATCGCATTTTTGAATGCTCTGGCATCAGATGAGCCATGAGCTTTTATAACAGGTTTTGAAATTCCCATAAGCGGGGCACCGCCAAACTCTTTATAATCCATCTTCTTTTTGAAGTTTTTCATTCCGCCGGAAATAAGAAGATACGCAAATTTGGTGATTGCACTTTTCATAAATATGCGCTTGATATTTCCGAGAAGTACGCCTGCAACACCTTCGTACATCTTGAGGATTACATTGCCGGTAAAGCCTTCGCAAACTATTACATCGGCTCCGCCCTTCGGTATATCACGCACCTCAATATTGCCGACAAAATTGTAATCGGCATTTTTCATTATCTCATATGTTTTGACAAGGGTTTCCGTACCCTTGTTTTCCTCAACACCAATATTCGCAAGTCCTACTCTCGGGTTTTTAACACCCTCCACTTTTTCCATATAAGTTTTGGCCATAATGGCAAAAGTGTTGAGCGTTTCGGGGGAACAGGTCAGATTCGCGCCGCAGTCCATCATCATGAACTTGCCCTCATCAGACGGCATAAGGCTCGCAATAGCGGCTCTTTTGACACCCTTTATTCTCTTTACGATAAAAGTCGAACCGACAACAACCGCACCCGTTGAACCGGCTGTTACAAATGCATCACCCGCGCCTTGTGCGAGGAGAGAGAGACCAAGCCCCATTGATGAATTCTTGTGTGCTTTCAGAATCGAGCGCGGATCCTCACAAACCTCGATAACATCTTCCGTATGGTGAATTTCCATCCCCGAAATATCTATACTGTTTTCTTCCGCACACTGCTTTATCCTGTTCTCATCTCCGCAGAGAATTATTTCACACCCAAGCTCTTTTACGGCAAGCACCGAACCCTTAAGTATTTCAAGCGGTGCATTATCTCCGCCGAATGCGTCTACGATTATTTTCATATATGTAACCCCCCATTATCATGGCGATGTAATATTTTCAAAATTTATTTTATCTTCGGTCTTGTCTCATCGAAATAATCAAGAGATCTTTTTGCAAGAGCGAAATATCTCTCTTTTTTATCTCTTATATGGGGTTCAATCGGCGGTAAAACGCCGAAATTTGCACCCATAGGTTGGAAATTTTCAACCTGCGGATCACTGATATAACTTGTAAGAGCTCCCATCATTGTAATTCGCGGAAGAATTACCGGTTCTTCTCCGACAAGTCTTTTTGCGGCATTGAGCCCCGCAAGTATTCCGGACATGGCCGATTCCATATACCCCTCTACACCGGTGATTTGTCCTGCAAAGTAAAGGCCCGGCACCGTCCTGAATGAATAATCGGCGAAAAGGAGGTTCGGAGAATTAATGAAAGTGTTTCTGTGCATAACTCCATAGCGGAGAAATTCAGCGTCATGGAGAGCGGGTATCATTGAAAAAACTCTCTTCTGTTCACCGAACTTAAGATTTGTCTGAAATCCCACCAGGTTATACATGGTACCCTCTTCTGTTTCACGTCGAAGCTGAAGGCACGCCCACGGTCTGTGTCCCGTTTTGGGGTCACGCAGACCAACAGGCTTCATCGGTCCGTACCTCATGGTGTCCGCACCTCTTGAGGCCATAACCTCTATCGGCATGCAGCCTTCATACACACCTTTTCTCTTATCGAAGTCATGCTGCGGAGCGCTTTCCGCGGAAACCAGAGCCTCGTAAAAAGCCTCATATTCTTCCTTGTTCATAGGACAATTGATGTAATCATCACCCTCTCCTCTGTCATATCTTGACTGAAAAAAGGCCTTGTCCATATCTATGCTTTCGGCACTTATTATCGGTGCAGCCGCGTCAAAGAAGTGAAGCGATGTTCCGCAGAGCTTCTCAATTTCGCCGGCAAGAGTATCCGACACAAGAGGACCTGCGGCAATTATCACAGCATCCGCATCATTCGGAATTGACGGAATTTTCGTTATTTCTCCCCTGTGAATAATAATATTTTTCTGAGATTCTATTTCCTCAGTAACCATCTTTGCGAACTTTTCCCTGTCAACGGAAAGAGAGCCGCCGGCCGGTACGCTGCACTGCTTTGCAATGCGGACGCAGACGGAATCAAAGTATGTCATTTCCTCTTTCATAAGACCTGCGGCAGACTCAGTCCGCATTGCCTTGAATGAATTGGAACATACAAGCTCGGCAAAATTTTCATTTTTGTGAGCGGGAGAAAATTTTACGGGTTTCATTTCATAAAGGTGTGTTTCCACTCCCGCTCTCGCAAGCTGCATTGCAGCCTCGCAGCCGGCGAACCCCGCCCCGACAACTATTGCTTTTTTAGCCATTCTTTGAACTCCTCTTTTTCGCGGCGGATGTTTCATAACCACAGCCGTCTTTTAAACATACGTAAAGACCCTTATGTCTGAAAAGGCTTCCTCCGCACTGAGGGCATTTTATGTCTTTTACGGGAGCGTCCCATGTGCTGAAGTCGCAGTCGGGATAATTGCTGCATCCGTAAAATACAAATCCTCTTTTTGATTTTCTCTGGATTACATTGCCACCGCATTTCGGGCACACTGCTCCTGTTTCCTGTATGAGTGGCTTGGTATTTTTACACTCAGGATAACCCGGGCAGGCAAGGAATTTTCCGAAACGTCCTGTCTTTATAACCATCATTCTTCCGCATTTTTCACACGGTATATCTGTTTTATCTTCTTCAAGCTGAATCTTTACACCCTCCATATCGGCCTTGGCCTTTTTGAGTGTTGCCTCCAGATCATCATAGAAGTCTGAAATCATACCTACATACTCAAGCTTACCTTCGCTTATTTCATCAAGATTTGTCTCCATCTGTGCCGTAAACTTCGTATTTACAAACTTCGGGAACTTGCTCTTAAGCAGTGAGGTGGTTGCCTCACCGAGTTCTGTAGGCTTAAGAAGTTTTCCGTCACGCACAACGTATTCACGTGAAATAATTGTTGTAATGATTGATGCGTATGTGCTGGGACGACCCACACCGTTTTCCTCGAGAGCCTTTACAAGGGATGCTTCTGTGTATCTTGCGGGAGGCTGTGTAAAGTGCTGATTTCCTATAAGTTCTTTAAGTTTCAATTTATCATCAACCGAAAGAGGCGGAAGCATAGCTCCGTTTTCCTCATCATCGGAATCGTTATCATAAAGAACGGTGAAACCGTCAAATTTTATGCTGTAACCACTTGCCGAAAAAGTGCAATACTCGCTGTCGTTTCCGTCAACAGTCGCCTTTATTTCTGCCTTAACTGTGTTCTGTATGCAATTTGCCATAAGACTTGCAATGAATCTCTGCCATATGAGTTTGTAAAGCTTATACTGATCAGCTGTCAGAGAAGCCTTTGCCTCTTCCGGAGTGAGTGCGACATTGGTAGGTCTTATTGCCTCATGCGCGTCCTGAGCATTGTTACGCGATTTGAAATAGCGGGGTTTTTCCGGAATATATTTGTCACCGTATGTCTCACGGATGTATGCGTCTGTCATCACACGTGCTTCTTCGGAAATTCGAAGGGAATCGGTTCTCATATAAGTTATAAGACCGGTCTGTCCGTGCCCTCCTACATTGACACCTTCATAGAGTTCCTGTGCAACTTTCATGGTACGTTTTGCCTGGAAGCCGAGGCGTCTTGAAGCATCCTGCTGGAGCGTGGATGTGATAAACGGCGGAGCGGGCTGTTTTTTTCTTGTGCCCTTCTTTACACTCGAGACAGTATATACGGCATTTTCAAGTCTTTTGAGATATTTATCCGACTGTTCTTTATTCTCAATTTTTACTTTTCCCGTTTCGTCGCCGACAAATGATGCCGAGAATGCTTTACGTGCAGACTGAGGGATAAATTTTGCATCAAGAGTCCAGTATTCCTCGGGATTGAACGCTCTTATCTCTTCTTCACGGTCAACAATAAGTCTTACGGCAACACTTTGAACACGTCCGGCAGAAAGTCCGCGTCTTATTTTCTGTGAGACAAACGGGCTGAGTCTGTAACCTACAAGTCTGTCAAGGATACGGCGCGCCTGCTGTGCATTTACAAGATCCATATCAATTTTATGGGGATTGGCTATGCCGTTCATTATTCCCGTCTTGGTAATCTCGTTAAAGGTTACACGGTTAGCTGCATTAAGGTCAAGACCGAGCAGAGTTGCGAGGTGCCAGGAAATTGCCTCTCCTTCGCGGTCGGGGTCCGTTGCAAGGTATACTTCATCCGCTTTTTCAACATCTGCCTTGAGTTCACGGACAAGATTTTCCTTTCCCTTTATTATTGCATATTTCGGCTCAAAGTTATTTTTTACATCGACATTGAGCTTTGCGGCAGGGAGATCTCTTACGTGACCCATGGAAGCCACAACATTGTAGTCCTTCCCAAGATAACTTTTGATGGTTTTTGTTTTAGTAGGTGACTCAACAATAATTAGTTTTGACATGTATTGTTTTCCTTCCTATGTGATTTTGTACTTGGTATTCGGCAAAAAAGTGATGAATCCGAGAAGCTCCAGTTCGGTCAGAGCACCGAAAATGTCGCTTGTCGGCAAATTCACCTCTGCCATAATTTCATTTGCTGTTTTTTCTTTAAAATCAAAGGACTCATAGACCATGCGCGCAGCTCGTGATACATCCTTTAAAAGTTCACGTTTTTCAGGCTTTTTGCAAGTGTCGGGTTTCTGAAAATTTTCTTTGATTTCATTGTATATATGTTTTGTATCGGGGTCATCGACAAAGGAAATAACGTCCTTCATAAGATCCGTATTTTTATTAATTATTATCTTATCGGGGTACAAAGGCAAATATTCTTCCAGAATATCAAACGGCTTTCTCACCGGTTTTGCACCGTCTCTTATAAGTTCCCGCGTTCCCGTACACGCAGATCCGAGCAAGTCAAACGGCACGGCAAACACATCACGTCCCATCTCATTTGCAAGCTTTGCGGTAATAAGGGAGCCGCTTTTTACACCCGCTTCTATAACAACCGTGCCCTCGGACAAACCTGCGATTATTCTGTTCCTTATGGGGAACGACGCCTTTGTCGGCGGTATAAGCGGCGGATATTCCGAGATAAGGACCCCGTTTTCCGAGATCGCATTTCTCAGGGGCTCATTTTCTGCAAGGTATTTATTTCCTATCCCGCATCCAAGCACACAAGCAGTTTTCCCACCGGAAGATATTGCTCCTAGGTGTGCCGCCGAATCAATACCGAGCGCTCCTCCGCTTACAATAAGAAAGCCGGATTCAGAAAGTATACTTGCAAGCTCAGTAGCGGCACGTACACTTACGGCGCTTGATTTTCTCGTTCCGACTATTGAAATCGGAATCTTGTTCTCAAAACAGGTAATATCCCCACGCGTATAGAGCACCAACGGAAAATCCGGTGTTTTTAGAAGCTTTTCCGGATAAACCGGCATATTCGGGGTTATGATATCTATTTTCATTTCCGCACAAGAGGCAAGGATTTTATAGGTATCATCAATTGGCGTAGTCTTGATTTTTTCAATCTGACTACTTGAAAAAACTCCGGAAAGTCTGAGCGACTTTTCATTTGACATAAATATTTCTTCCGGAGAAGTAAAACACGAAAAAATTCTTTCAGTATGCGCCCCGGCGCCAAGTGCCTGCCGAAGCCATATATAGTAGTTATTGCTTACCATTTCTAGGCATCACCATTTCCCACATAATTATAGAAGCTGCCGCTCCCGCATTAAGTGATTCTGCTCTGCCCGCCATTTTAATTGTAATTCTTTCATCACAGCACGACTGTACCTCATTTGAAACGCCGTTCGCCTCGTTACCGATTACACAGACTGAGCCGTCCGAAAAATCTACCTTTGCTATTGATACTGCGTTTCTGTCAGGTGTAGATGCATAAATATGCATCCCGCTGCTTTGTAAGTCGTGTATCGTCCTGATTACGTCATCAGTCAGCATTATTGGTACTCTGAGCAATGAACCCATAGATGCCCGCAATGCTTTTGGACTGTATATGTCGCACCCGCCGAAGACAATGATTCCGGATATACCGAGTGCTTCTGCAGTTCTGCTCACAGCACCGAGGTTTGCCGGATCCTGTATATTTTCCAGTAAAATATATTTACCTTTTGCGTTTATTTTATTACTGTCTTTATCTTTGTCAAGGGCGTTTATAACACAGAACACACCCTGAGGATTTTTTGTATCTGACATTTTTGCAGATACGGCATCACTTATTTCAAATGCTGTTTCCGATATTGAAATAAGCACTTCAAGTTTTTCTGTATTTTTTTTGTAAATATCTTCTGTAAAGTAAAGCTCTTTTATGGTGCGTCCCGAGCGTATAACATCCTCTACAAGGCGCAGACCTTCAAGGACAAAAAGGCCCTGTTTCTTCCGTTCTCTCGCAGAAGAAACCAGAGCACAGTATGTTTTTATTTTTGGATTGTTCACACTTGAAAGTAGCTCCATAAAAACTCCCTGTTATAGCAAAAATCACGCCCGCGTACGCGTGTACGTGTACGGGCGTGTAATTCCTTTTTAATTATTTTGCAAGCGCTGCTTTTGCCTGTTCTGTAAGAGCCGTGAAAGCAGCCGGATCAGCAATTGCGATCTCTGAAAGCATCTTTCTGTTAAGGTCGATGCCTGCTTTTTTAAGACCGTTTATAAATGTTGAATAATTCATACCGTTAGCTTTGCATGCAGCAGAAATTCTTGTAATCCAAAGACGACGAAAGTCTCTCTTCTTCTGCTTTCTTCCGATGTATGCATAGTTACCGGATTTCATAACAGCCTCTTTAGCTGTCTTGAAAAGCTTGCTCTTTGATCCGTAGTATCCCTTTGCAAGCTTTAAAGTTTTATTTCTTCTCTTGCGAGTCATCATTGCTCCCTTAATACGAGCCATAACTTAGTACCTCCATTAATATCAAACTTGTAGTCACACTTTGTACGTCCGGCGTCCTCTGACGTATCCTTCTTATTTGTAAGGAATGAGACGCTTAATCTGCTTCTGATTTGTCTTGTCTGCAACTACCTGCTGACGGAGACCTCTTTTACGCTTTGTGCTCTTCTTTGTAAGGATGTGTGATTTGTTTGCATGTGCAATCATCGGCTTACCGTTCTTTGACATTTTAAAGCGCTTCTTTGCACCGCTATGAGTCTTAATCTTAGGCATATCTTAGTTTCCTCCTTGAAATTATTACTTAGCCGGTTTTGGACTTAAGAACATGAGCATCTGACGTCCCTCAAGTTTTGCGGCCTTTTCAATCTGCCCAAATTCTGCGCATGTTTCTGCAAATTCCTGCATAGTGGTAAGTCCGTTTTCAGGGTGAGCCATCTCTCTTCCGCGGAAACGAATGGATACTTTAACCTTGTTTCCGGCCTTAAGGAACTTCATAGCCTGATTTGCTTTCGTCTCAAAGTCATGAGTGTCAATCTTAAGAGAAAGTCTGATTTCCTTTATCTCTACAACTTTCTGATTTTTTCTGGCTTCCTTTTCACGTTTCGACTGCTCAAAACGATACTTACCGTAGTCCATAATCTTGCACACAGGCGGTTTTGCCTGAGGCGCAATTTTAACAAGATCGAGATTTTTCTCTATGGCAATTTTAAGTGCGTCCCTTGAGGACATAATGCCAAGTTGTTCACCGTCATCAGTTACGACGCGGATTTCCTTATCTCTGATTTCTTCGTTAATCTGGACCTCTTGTGCTTTGTTGCTAATGTTCATGCACCTCCAAAATAAAATAAAAACGCGGACAGAAAAACTCTGCCCGCGCAATACCCAAGTTTAAGTATTGACCTGTGAGCCGTTAAGACACAGGTGAGAACAGAGCAGTCCTTCTTTGTTGTGGTAAGATACTAACACCTTTCACTTAAGTTGTCAATATTTTTTTCATACTGTCTTTTCCTTTTTTTAGGTAATTAATAATACCTCATTACAGCTACTACTTTTCCGAGAATAACAAGTTCATCACAGATGATGGGATCCATATAGTCATTTTCCGGCTGAAGTCTGAAATGATCATCCTCTCTGTAGAAGGTTTTTACGGTTGCCTCATCATCTATAAGCGCAACCACCTTGTCTCCGTTTTTAGCATCCGGTGTCTGCTCGGCAACAATTATGTCTCCGTCGAGAATGCCGGCATTTATCATACTTTCGCCTTTTACACGAAGCGCAAAAAGGGATTTATCCGACGAAACCCTGCCGCCGTACGGGATATACCCTTCAACCTGCTCAACGGCAAGAATAGGCGCACCGGCAGTAACCGTACCCACAAGAGGAACTTTTGTTACCGGCTTTGTCTCTTCTTTTATGTTAAGTCTTATTGAACGTTTAAGCAAAGGATCTCTTGATATGTACCCGGCCTCCTCGAGTGCATTTAGGTTTGCTTGCACGGATGAGGTTGAGCGGAGACCAACCGCAGCACCTATTTCCCTGACAGACGGGGGAACAGCGGTTTTTTGAGATCTTTCCAGCAAATACTCATATATCTTTTTCTGGGTTTCGTTTATAGTTCCCATTTTTATACTCCTTTCAGAATGTGATTGCACAAATGTTCGTATAAAGTATATCAAACTCAGCCGAAAAATGCAAACATTTGTTTTGATGTTTTCAAATAAAAATTGCTATTTTCCGGCAACCTATGATAATATACAGGTATCACTACATAAAATAAAAACAAACCAAACATATATTTAATCATTTCGGAGGATCAATATGAGCAAAAAGAAAAAAATCTTACTGACTGTACTTGCGATCATTTTGGTTATTGCAGCCACATTCGGCATAGCATATGCAGCGGCTCCGCGTGATTTCCTGCAACTTATCCTGAGCGATTCCGCATACACAAAGGTTATGCTTGCAAAAAATCTCACGACAAAGTATCCCGACGCAGAAAAACTTATCTCAGAGCTTGATGAGAAAAAAACTGCGTATGAAGCATCCGGTACCGTAAACGCATCGTTTAACGAGGAAACTTTCGGAAACAAAAAAGCATCTGATGAAGTTTCCGACTATGTAAATACACTTAAACTCAATGCAAATCTTTCAATAAACGGTATCCTTGCAAAGGCATCATGTGACATAAAAGACGCAGATGCCTCCGTTATAACCGTCGACTCTGCAGCCGACCCATCCGGCATTTACATGAATGTGAATCAACTTGGCCTCGGCTGGCTCAACATGAACGGAAAAACCGATTCCAAGCAATACGACGTCGGGACTTCAAATCAAACCTATGAAAAAATGATTGAGTCAAAAGCTGACGACACTCTGCGCAAAGCTGTTTATAAATACGCGGAAGAAATACTGAATGAATTCCCGAAGGACGGCATATCAATAGCCTCAAACAAGGAAATTCAGGTTGGTTCGTTAAAGGCAAAAGGAGATGTCGTAACCGTTGTTCTCACGGCTGATGAGTTCACAAATTGCGTAAATGTTGCCGCAAACACCATCTCAAATGACAAGAATACCTTTGAGGAAATAAACGAATGTATCCCGACCGATGAACAAATCACCTACGCAGAATATCAAACAAAAATTTCCGAAATCAAGGATAAAATCATTAATAAAACCGAAGAATCAGGCCTCAAAACCGCAAATCTTGACTTCTTCATAAACAGAAGAAATGAGATTGTCGCATTGAAACTTGATCTCAGCAGCGAAACCGTAGTCAACAAGGTATCTCTCATACTGGAGGACGCCAAAGACAGAGGTTTTTCCGTAAGTGTAGAGAATGATAATGAAACTGTTTTTCTTTTAGATGTTCTTAAAAGCGATAAGGAATCCGGAAAAATAACCATTCAAAAAACTACTGAAAACGGCCCGCTCAAAATTGAGGCCTCTTATTCGGATCTTACCGCGAAAGACGATAACCTCTACGGTCACATTGTTACAAAGCCCTTTAAGCTCCCCGGTGAAAATGAACTCGGTGACATAACCCTTGACCTCACTATAACCGGTGAGAATTCTTCGCTGGGTATCACTCTTAAAACGGATATTGAAAATTTCGGAACTGCAGAAGTATCACTCAAGGCAAAAAAGGTTGACTTCAAAACCTTCACCTTACCGAAAGCGTCTGAAATTTCACCGTACAATCAGGACACCTTCAAAAGCGCAGCAATAAACTATCTTTTAAAAGAAATGCCGGATACACATCCCGCCTTTAAGGCTGTTTATGCAAATATCCTCACCTCCTCAATAAACGGTGCCGTAGGCGAACTCATCGGCGCGCTTACCGGAGAAGAAAATGTTGTCGGCAGTATACTCGGCAAGTTTGTAAACGGAGACGATCTCTCAAATGCAATAGGCGGAATTATTGACAGTGCCATAAAAGGAGACACATCAGGAATAGGAACAATAGTGGGTGACTTTTTCAAGGCTTTCGGTTTGAAAGGCAGTGACTGAAAATGCAATTCATTGACATCTCAAGAGACTTACTCACATCAGAAGTTTGGCCCGGGGATCCGGAGCCCAGACTGCAGCTTGTAAACCGCATGGATTGTGGCGATGACTTCAATCTCTCAGCCGTATATGCATCACTTCATACGGGAACGCACGCGGATGCGCCGTCTCATGTTTTTGAGGAAGACGGCTGCACGATAGACCAAATTCCTCTGGAAAAATTTATCGGTCCGGTGTCTGTTATTACATTGCCCGACGGCCCTATAACGGGTGAAATGGTAGAAAAATTCTTCCCGAAAGATGCTTCAAAGGTAATTTTACGAACTAATAAGGATTCGGAATTCTTTGCCGGAGCTGCCTTGGATGTTGCAGCGCTTCACTATGATCTTCTCGGATTTGACAAACTCTCAATCGGCGGAGATGACGAGCTCGGTGTACACAGAAACTTACTCGGCGCCGGAACGATTCTCCTTGAAAATCTGGACCTTAGTGATGTTCCGGATGACGGAGAATATTTCCTCCTCGCACAACCTGTTAAAATCTGTGGCAGAGAGGCATCTTTTGTGCGTGCGGTACTTGTAGACGACTACATTTTCTGGTCAACAAAAAAATAGTCGTAAAAAATAATCATAACGCAAAAGGCTTCGGATGGGACTCCGAAGCCTTTTGAATTTTCATTTTTTAAAGTTTTTCATATACAACATCTTTCGGCAATTTATCCTTAATAAAGTTCAAAAAAGCCTCTGTATCATCAAGGTCAAAAAAAGCAAAGAACTTATCATCAAAGTGTCCGAGTCCGGAATTTGCAAAAATCATGATAAGGATATCTTTATACGTCCGCGGGAAGTTGAAATAAAGTGTTCCGCTTCCGTCCTTACGGACCGAGTAACCGATGTAGTGTATATTTGGGAGTGCAAGTTGACGTACTTTTATGTCTTTCTTTTTGGTAATAATAATAGTAAGATCCTCATCCGTCATCTCGTATGAAATCTTTTTTTTGCGCTTTTTTTTGAAATGATTCCTAAAGAAAAGACAATAAACAGAAAAAAGCATCAGTATATAAGAGAAAATCTGTAGAGGAACAGCGGCATCTTTCAGGGCAACACGCCAAAAAATTGCGATTATAAGAATAAACCAACTGAGCGGGATAAATAGCCAATCGTATTTTGTATGATTGTGCTTTGTGTCCGGCTGTCCGCTCCATATTGTTTTCGCAACTTCTACGTGTTCCTGCTCATTTTCGTCAGGAGCTAAAGGTACAGATTTTACATTTGCATTCAAAAATACCACCCTCTCTGCTCATGCAAAAGTATTTTATCATACGTAATCGGATTATTAAAGGAGTAATTATCAGGTACCTGTGCGCATATGTATTTAACATAGTCATTTTGGTTAAAAATTGAAACAGGTGATGTTAATGGAAAAATTCACCCCGGAGAAAGTACAAGTGTGTACATAAAAAGCATCAATCCGGAAAAAATAATTGAGTCTGTTTTTAATTGATAAAATCAATTTGATTATCCGGAAATATAATTCCGCTTTTCTTCACTTTGGCGGTTGCACAGTTGAACTTTATGCCGCAAGTCAGTCCTTTTTTAACAAACTCACATTCGGGAAAACATTTTTTTGACAGACCCGTTATTTCAATTTCCGCACTGTCGATTTTTATAACCGTTCCCGGAGCCAACATTGTATAGTCAAGGCCTTCTGTGGAAATATGCGGACGAAACCGTCCTACACAGAGGCCTTTTCTCTCATCTCTATAACGAACAAGTTCTTTTTCATCGGCGAGAATAAGTTTTGCATCGCCGCCCTTTTTCAGAGCTTTTTCATCTCCTTTTGCGCCGAGACCCGCAACAAGTTCAAGCTCATCAAGGAGCACTTCCTGTCCATCCTTTTTCAGCCTGAGTTTTACAATCTTCATAATTCAACTCCCGATTATTTTGTCTGCCCGAAAACAATAAAAAATCCCCGCAGACATCCTATCTGAGGGGGCGAAAATGGAGCGGATTACGGGGCTCGAACCCGCTACCTCCACCTTGGCAAGGTGGCGCTCTACCAGATGAGCTAAATCCGCAAACAAAGTGTCTTCATAATACAGCATTGCACTTTTCGTGTCAAGTTTTAAAGTTTCTGAATAAAAGTCATCACATCGCCAATAATACCTTTGGGAACATCTTAAACGAGAAAAAGTACCACGGAAACAAACTCACTGCAAGGTATTGCGGCGTGGCCAATGTATCCGTTGAAAAAGGTTTTGTTGTCAACCAAGGGGACACAATCGGAGAAATGACTACCATCCCGACAGAGGGAAATACTCCGCATATCCACTTTGAAGCACTTATAGACGGAGCTCATGAAGACCCGCTCGCAGTCATGGGTAAAGCTGATAAATCAAACTGATACTAAAACCACATATATAACAAAAACACCCGCAATACCGGAGAGAGAAACACTCGAAATCCGGAGTTGCGGATGTTTATTTTATTAAAGATTTTTAATTCGGATTTTTTTAGAATGCAATCTTTTCGGAAAGCCAGTTTACAAGCTCATCTATAGGAACACGTACCTGCTCCATGGTATCTCTGTCTCTGATTGTTACTGCATTGTCTGCCGGTGTATTTTCATCGCCGACCGTCTCAAAGTCAATTGTTATGCAGTAAGGTGTACCTATCTCATCCTCACGGCGATAACGTTTACCGATAGATCCCGCATCGTCAAAGTCAACCATGAAATGCTTTGAAAGCTCATTGTAAACTTCCATAGCCTTTCCTGAAAGTTTCTTGGAAAGCGGAAGAACTGCTGCTTTGAAAGGAGCAATAGCCGGATGGAAGTGCATAACCACTCTGGTGTCGTTCTTTTCAGCGTCAACAACTTCCTCGTCATATGCTTCTATAAGAAGTGAAAGGAAAAGACGCTCAACGCCGAGTGACGGTTCAATTACATACGGGATATAACGCTCGTTTGTCTCAGAATCAAAGTAGTCAAGCGTTTTTCCGGATGTGTTGATATGCTGTGTAAGATCATAGTCTGTTCTGTCTGCAACGCCCCAGAGTTCACCCCAGCCGAACGGGAAGAGGTATTCAAAGTCGGTTGTTGCTTTTGAGTAGAAGCAAAGCTCTTCAGGATCATGGTCACGAAGACGGAGGTTTTCAGCCTTCATACCAAGTGAATAAAGCCAATCACGGCAGAAGGAACGCCAGTAATCAAACCACTCAAGGTCTGTACCCGGTTTGCAGAAAAATTCGAGTTCCATCTGCTCAAACTCACGAACACGGAAAATGAAGTTACCCGGAGTAATTTCATTTCTGAATGATTTGCCGATCTGCGCAACACCAAACGGAACTTTTCTTCTCGTTGTTCTCTGGATGTTTGCGAAGTTTACAAAGATACCCTGAGCTGTTTCCGGTCTTAAATATATTTCATTTTTGCTGTCCTCTGTAACACCTTGGAATGTTTTGAACATAAGGTTGAACTTACGTATATCTGTGAAATCGTGTGCTCCGCAGTCCGGACATGCAATGCCTTTTTCTTTGATATAAGCCATAAGCTCTTCATCAGACCAACCTGCCGGATTGTCAGAAAGTCCGTTTGCCGCAACGTAGTCTTCAATGAGTTTATCTGCTCTGTGTCTTGTCTTACACTGTTTACAATCCATAAGGGGATCAGAAAATCCACCCAAGTGACCGGATGCCACCCATGTTTGCGGATTCATAAGAATTGCGCTGTCAAGACCTACATTGTACTGATTTTCCTGAATAAACTTCTTTCTCCAGGCATCCTTGATGTTTGTTTTCATCTCAACGCCGAGCGGGCCGTAATCCCATGTGTTTGCAAGTCCGCCGTAGATCTCGGAACCGGGATACACGAAGCCTCTGTTCTTACAGAGAGCCACGATTTTTTCCATTGTTTTTTCTGTGTTTTTCATTTTTTACTCCTTCCGCGCAAATGGCTTTTGCGCAAAGTTTTTCACGCTTTAATTAATTTTTGCGTGTGTTGTTAAAGATATTAATATAATACCCTATGAAAGTCAATTGATTTATACGCCGCTTTATGCTAAAATTCTTGGCGATTTAACCTATTTTGAAAAAATGAAAGGAGTCTGTTACCGGATGCTATACACTGTTTCAGCCATATCCACCCCAAACGCGGCAGGCGGTATCGGAATAATAAAAATATCCGGCGAAAACGCATTGGCCGTGGCGGACAGCGTTTTCAAATGCGCCGGGAGCTGCACGTTGTCACAGCTTTCGGGATACAGCGTAAAATTCGGATACGTGCACGATGGCACTGCAGTTCTCGACCAGGCAATAGCGATTGTGTACAGAGCACCGAAAAGCTACACGGGAGAAGACGTCGTCGAGCTGCAATGCCATGGCGGGCTCTATCTTCTGCAACAAATTTTAAGACTCACTTTCGAAAACGGAGCGTCGCCCGCTCCTCCCGGCGAATTTACAAAACGCGCATTTTTAAACGGCAAGCTTGACCTCACCGAAGCAGAATCGGTTATGAACCTTATTTCCGCCCACGGCAAGCAGGCTGCGGATGCGGCTTACAATGCACTCCAAGGATCTCTGTCAAAAGAGATAAAGGATATTGCCGATACATTTATCTCCGCATCCGCTCATATGGCGGCATGGGTTGATTACCCGGACGAGGAAATCGAAGAATTGGATTTTGCACAACTGAGAAGCTCTTTTACCGGTGCAAAAGATAAATTGTCGGCACTTATTTCAAGATTTGATGCCGGACAGGCTATAACAGAAGGCGTTGAGACTGCAATAGTGGGAAAACCGAATGTCGGAAAATCCACACTTATGAATCTTCTTCTCCAAAAAAACAGATCAATTGTCACCGATATTGCCGGAACGACAAGAGATGTTGTTGAAGAAACCGCCAGAATCGGCAATGTAGTTCTCAGACTCTCCGACACGGCAGGCATACGAAATTCCGATGACGAGGTTGAATCAATCGGAATTGAGTTCGCAAAAACAAAACTTGCTCACTCATCGCTGGTGCTTGTCGTTTTGGACGGCAGCAAACCGCTTGATGATGAGGATATCGAAATTTTGAAGACATGTGATGACAAGCCATCTATTGCCATAGTAAATAAAAACGATCTCGGGCTTGTCATAAATAAAGATGAAATTAGAAAATATACATCTGACGTTGTTGTTATAAGCGCAAAAGATTCCTGTTGTTATGAAACACTCAAAAGTGTTATAGAGAAATTGCTCGGAACGGACGATTTCAATTCGTCCTCGGCAATGATTGCGAATGAACGGCAGCTGAATTGCTGTAAAAAAGCCCTTGTTTGCATTGATGAAGCAATTTCCGCAATAGACGGCGGACTTACCATGGACGCCGTAAATGTAAGTATAGACGCTGCCATTTCACCTCTCCTTGAACTCACCGGCGAGAAAGTGTCCGAAGCGGTTGTGAATGAAGTATTTTCAAAATTCTGTGTTGGAAAGTAAAGGTTTTATAAATGAAGTATTTTGCAAAGGAATATGATGTTGCCGTAATCGGCGCCGGTCATGCCGGAATAGAGGCAGCACTTGCCGCAGCAAGGATGGGCTGCAGCACATGCATTTTCACAATAAGCGCGGACTGGGTCGGCAATATGCCGTGCAATCCTTCAATAGGCGGCTCGTCAAAGGGACATCTCGTCCGTGAAATTGATGCGCTCGGCGGAGAGATGGGTATAGCCGCCGATCACAATATGATTCAAAGTCGTATGCTCAATCTCGGCAAGGGCCCGGCAATCCACAGCCCGCGCGCCCAGATTGACAGAAGAAACTATTCCGCATATATGAAAAACTGCATTGAGAGCACAGAGAATCTCGACCTGCGCCAAGCTGAAATTGTCAATCTGGAACACCTTGAAAACGGTATGTGGCAGCTCACCACGAAACTGGAAGCGCTTTATACCGCAAGTGCAGTAATCCTTGCTACAGGTACATTTCTCGGTGGTCGTGTCTATGTCGGTGATGTATCTTACGCCAGCGGTCCGGATGGTCTCTTTCCCGCAAACGACCTCTCAATTGCTTTACATAAACTTGGAATTAAGACCCGTCGTTTTAAGACCGGTACACCGTCAAGAGTAAATAAGAGAAGTATTGATTTCAGCAAACTGGAAGTTCAGGAAGCCGATGAAAAGCTTGTAAGATTTTCTTTTGACGATTCATTTATTCCTGAAAACAAAACAGTATGTCATATCACATATACAAATTCCGAAACAAAAAAAGTGATACTTGAAAATCTTCACAGATCTCCTCTTTACGGAGGAAAAATTGAGGGTGTCGGACCGAGATACTGTCCGAGTATAGAAGATAAAATCGTTCGGTTTTCAGAGAAGGAACGACATCAGATCTTTATAGAACCATGTGGACTTAATACGCAGGAAATGTACCTTCAGGGACTTTCCTCATCATTGCCGGAGGATGTACAGCTCAAATTCCTTAGGACTATACCGGGACTTGAAAATGTACAGGTGATACGCACGGCATATGCCATTGAGTATGACTGCATTGACCCGCTTTCCCTGAAATCATCACTCGAGTTTCTTGATTTTTCCGGATTATTCGGTGCCGGTCAGTTCAACGGCTCCAGCGGCTATGAAGAAGCTGCTGCACAGGGACTCATTGCGGGAATAAATGCGGCTCTTAAGATAAAAGGGGAACCGCCGTTCATTCTTGACCGTGCAAGCTCATATATCGGTACACTCATTGATGATCTTGTTACAAAGGGCTGTTCCGACCCGTATCGTATGATGACATCTCGCTCGGAGTACAGATTAATTTTAAGGCAGGATAACGCAGACCTTCGTCTGACTGAGTACGGTTACAAACTCGGACTTATAAGCGAGGCCCGCTACAAACATCTTCTTGAAAAAAAATCGCAGATTGATAAGGAGTATGAACGTATAAAGTCAGTTACTATTGCACCGTCCGCAGAACTCGACAAACTTCTTGTTTCACGTGAAACATCTCCGCTGAAAACGGGAACAAAGCTTGTTGAGCTTGTGAGACGTCCGCAACTCTCATATGAAGATCTTGCTCCGTTTGATAAAACAAGACCGAATCTTCCGTCGGATGTGTACGAAGAAGTTGAGATTGAGGCAAAATACGAGGGATATATAAAAAGACAGCAATCCCAGATAAACGAAATGAGACGCCTTGAGGGAAAATTACTCCCGGAGACACTTGATTATAAGACAATAACGGGTTTACGACTTGAAGCTCAAGAAAAACTAAACAAAATAAAACCTTCAAACGTCGGTCAGGCAAGCAGAATTTCAGGTGTAAGTCCCGCCGATATTTCCGTGCTCCTGATTTATCTTGAAAAGGAGACTTTAAGTCATGATTGATAAACAATATTTGATAGATTCAACTGAAAAACTCGATATACACCTTGATGACACTGCCATTTTGAGATTTGACAAATATGCAGAGCTTCTGGTTTGGTGGAATGAAAGAATCAACCTTACTGCTATAACGGAGCCTCGAGAAATTGTTGATAAACATTTTGTTGACTCACTTGCATTTTTAAAATATATATATGTAGAGGATGGCGCTTCTCTTATTGACGTAGGTACGGGAGCCGGATTCCCCGGTATTGCACTTTTAATCGCAAAACCGGAACTTAAGGTATCACTTCTTGACAGCACAAGGAAGAAATTGACCGTAATAGAAAATATTCTTTCGGAGCTTGGGCTCTGTGCATCTACTATACACATGAGAGCCGAAGAAGCCGGAAAGAATATCGAATATAGAGAAAAGTTTGACTATGCTACAGCAAGGGCCGTAACAAATCTCCGTGATTTGTCAGAATACTGTCTTCCGTTTGTAAAAAAAGACGGATACTTTGTTTCCTTAAAAGGAGCGGGAGCAAAGGAAGAGCTTGCCGACGCTGCCGACGCAATAAAAATCCTCGGAGGTAAAACAGAAAAATTCTTTAACTATACACTTGACGGCTGTGGAGAAAGAGCGATTATCTCGGTAAAGAAAATATCGCAAACTCCGCCAAAATATCCACGTCCTTCGGCACAAATTTCAAAAAAGCCTCTTGTTTAGCAAGAGTTTTGGTAATTCCCTGACGAATTTTGAAAAACGAGATTTATTGAAGAATCAACGGACTGAGTTTATTCTTGTTTCACGAGATAAACTCAGTCGTTTTTTTGAGGGGATGTTTAAAATGCTAAATTCATACAAACTTAAAAGTGCGGGCCAAATTCTTCTTATTCCACAGGAAATGATTAAATCAAATCCAAACCAACCGAGAAAGAATTTTTCCGAAAATGAAATGGAAGAGCTTACACAAACCGTAAGAAAACTGTCCTCCGACCGGTATGAACTTGCTGCCGGGGAAAGCAGCATAACTTATTACTCAGCTGTTTCCATCTCATTTTACTCCCCAATCCATAACAGAAGGACCTGTTCGCTTCGAACGGGTCCTTCTGTTATACAATCTGTATCTTGTGTTTCACGTGAAACATCAGCCCATATATTGATTGTCATGATTTTTTTAGATATATCAAAAAAACTCCGACAAAAAAGTTTATTTTTTTCTCCATTTTACTTTAAATGTATATTCTTTTATGATAATATATTTGAGTTGACAAAAGGTAACAATAGTCAACTATTTTTTTGTTCATAATAAACTTGATGATTCAGGAGAAAGGAAAAGCAATGGCAAAGACAATATCCATTGTAAACCAGAAGGGCGGGGTCGGCAAAACGACAACAGCTGTCAATCTTATCGCCGCCGTAGGTGCTCATAATAAAAGGGTTTTACTTGTAGACACCGATCCGCAGGGTAACTCCACCAGTGGATTCGGAATTGACAAAAGATCCTTAAAGGCTTCTGTTTATGACGTTCTGATAAATGATTATCCGGCAAAATCCGCTATCATAAAAACAAAGTATAGGAACGTTGATATTCTGCCCGCCAACATGAATCTTGCCGGTGCAGAACTTGAACTTGTAGATATTATGGGAAGAGAGAGCAAACTCAAAAATGCATTACTTCCGGTTTACAACGACTACGATTTTATTTTTCTTGATTGTCCTCCGTCGCTCGGCCTCATTACACTCAATGCGCTCTGTGCGTCAGACACAATCATGGTCCCGATCCAGTGCGAATACTATGCACTTGAAGGGCTGTCGCAGCTCATGGCTACCGTAAGACAGGTAAAAAAACTTTATAACCCCATGATAGAGCTTGAAGGCGTCATTCTCACCATGTACGACGGAAGACTGAATCTGACACAGCAGGTTGTTGCCGAGGTAAAGAAATTCTTCCCGAAAAAAGTTTTCTCATCGGTAATTCCGAGAAATGTCCGTCTTTCAGAAGCTCCGAGTTTCGGAGAACCTGTCATGTATTACGATAAAGCGTCAAAAGGTGCCCTTGCATATGAAAATCTTGCAGTTGAATTTTTAAAACAAAACAGACAGAGGTGAGTATATGGCAAAAAAAAGCGGTCTCGGGAGGGGTCTTGATGCCCTCTTTACGGACAATTCAGTTGACAGCTCCGAAAACAATTCGCCTGTTACACTTAAGCTCAATGAAATAGAACCAAATAAGGAGCAGCCCAGAAAAACATTTGATGAGAAGGCTCTTTCAGAACTTGCTTCAAGTATTGAGAGAAACGGCGTTCTTCAACCGCTTCTTGTAAGACCTATGGCAGACGGTTCTTACCAGCTCGTTGCCGGTGAGCGCAGATGGAGAGCCTCACGTATAGCCGGTCTTACGGAGGTTCCGGTAGTAATAAAAGAAATGTCCGATGAGCAGGCAATGGAAATTGCCCTCATTGAAAATTTACAGAGAGAAGACCTGAATCCTATTGAAGAAGCTGAAGGTCTTCAACTCCTTATAGAAAGGTACAATCTCACTCAGGAAGAAGCCGCTGCAAGGGTAGGAAGATCAAGACCCGCAATTGCAAACGCACTTCGTTTGCTCGGTCTTCCGGATGAGATAAGAACTCTCACAAAAGAGGGCAAAATATCCGCAGGTCATGCACGCGCACTTCTCAGTTTTGAAAAAAAATCTGATATGGTGTCTGTTGCAAATACAATAACGGAGAAAAATCTTTCTGTAAGAGATATTGAAAAACTTGCAAAACTTTCTGCACAGAAAAGCAACAGAAGGACAGGTAATAAAAATTCCGCAAGAGATATTTTCTATGATGAAGTTGAATTGTCTCTTTCAGATGTCCTTGGCAGAAAAGTTAAAGTTTTTACCTCTAAAAACGGAGGAACTGTAGAAATTGAATTTTTTGATAAGGATGATCTTCAAAAAATTTCAAAACAAATAGGTAAATAAACAAAACATGGAAAAGGAGAAACCAAATCATGTTAGATATCAAAGTTATAAGAGAAAATCCCGAAAAAGTTAAAGCAGCGATGAAAACGCGCAACAAAGACATGGATGCTCTTGTTGATGAGGTGCTTGAAATTGATGTTGAAAGAAGACAGCTTTCACAGAAAAACGATGCATTGAAAAAAACTCAAAATGATGCAAGCAAAGAAATCCCGAGGATAAAAAAGGAAGGCGGAGATTGCTCGGCAATTTTCGCTGAAATGACAAAAATAAAAGAGGAAATCAAGGTAAATGACGATAAACTCTCTGAGCTTGCAGAACGTCAGAAAAAAATAATGTACGAATTCCCGAATATTCCGAATGCCACTGTTCCTATAGGAAAAGACGACAGTGAAAACGTTGAAATTCGCAAGTGGGGAGAGCCTACAAAATTTGACTTTGAAGCAAAAGCACATTGGGATATCGGTGCAGATCTTGATATCCTTGATCCCGAAACCGCCGCAAAGGTTACAGGAACTCGTTTCCATTTTTACAGAGGTCTTGGAGCAAGACTCGAACGTGCGGTTATAAACTATTATTTGAACACCCACACTGAAAACGGATATACTGAAATTCTTCCTCCTTTCCTCGTAAACAGAGCATCAATGACCGGTACGGGCCAGCTTCCGAAATTTGAGGAAGATGCTTTCAAAACAACTGATGATTTGTTCCTTATTCCTACTGCAGAGGTTCCTGTTACAAATATGCACAGAGACGAAATTCTTGACGGATCAAAATTACCTATAAAGTATTGTGCATACTCCGCTTGCTTCCGCGCAGAAGCAGGTTCGGCAGGAAGAGATACAAGAGGCCTTATTCGTCAGCATCAGTTTAACAAAGTTGAACTTGTTAAATTCGTTAATCCTGAAACATCATATGATGAACTTGAAAAACTCACCAACGACGCTGAGAGAGTTCTTCAGGGTCTTGGTCTTCCGTACAGAGTTGTTGCTCTTTCAACAGGTGACCTCGGATTTTCAAGTGCAAAAACATATGATATTGAAGTATGGATGCCTTCATACGGAAGATATGTTGAAATTTCATCATGTTCAAACTTTGAAGATTTCCAGGCAAGGCGCGCATCTATCAGATACAAGGATAATTCCGCTGATAAAGCAAAGCTTGTTCACACTCTCAACGGTTCAGGTGTTGCTATCGGAAGAACAGTAGCGGCTATCCTTGAAAATTATCAGAATGCTGACGGGACCGTAACCGTACCTGAGGTTTTAAGAGCAGCTATGGGCACAGATAAAATCGGTTAATTATAATAATCATAACCACTAGTAAACTAGTGGTTTGCACAGCCCCTATAAGGGGCGCCTACTGGCACAGCCCCTGAAAGGGGCATAGAAGTTTGACAACGCATTACTATCTCAAGCAGCCGCTCACGTGCGGCTGTTTGTTTTTTGCTTACTTATTCTTGACACCCGTAAACGGGTCATAATATTCTTTGATGCTCATTTGGTCTTGTGCAAAATCTTCTTCAAGTTGATTCCTTATGTATTCCTCTATTACCTTTTTGTTTCTACCTACCGTATCCACATAGTAACCTCTGCACCAAAAATTTCTCGAACCATACTTATATTTTAAATTTGCGTGTCTATCAAAAATCATCAAACTGCTTTTGCCCTTGAGATACCCCATAAATTGTGCTACACTTATATACGGTGGGATACTTACGAGCATATGTACGTGGTCTACACAAGCTTCAGCTTGTATAATTTCCACACCTTTTTGCTCACATAGTTTTCGCAATATTTCTCCTATATCCTTTTTCAACGTACCGTATATTTCTTTTCTACGATACTTCGGTGCGAAAACTATATGATATTGACACCTATATTTTGAATGGGCTGTGCTCTTGATTTCATTATTTCCATCTTTTTTAAACATAATTTCCTCCTCGTACTTTAGTAATGCAGTCGTCAAACCGCTACTATTATACTTGGAGGTTATTATTTTTGCACCACTCCCTTGCGTGGTGCATTTTCATTTTTACTAAAGCGTTCTTTTTCCCCCGGTAGAACCGGGGGTTTTCATCAATCGCTAGACAATAAAAAAGACTTCTCATTTTCAGAGAAGTCTTTTATTTTTTAGTTTTCTTTTGGCTCTATCTTTCCGTATCTTGAAAGCCCTTCAGCATCCGATCTCGGAGACCTTGACGGAGAAGCAGGAGCAGAATTTTCTCTTTGTCCTCTGTTTGTGCCACGTCCGTTTCTTCCTCTGTTATTATAACCGCCTCTGCCACCGTATGACTTTCTCGGCATCTGTGCTGTTGCACCCTCGGCAAGAGCTATAATTACTTTTCTCTCAGAGTCAGCACCGACAGAATACGAAACTACATCTTCTATCTCCGCTATCTCCGTGTGTATAATTCTTCTCTCAAAAGGATTCATCGGATCAAGAGCAATTGATCTTCCGTATTTCTTTACTTTGCCGGCTGTTTTTCTGGCAATTTCCTTAAGAGTAACTTCTCTCTTTTGACGATAATTTCCTATGTTAACCGAAATTTTTGAAAACTCATTTTCATCTTTTCCTCTGTTGGCAACAAGACGAACCAGATACTGAATAGAATCAAGAGTCTCTCCGCGTCTTCCGATAAGGATACTGTAATCTTCTTCACTTGAAATCTCAAAGAAAAATTCTTTGTCCGCTTTAAAAATTTCAATATTTGCCTGATTCACACCGATTCCCTTGATGATAGCATCAAGATAATTATATGCTTTTACTACCGTTTCAGGACATGAACCGAGTTCAATCTTTTCTTTTGGTTTTTCTTCTTCAATAGCGGTTTCTTTTTTCTCTGTTTTTGGTGCTGATTTTTTCTTTTCCGGCTTCTTTTCTTTTTTTTCTGTCGGCTTCTTTGAAGGCTTTTCCTCATCAGGAGCTTCATAATATGCCCTTACTTCAGCTTGTTTTCCACCGAAAATGCCGAAAACCTTCTTTTCGGGCATTGTGAGAATCTCAAACTGAATTTCCGCACTTATGGGAGCATCCAACATGAGTGTTGCAGCCTGCTGTGCCTCTTCAATAGTAGCACCTGTTGCCACTGCTTCTTTAATCATGTGCTTCCTCCATAGTTTTTACTAACTGTATATTTTCTTTTATGGATTCTTCCTTGGATCTTCTCACTTTTGTTTCTTCAACCATTGCTCTTGCAATAACCTTTTTAGGTTCATATATTTTATTGAGAACAATAGTCTGAATAAAGCCCAATACACTGTTTACTGCCCAGTAAATACCAATACCTATAGGGAACTGATATGTAAGCCAAAGCGACATGAGGGGCATCATTAAAAACATACATCCCATGCTCATGTTATTTGCCATATCCGGATTAGACTTTTTCTGTTTTACCATGGTGTAAACCGATTGTATGAGGGCTGCAAGAAAAGCGGCAACCGGAACAAGCAGAATTGCCGGTGTTGCTTTCCATACATTTTGAGGAACTGCACCAAGGTCAAATCCAAATGCTGTGAAATTAAAATTCTGTATTTTATCAAATACTTCTGACGGAATGTCAGGTAATGCAGCACGAAGTTCATCGACATGAGAAAGTACATTGATTTCCTGTAGTGTAGACCTTTTTGCGGATGTTCCCACAATTTCCACAACTGCTGTCTTAAGTTCTTCAATATACTTACTGTCAAGTCTTATGATATAAGAAAGAGGACGGTAAATAGCTCCGTAAAGTCCCATAATTATAGGAAACTGAATAAGCAATGCACCGCATCCGCCGGTCATTGCGCCATAGCCTTCTTTTTCATAAAAGTTTTGAAGTTCGGCATTCATTTTTGCCTGATCTCCGGCGTACCTTTTCCTTATTTTTTCTATTTTTGATCTTGTACGTAAACTTTTTGCCTGGCTTTTCTGTGTACTTATAGAAGTCGGCAATAATAATAACTTTGCAATAAGTGTAAATGCGATAAGCGCTAACGCATAGTTATTATCGAGGACCTGATAAAGTAACCATAAAATCCAACCAAACGGATAAGAAAAAATAGCATATAATCTGTCCATTTTTTTCCTCCTGTTTAATTAATAATACTCTTTTATTTCAGGAACCGGATCGTAACCTCCACTGGTGAGGGGACTACATCTTATCAGTCTCCAAATTGTCAAAAGAGAGCCTTTAAATGCACCGAATCTCTCTATTGCAGTCAATCCGTATTCTGAACAAGTCGGATAAAACTTACAAGTAGGCGGAAATTTTGGAGATATATGCTTTCTGTAGAATCTGATGATAGAAATAAGTATATCCTTCATAATAAAACTCAAAGAATTATTTAATAATTCCTACTTCTTTTAATCCTGAAATCATAATTTTTTCAATTTCTGTGCTTTTTTTAAACCGTGTTTTTACTCTGCAAACGAAAATAAAATCATAGCCGCAAAGATCTTCTGAATATTTTTTATAAACTTCTCTGAATGCCGCTCTTACAAGTCTTCTGGATTTATTTCTTTCAACGGCATTTCCAATCTTTTTGCTGGACGTTATTCCTATACGACAAATTCCCGCACGGTTTTTCATAAAATACAGAACCAGTGCAGGATTTGTATAGACTTTTCCTCTTTTATAGAGTCTCCTAAAGTCGCTATTACGATTTATAATCACTGTTTCAGACAAATTAATCGTCCTTTACTCAGACAGTAAGACTCTTTCTTCCCTTTGCTCTGCGGCGAGCGAGAACTTTACGTCCGTTTCTGTCTGCCATTCTTGCACGGAAACCGTGTACCTTACTTCTGTGACGCTTTTTAGGCTGGAATGTTCTTTTCACTTATCTTCCCTCCATTCAATACAACTTGCAGAGGGTTATTATATAATACAGATACATATTATGTCAAGAAAAAATTACATCTCCTATTTATCAACAATCACATGTTTTATTGTTGAAAACTCGTATGCAATATGATAAAATTTATTAGTTATTATGTATTATATATATTAAACTATATTTATTATTTAAGTTACTGTATATAAGCTATTAAGGAGGAAGTTTTTCTTTTATGGAGTCTTATTCTGAAGTATGGTCTCTTGCAAAAGAATATTGTAGAGGAAAATGTTCCGAAACGATTTACAATCTTTGGATTGAACCTCTTACAATGAAATCTTTTGAAAATAATAAAATTGTACTTTTAACAAGTGAATTCAAAGCAAATATCGTAAAAAGCAAATTTATAGATTTATTATCCGAAGCACTCGAAAAAACTATGGGATTTCCCGTTGAAGTCGAAATTATTTCACAGTCTTTATCAAAAAAAGAAGATATTGAGATAAAAGAAAAATCTATAGAAGAAAATCTCAATAAGTATGACTTTACTTTTGATACATTCATAGTAGGTTCTTCAAATAAATTTGCATATGCCGCATCCCAAGCTGTTGCGGCAACTCCCGGACAGGCTTATAATCCTCTTTTTATATATGGAAATTCAGGACTCGGCAAAACTCATCTTCTGAATGCCATATGTACCGAAATAAAAAATAATAATCCGGACGCAAAAATTATCTACACAAGCGGTGAGGATTTTACAAATGAGCTTATTCAATCGCTTGAAAAGAAAACAATGGCTGACTTTCATAATAAATACAGAACCATTGACGTTCTTCTTGTAGATGACATTCAGTTTATAGCCGGAAAAGCATCTACTCAGGAAGAATTTTTCCATACTTTTAATGCTCTCATTCAGGACAACAAACAGATTGTTCTTGCCTCTGACCGTCCTCCGAAAGAAATTGCTCTTCTTGAGGACAGAATAAAAACCAGATTTGAATGGGGACTTCTTGCAGATATCCAACCACCGGATATTGAAACGCGCATAGCAATAATTAAAAGAAAAGCTTCCCTCATGTCTTTTGAATTACCGGACGAAGTAGTTCAGTACATAGCGGAAAAGATAAAAAACAATGTACGTCAGCTTGAAGGAGCGGTAAAAAAGATAAATGCTCTTTGTACAATAAGCGGACACGAACCTTCTATAATAATTGCACAAAAAGCAATAAAAGATATATTGTCCGACAATCAACCTCTTCCCGTAACAATAACAAAAATACTTGAAGAAGTTGCAAGAACATACGGAACCACCGTTGACAATATTCTTTCAAAGAAGAGAAATGCAAATATTTCCGAAGCACGCCAGGCGGCAATGTATATTGTGCGTGAAGTTACTTCTCTACCAATGGAAAAGATAGGAGAAGAATTCGGCGGCAAACATCACTCAACAGTTATTTATAACATAACCCAAATGGAAGAAAAAATGAAAACAAGTGCTACCACCAAATCAACCATTCAGGGAATTATAAATAACATAACCGATAACTCTTCAGGTTTTTAACATTTTTATGTTGAAAACTTAAAACTTTTTAACATTTTTAAAATGAAAATCAAAATTTTCATATTTGTTGACAAAAAATACGAAAATTTTACCCACCAAAAAATTGAAAATTTTTTCTTATTTCATGTGTTTATACGGACTTTTTATAGTTTTACACAGTCTCTAATACTATTACTAAAAAATTTATTTTCGTATATAAAAAAAACGGAGGATAAAAAATGAAAATTGTATGTAATACCGAATTATTAAGTGAAGCATGCCAAAACGTTCAAAGAGTTGTTTCTACAAAAACATCTATTCCTGCAATTGAGGGAATTTACCTTAAAGCACTCGGAAATGAGCTTATGCTTACAGGATATGATCTTGAGGTCGGAATAAACACATCTATTGAAGCCAGAGTTGAAGAACCAGGTTCCATTATTATTAATGCAAGAATTCTCTGTGACATTTTAAGAAGACTTCCGTCTGAAAAGGTAATCATAGAGGCAGATGAAAGACAGCTTTGCGTTATAAGATGCGGAGAGGTTGAGTATAAGATTGTAGGTATAGCAGCGGAAGAGTATCCGGAGCTTCCTACAGTAACCGGAGGATATCCTATAATCATAGAGAGTGACATTTTAAGAGACATGGTAAGACAAACAATATTTGCCGTATCAAAAAATGACACAAAAATAGTTCATACGGGAATTAAGTTTGAAATAAAACGCGGTCAGATAAGACTTATTGCCGTTGACGGATTCAGACTTGCCATAAGAACAGAACAAATAAAATATACAGGTGATGAGATATCCTTTATCGTTCCTGCAAAAACATTAAATGAAGTTATAAAGCTTATTGATAATTGTGATGTTGTTTCAATGAATATTGCAAAGAGACATATTATTTTTGAAATAGGCAACTACAGTATTATTTCTCGACTTCTTGACGGAGAATTTCTTGATTATAATGCCGCTATTCCGAAAAGTCTTACAACAGAAGTAAAAGTAGATGTAAGAACATTCATTGACAGTATTGAAAGAACATCGCTTCTTATTACAGACAGACTTAAAAGTCCGCTCCGCTGTATTTTTGATGAAAACAGCATAAGGATATCCACTGTTACATCGCTCGGAACAGCAAATGACAGACTTTCATGTATAACAGAGGGAAACAGAGTAGAAATAGGCTTCAACAATATTTTTCTTCTTGATGCTCTTAAGGCATGCAATATTGATGAAGTAAAAATTTCTCTTAACGGACCATTGTCACCGATAACCATAGTTCCGCCGCAGGGAGATAAATTTCTGTTTCTTGTACTTCCGGTAAGACTTAAAAATGAAAGTTAAGATTAAAATAAGAAAAAAAGAAAACCAATCTGTTTTTATTCACACGGATTTTATTACTCTTGACAGTGTGCTTAAAATTGTCGGCATTGCGCAAACAGGCGGACAGGCAAAAATGCTGATAAAGGATAATGAAATAAAAGTAAACGGTGAAGTATGCAATGTTGTAAGAAAAAAACTTCATAACGGGGATTGTTTTTCTTTTGAAAATCAAAATTTTGAGATAAAAAGTGAAGGAACACAGATAAATGAAAATTGATTCTCTGAAAGTTCAAAATTACAGAAATATAG
>CAVGIJ010000004.1:0-96559 GCA_963629305.1 Acutalibacteraceae bacterium
GTCATATATACTATTATAGAGTAAAATATATATTAGCAAATTTGTGTAAAATGACGAAAACTGTAAAAAGACTTGCTTTTTGTTATGAAATATGCTACATTGCCATTGTATTATTTTATGTTAAACTCAAACTATAAAAGCGGAGGAATTATCAATGAAAAAGAGAATTATTACTATTATTATTGCAATTGCCATAGTGGTTATTTCGGCAATTCCGGCATTTGCTGTTACTGAGATTAATTCTTATGAGCAGCAGATTCTTGACCTTGTTAACGATGGTATAGACATTGGTGATCGTACACTTGATATCTCAAGATACTATAATCAGGCCTACAATTACTTCCTTGAGAATGACAAACTTAACAGTCAGGATCAGGTAAACGAAATCAAGGATGACATTGCGGCAGCAGCGACAGCTCTTGTAGGCTATGGAATAAAAGTTGACGAAGACAACACAGCATCATTTGATGTCAGCGGTGCAAATGTTTCCGGAAAAACTATTCGTGATGACATGCTCGGCAGAATCAACAGCCTCGGTTCTGAGTACGGAATTACAGGTTCATATGATCCCGTGAAGGACGTTCTTACACTTAAAATGGACGGTGTCGGAGAGTTCAACTCGGAGGACCTTATTAAGCAGACCGGTTCCGAAAGTATGGTGGCTCCTATGGTTATCGGTGCGGCTCTTGTTTTAGTTGTTGCAGTAGCAGGAGTATTTGTTTATAACAACAGCAGAAAAATTAAGGACTAATGAAGAAATACAAGTTAGGACAATCAAATAACTTTAAAATAAAAAGATTATCGGCATATTTTTATATGCCGATAATCTTTGCGTCTATAGGGATAATTATAATCTATTTTGCACTGTCTCCTTTAATAAAAAATGTCACATCTGTTCTTGCTATGATAACATCTGACAGTGCTTCCTCTTTCTCCGATGAATTGTCGGATGCATTTGTCGGGAGCGATATTTCGGGAAAAACCGTAGATGCTTCGAAAGTGGAATACCCGGCAACAAATTCGAAATTTGCCGAGCTTTATTGTGAAAGGATAAATCTTGAAGTTTCCGTATATTGTGGTGATAGCGAGAATTGTCTCAAATTCGGAGCCGGAATCCCCTCGTATGGAAATATTCCGGGTTTTAATAAAACAGTGCTTGTGTCCGGGCACAATGCAACATTTTTTGCTCCTCTTAAGGATGTTCAAGTTGGGGACAGGTTTGTCTTTACAACCAACTACGGTGTATACACGTATGAAGTATCTGAACTTGAAGTGAAAAAAGCGAAGGCTTTTGATCCGTCAATTCTTAATAATTCGGACGGAGAAAAATTAATACTTTATACATGCTATCCTTTTTCCTTTATAGGTGGTGCCACTAAAGAAAGACTTTTTGTACATTGCAATCTCGTGTCGGGGCCTGAAGTTGTATATTCGGAGGTTACATCGGAATGAAAGGATTCAGAGTGGTAAATACAATTTTATCATTTGTACTGTCAGTATTTCTCTTTTTAACAACAACGCTTGGGGCTGTATATATTTCAATATTTAATGAACAAAAGATACTTGAAATGTTTACTTCCGATGAGTATATTTCCGCATCATACAATGATTTCATGGGTTCAATGGAGGCATTGGCTACGCCTTCATACATTTCTAAGGAATGTTATGAGGATGTTTTTTCAAAAGAAAGATACTCACAAACTCTTAAAAAGTTTTTTTCAGAGACTTTTGCTTCCGGTGAGAAGTATGACCTTTCGGAAGACGTATCCGATATGTCTGAAGTTCTATACCAAAACATTGAAAAGTACGGAAAAGAAAACGGTGCGGAAATCACCGATGCCATTGAAGAAAATATAAAAGAATTTTCTTCTCAGGCAGTTGAAAAATACAAAAAATATATAAGTCTGAGCTTTGTGGAGTATTATTCAAAGATTTGTTTGAAGTTTGAAAAGCCTGTTGTTATTGCATTAGGCGTTTGCGGTGCTCTTACATTGCTTATAATATTTATCTTGTTAAAATCAAAGTATGACAATCGTACTGCTCTTGACTATCTTTCTTATTCATTCTTAACATCGGCAATTTTTGTGGGCATATTCCCAACTTATTCGGCTGTAACCGGATTGTATAAGAATGTCAATGTGAGTCCAAGGTATGTTTATGATATTGTGAAATCCGTTCTTTTAAGTTTTCAAAATACATTTTTTGCGTTTGTATGTGTCCTGTTTATTGTCGGAGTTGTTTTTGCCGGTGTTGCATTTGCGGGCATTGCCGAGAAGAGGGAGATCAAAAAATGAATTACAAGCATATGCGTGACATAATTATATATGCTCTTATTGTTTCACTTGTTTCGCTTTTCGTGATTTTTTTTTCTAAGATTGAAAAAACGGATACTTCGCCAAGTGCGACATTGCCCGGGGCAGTTGAAACCGCGACACGCTCATCTGCGGATACATCTCTTCCTACGGAAACTACAACTGAGTCCGAAACAAGTAATGAAAATGAGAATGAAAATATATCGTCAGCAGACAATACCGTTCAAAAGCACGTAAGAGGCACAAATACGACAATTTCAAATACGACCGCGGTAGATACAACCGTTCAAGATGAAACCACGACTTTTATTCATCCTGAGCAAAACAGACGGTACGGTACTTTTTCATGCAGACGTCTTGGTATAAATGATCTTAAAATATACTATGGTGACAATGAATATTGTCTGTCAAAGGGTGTTGGCACTTCTACACAAACCGCACTTCCCGGCTTTGGAGCAAGAACGCTTTTTTCTGCGCACAATCTTACATATTTTGCTCCGATGAAGGATGTTGCGGTCGGGGACATATTTGAGCTTAATCTTGATTGGGGTTACTATAAGTATCGTGTATACAAAACAGTCGTGATGACTCCTTCTGAGTTCGATGCCGGTCTTATAAGAGAGTCGAGCGATGAAATAATAGTATATACATGTTATCCGTTTAACGGACAGTCGGGTTCTACACACAGACTTTTTATGTTCTGTGAAATGCTTGAAGGACCGCGCATGTACTGATATAATAAAGTTTGTATTTGTATTTTATTAAATATGCATCTAATCTGGAGGAAAAACAATGGATGAAAAAAATAAAGGGCAATACGAAGAAATAGATCTTCGAGAAGTCTTTATATTGCTCAGAAACAATATTGTGCTTATTCTTGTGGCAACAATTCTTTTCGGAGTTGTGGGATTTTTTGTAACGAAGTACTTGATAACGCCGCAGTATGAAGCATCCGTAAATATGATAGTAAATACAAAGCAGGATAATACTTCTTATGTTTCAAACGACAACATTACATCGGCTAAAAATCTTGTGTCTACATATGCAATTATCATAAAGAGCAATACGGTCCTAAATCAGGTAATAGACAATCTCGGACTTGACATGGACTATGATGAACTTTCGAAAAAAGTTACGGTAACGGCTGTTGATGATACTCAGGTTATGCGCGTTGCGGTAACGGATCCCGACCCATATGTTGCCGCGCGTATTGTTCGATCAATAAGCCGTGTGTCGCCGGACGTAATCGTGGATTCCGTTGAGGCCGGTTCCTGCAAGGTTATAAGTCAGGTGGACGAGCCCGATGAGCCTATTTCACCGAGTCTTATGAAAAATACCGCAGTTGCCGCACTTGCCGGTTTCGTAGTCAGTGCCGCAATCATATTCGTAAAATATTTCTTCTCGAATTATATTGTTGATGATAACGATATTCAGAAGTATCTCGGAATTCCGGTACTCGGAGTTATTCCGGAGATTGAAGCATAAAGGAGGGGATTTTTGATGGCAGAAGCAAAAAAGAAGATTGCAAAGAGCAAACAAATAATAAACAACAAAGAAGAAAAAAGTCCCTCTGAGAAGAAAAAAACGGAGAACGCCGGGCCTGCAAAGGATAAACAAGCCTCTTTTAAAAAATACAATTATGCTCAGCTTAAGGAAAAGCATGAGAATGTATCGGATAAATCGAGAAAAAAGAGTAAAAAAGACTCTGAGCGACATCTTCGTCTTGCCGTGGGTGAGGACACATCCTTTACTTATGTTGAGGCATATAAGTCACTGCGCACAAATATAAACTTTATATCTTCAACGGAAAATGTAAAAAGTTTTGTTGTGACAAGTGCATTGCCCAGAGAGAGCAAAAGCAATGTTTCGATAAACCTTGCCGTGTCACTTGCGACGGAAGGAAAAAAAGTAATATTACTTGACTGTGACCTTCGAAAACCTGCTATTCATTCTTATCTTTGCATGGGTAGAAACGTGAGAGGACTTACGGACGTGCTTTCAGGAAAAAACACCCTTGATGAGGCTATCGGAGAGATAGAGGATCTCGGCATATATGTTCTTCCGGCGGGTGTTATACCTCCGAATCCATCCGAAATGCTTGCACAGGAAAAAATGCAGAAGGTTATTGAGGAACTTAAAGAAAAATTTGATTTTGTTATTGTAGACGCGCCGCCTATTTCGATTGTTACTGATGCCGCCGTTCTCGGAAAATATGTTGATGGCGCAGTCCTCGTGGTTCGCTCAAAATTTGCATCACGTGATGCGATTGCTGTTGCAAAAAAGAAGCTTATGGATGTTGATGTTAAGATTCTCGGTGCGGTGATAACACGTTTTGAAGCTAAAAAATCGGCAAAATCCGGGTATTATTCTTACGGATACGGTTATGATTACGGCTACAAATACGGCTATGGTTATGGCTACGAAAAAAAGAAAGATGATGAGGAGCAAAAGTAATGACTGATCTCCATTGTCATATACTTCCCGAAATGGATGACGGGGCAAAAGACCTTGAAACTTCATTAGGTCTTCTTGAGATGGAAAAAGAAAACGGAGTAAACCACATTGTGTTTACTCCGCATTACCTTTGCGAAAAAGAGAGTATCGGGTCTTTCCTCGAAAGACGTGATACTTCTTTTAATTCGCTTATGAATGTATTGGAACAAAGTGAGGCTTATGGGGGGGTCTCTTTTTCGCTTGGCGCAGAGGTGAAGTTTTCGCCGGCTCTTGTGCAAACAGGCGTAAAGGGCGAGACCGCGAAAGACCTTTGCTTTTCAGACACGCCATATATGCTGCTCGAGTTGCCCTTTACGCAAAAACCGGCGTTTTTGCGAGAGGTCATTTATGATTTACAGGTCGAGGGTATAACACCGGTTTTGGCGCACGTTGAGCGCTACCCGTATTTGCTTGACAACTTGGAAGAACTTTACGGTCTCGTGGAAATGGGTCTTGTTGTACAGACCAATGCAAATACGGTATCTGCCGGCGATAAGACCTCTGCCTTTATTTTAAAGCTAATGAAGTGGGATCTTGTACATGTAGTATCTACTGACGCTCATTCGATTCACCGAAGGCCGGCAAGACTTAAAGCGGCATATGATACTATAGAGCAAAACCTTGGCATGGATTTTTTGAATAAGGTTTCAAAAAACGGGGACAGAGTATTTCTCGGGGAGGATATTGTTGTGGATTCACTTCACCGACCGAAAAAAATTCTCGGCAAATGGATTTGATTTTAAAATTTTATTATGCTAATCGGAGATTTAAAAATGAGTCTTAATTATGATGCCCATATTCATATGGGGCTTCCGGAAAAAGAAATTACGGATGATAAAATATGTGAAAGGCTTAAAGGATATGCTGATTCCGGTATAGTCTTTCTGCGTGACGGCGGAGACGGCAGCGGTATCTCATTAAGGGCAAAAAAGCTGTCCGTCAAATGTGGAGTTGACTACAGAACCCCGGTATTTGCCATACATAAAAACGGCCATTATGGCTCATTTCTCGGCAAAGCTTTTGACGACATGGACGCATACAGGGCTCTTGTTGATGAGGCAGAATCTTCAGGTGCGGATTTTATAAAGATAATCATTTCCGGAATTATGGATTTCTCGCAGTACGGAGTGCTGACGGACGGAGATAAAAAGATTTCTGTTACAAAAGCAGCTTGCCGCGACGGTTGCAACCACGAACACTCACATGAGACTCATAGTCATGAGAGTAATGACATATATGAGAGTGAGCATGAAAAGGTTGAAAAGAACGGTTACATTGCCTCTATATACGAAAAATGCGGCGAGACCGGAGGCCTTGCCGCAGAAGAAATTTTACAAATGGTTTCCTATGCTCATGAAAAAGGGTTTGCCGTCATGGCACATTGTAACGGGGCTGCAAATATAAAAGCAGCGCTTGATGCGGGTGTTGACAGTATCGAGCATGGGTACTATATGGATGACGAATGTGTGGATTTACTTGCAAGCTCCGACACTGTATGGATTCCTACCATAACACCTGTTGCAAATCTCATCGGCACAGGCATGTTTGACGACAATGTACTGAAGCTCATTGTTGCAAACCATGTGAAAAACATAAGCAGGGTATGGTACCTCGGCGGCATGATAGGTCTCGGCACAGACGCCGGCGCGGTAAAAGTACCGCATATAACATCTTCAAAGAGTGAGTATAGCTTCCTTAAGGCAGCAATAGGGGCAAAGGAATTTGACGCACATCTTGCCGTCTCTCTTGAACAGCTTAAGTGGAAATTTAAGAAATATTCATGAATTTGAGGCGATATTAAAGGAGCAGATTAAAAGGTGAGCGGAAAGAAGAAAGAGAAAAATGTTTCTCGAAAAAATGAAATAATTACAGTGCGTAAACTTAATCATCCTTCCTGTGTAAGTGAATTTGTCAGAGCAGTTAATTCGGCAATAAAACGTGGCTATAAATCACTGGAAGTAAATTTTATTTATGGCGATAAAACTCCTGTTTTTCCGGATGCCTGTCTACCAATTTCTGTTTTTATAAATAATATTCATGAATTGTGTGGTATAGATATTAACTTGTGTAATCTTCCACCCTATTTGGAAAGATGCTCATTTTTAAATCCTTCCATTTTTGATAAAAACGGATCAAATAGAAGAGATGATTTGTTTGACAAGGTGATTATGTATTCCGATGAGGGTAGCCAAGTTGGAGATATTGTTCAGTCGATTGTTAATTATGTCAGTAAAGATGTTGCATGTGAACAAGGTGTGCTTGACGCTCTTATATGGTGTATAAATGAAGTTATGGACAATGTTCTTGTGCATAGCGGAAAAAACTATGGATATATCATGGCACAGTTTCACAGAAAAAAGAAAAATCTTGCTATATGTGTTTGTGATTGTGGTATTGGTATATATAATTCACTTCAAGCCAGTGAAAAACACCGCCCCAAATCCAAGCTTGATGCAATCACACTTGCGGTGCAAGAAGGCGTAGGAGACGGCGAGGGTCAGGGAAATGGTTTGTTCGGACTTTATCAGATGATCAACGATAACAATGGTTGGCTTACTATAACCTCTGACGGTGCCTATATGATGCTCGATAAATCGGAAATGAAAAAAAGTGAAAATTTGCCTATTTTATGTAAAGAATATCCCGGCACTATTGTTGATTTTGAAATTAATCTTGACAAGAAAATTGATATTAAAAAGGTGCTTAGAAGTTGGCCCAAATTCGAAATTACAGACTTAAGGATAGATGATATGTGGGGCGTTGATAATTGTTATCATTATAATGTTTTTGAAAATGCTACGGGAACGGGAACCAGAAATGCCGGAAGACTTCTTAGAAATGATGTACTAAACATAATAAAAAGAATTGAATCACCTATCGTCTTGGATTTTTCGGATGTCAAAGCTTGCAGTTCGTCTTTTATTGATGAGTTTGTTGCAAAGTTGTATCTTGAACTTGGAATGCTTGAGTTTAACAAACGCGTTGTTCTTGTCAAAATGAATGATATGGTTAGTCATTTGTGTGAAAGATCTGTTGCAATGCGAGTTTCCGAAGAATGGAAAAACATAGTCGATGTATCTGTAGATAAGGGATAACACTACATATTGTAGATGAAATTTTTTATTTTCAAAGCAGCGAAAAAATGTTTACATTTTCATTTTTTATCATATAATAATTATTAGAAATTACTTTTAATTTCAAGCCTATGAAGAATCTGTGCTTGCAGGAGAGCATGGGTTGAGGCCCTCACATGGTTTTGCATGAGCCGGTTCCTGCTATGTCTTTAAGGCAGAAAATGCTATTAAAAAAGACCCGCGTGTGCGGGTCTTTTACTTTATTGTTCGTCAACTTCCATTGCATTGGCGTAGACCTTTTGCAGGAATTCATCCGTGAAGTGTTCATCCATAAAGACGTCTATTTTGCTGCTTGCGGGGATTCCGTCATGGCGCTGATTGTAGCGATTTACCGCTTCGGCGGAAAGCACGATATCTACAAGCATAAATAGGAAAAGAATCCAGAAGATAATTTTTCCGGGGCGTATGGGTATCTTGTGGATGAATTTTATAAAACTCGGATATATGAGTTTACACCATACAAGTCCGAGAAGTCCCCAAAACAGAGAATAGAGGAAGCACACGCGCCCGTTTATGTTCAGCGGCATTTGGCTGTAGTCCCATGAAACATGGCCGAAAACGATTTCCTCGCCAAGGGATGATATGTACTCTGAAACAGTGCCCCAAAACCATGATTTTATGAATATATACCACCAAGGTCTGTCAATGTCTTTGTGAAGGATGTAGGAAAGTACAATTCCTCCAAGCCCATATGCAAGACCGAACGGCCCGAAAACAAGTGACTGACGGCTTTCCCAGTATCCGTGCTTTAGGAAACACCATACCATTTCCACACAATAGCCTATTACGTTACATATCATGAAGATATAGAATACTTCGTACCCGCTCAAATGGTTGTCGTCGTTTATTTCAAAAAATCTGTCATCGAAATTGTGAAGTTTTTCTTTTGCCGAAAGTTTTGTTTCTTTTTGGATGCTTTTTTCCTTTGACATTTTATACCCACTTCCGTTAAAGGCTGTTTTTAAAAATATGTGTGAAAATCAATCACACTGATGCTCAAAATAGAAGCATGTGAACATAAGGTGTTTAAGTGACGGTCTCATTCCAATGCAGAGTTTGCTCGGAGCACCCGGGATGTCGAATTTTACAACAGCCTTTTCAGGTGTGAGTTTGTCTACCCAGTTTGCATAGTCCTTGATAAAACTTATTCTGTTCGGGAAAGGAACGTGTGAGCCGTAGAGCTTTTTGTAACCGGATTTTTTAACGTCACCGTAATAACTTCTGGCAGTGTTTGCATATGTGTGAAGAGTGCAACCGGGGTTTGTGAACATCCATGTACCCATGTTGCATGCGTCACCGGCATATATCGTCTTTTGCTTTTGGTCGAGAAGCGTTATGGAACCGGGCGTATGTCCGGGGAAATCTTTTACAACAAGCGTTCTGTCTCCGAGGTCGATTTTTTCGCCGTCGTGAAGCGGGATATATTTTGTTCTGCCCTTTTTCGTATGAAGTGCTTTTTTGATAATCGGTTTAAGAAGCTTTGCCTTTGGATATTTTTCATAAACCGCGGACTCAATGTCGTCAACAAGCTTGAAATAAACATCGTTTGTCGTAAATGTGGGAACATCCTTTTCTCCGATGAAAACTTTGTCCCACTTGTGATTTCCGTTTGAATGATCCGGGTGGAAGTGCGAGTTTACAACCATGATTTCCTTATTTGTTTTGCTCTTTACAAATCTTTTGAGGTTGAAGAAATCCATACCGGTGTCCATAAGAAGCACTTTTTTCTTTCCCTCAAAGAGAAACTCGGAAACCATGTACTCATTTATGTTAGAAGTACCTTTTCCGATTTTTTTGTACTGATAAAATCCCATTTTGAAAAATCCTCCTGTTTTATTTTACGTGCAAAATGAACTGGTATCATTGTATCATATTTGTTATAATGTTCACAATAGATATATTGAGAAGGCGTGAAAAATAATGAAAATACTTGTTATAAACGGACCGAATCTCAACATGCTCGGAGTGCGTGAGCCAAAGGTTTACGGAACGGATACGTATGACGATCTTGTTGAGTATATTCGGAAATACTGCAGTGCAAAGGACATCGAGGTTGAATTCTTCCAATCGAATCACGAAGGTGACCTTGTGGATAAAATTCAGGCTGCATATGACAAAACGGACGGTATAATCATCAATCCCGGTGCGTATACACACACAAGCGTAGCAATCCTTGACGCTTTAAAGGCGGTTTCGATTCCGGCTGTTGAGGTACACATCTCGGATATTGATGAGCGAGAGGAATTCAGACGTGTTTCATATATATCGGCCGCGTGTTTCGCAACTATAAAGGGTCATGGCTTTAAAGGCTATACTGAGGCTATAGACCTTTTTGTCGATGAGTATAAACAGTGACAACAATATCAGCACAAAACTCTCCCCTTGGGACTTCATCTTAAGTGACCCCAAAAGGAGAGTTTCTTTGTTTTGCTTTATCTTATTTTACGTCCGGAAGTTCTCCGAAGCTCTTTACCATGTCTAGGTAGTAAAGCTTGTAAACGGAACGGTCCTCAAGCATGCCCATCCATGAGAAGTGATCCTTGTACTCAACCGGCATGTTATACCATACACCCGGTTCAATCTTTTTGTCCGGCTCCCATGTGTCTGCCGGTTTCCCGATAGGTGCGTCTTGTGCGGGTACATTTACAGCACCGTCATTTGCGTACCATGTGGAATCAACTCCGTATTTTCTTTTGAGTGTCGGGGAGTTGTAAACACCTGTGAGAAGAGCGCCGATATGTGCAATCGGGAAACTCTTAAGATCCATAAGCTGGAACTTTGTGCCGAACACTTCGTGAGAACGGCATGCACGTCTTGCAAAGTAGTACATAGACGGCGATGTAACATAATTTTTATTGCACTCTGCCCAGTGCTCTACAGTCATCTCATCCATGATGTTGTCGGCACCAAGGCTGTTTATGTGATTTACAACATCCTTTTTTGCACGCGGGCTCATAAGCTTGGTGGTGCCAAGGTCGCGCGGGTTGTTTGAAAGACCCCACTGATCCATGTACATATCCCATACCTTCTGAACCTTTGACTCACCGATCATGGTTGTTGCACCGTAGAGGAGCCAATTTACAGCTTTGTCAACGTGAAGTGCTTTTGCGGCACTTGCAAGAGTAGTGCCGTTGTTGGTTCCGGAGAGCGTTGTTGCGGTGTGAACCATATGGCCGTGTCCGCCTTTGAAGAACGGTGAAAGGTCATCAGACGGTGTTCCGTTTCTCTCTTCCTCCGAGCCTTGCTCCATAAGAGATGTAAATGCTATAACGGTAGGACCGCCGAATGAATGTCCGATGATATTTATTTTTTCGTGGCCCTTGCCTGTTCCCCAGTCGGGAATAAGTCCGGGATATGTACGTCCGAAACGTGCGTGTCCGTATTTCTCGGAATGAACTTTTCCGTAATCAACGGTTCCGCCGTTGATTATAGCCCAAAGCTCACACGCACGGTCCCATGAGGTTGTCCACGGTCCAAGGGCCGGAGAATAGCTTTCATAACCGAGCTCTGTGAGGTACTTATCAATACCTTTGTTTCCTATAGCGCCGAATCCTCCGAAGTATGGGAGAATTTTGTTTAAAAGATCACCTTCACCCCATCCGAAAAATCCGTGTACAAAAATGTTTGGGTAGTTGTTGTTTGCCATATTATCTCCTCCTCAAGAGATTTATTAATCCGATAAATATTATACGAATCATTACATTTGTTGTAAATATCATATTTATGTGATAAAATATTGAGTACTTTGTTAACGGACAATGAGGTGAAAGCTTGAAGGTTTCGGTTGCACTTGCCGCGTATAACGGTGAAAAATACATTGAAGAACAGCTGGGCTCCATACTGAGACAGCTGCGCTCCGATGATGAGGTTATAGTGTCCGACGACAATCCCGGCGGAGAAACAGAGCGTATTGTGCGGACAATGGCCGTGTCTGACAGCAGGATACATTACTTTGAAGGTCCCGGAAAAGGCGTCATAAAGAACTTTGAATACGCCATTTCAAAAACAACCGGAGACATAATTTTTCTCTCTGATCAGGACGATGTATGGATGCCCGACAAGGTTCGTGCCATAACCCGTGAGATGAAAGACGGGGCGGTTCTCGTGCTTCACAATGCATCTGTAACCGATGAAAATCTGGTCATTACGGAAAAGTCCTTTTTTGAAAAGCACGGCTCAAGGAAGGGATACTTTTCGAACGTAATGAAAAATTCGTATATGGGTTGTTGTATGGCATTTGACTCGTGTCTCAAAGAAGAGATTCTGCCCTTCCCGGATGGACTTCCCATGCATGACCAGTATATTGGTCTCACTGCCGAAAAATACGCGAAACGAAACGGCAGACGAGTTGTATTTTTAAATACACCGTACATTTATTACAGGCAGCACGGTGACAATGTAACCGGGGGACAAACAAAATTGAGTGATAAAATACGCTGGCGTTGCAGTATAATTATAAAAACACTCTTTAAATAAACGGCTCGTCCGTTTGTTTGATGAATCAGAAGGAGCCTTGATTTTGGATAAAATAAAAGTTTCGGCGTGCATTGTAACATTTAACAATGTAAAATACATTGAAAAAGCGGCAGGCACTCTTCTTGACAGCGTAAAAAGTCCCGGTATTGATTTCAGACTTTATGTTGTTGATAACGGTTCAACGGACGGAACTGTTGAACTTCTTAAAGATAAATTTGAAAAAAATCCTGTATACAGCGGAAAGTTCTTCCTCATGGAAAGAGGTAAAAATATCGGATTCGGCGCGGCGCATAACAAAATGCTCGGTGTGATGGAGTCGGATTTTCCGTCGGATTACCACTGCGTGATCAATCCGGATGTTGTTATAGAGGACGACATAATTGAAAAAATGGTAACGTTTATGGAAAATCCGAAAAATGCGGATGTGATCCAGCTTTCACCGCGTATATGTTTTCCGGACGGACGTGACCAGATTCTCGGAAAGCGCACACCGCATTTTATCTATCTTCTGTCGAGCCGTTTGCGCCGCAAAGATGAGCCGTCAAGGCTTCTTCGGTGGTATGCAATGCTTGATGAGGACTACACAAAGCCGTTCCCGATAAAAAATGCAACGGGATGCTTTATGTTCTTCAGAACATCGGCTTTCAGAGAAGTAAGCGGATTTGATGAACGCTACTTTATGTATTTTGAGGATTGCGACATAACTCGTGAGATGAACAGGCGCGGAAAGGTCCTGTTCTTTCCTGATGCAATTGTATATCATGTGTGGGCGCGCGACTCAAAAAGGAATTTCAAACTTAAAAAGATACACATAGAATCAATGATTAAGTTCTATCTCAAATGGAGGATTTTTTAAATGAATTTTGCAGTAGTATTAGCAGGCGGAATAGGCTCCAGAATGGGCAATTCGGACACCCCGAAGCAGTATCTCATGCTTGGCAAACAGCCTATAATTATTCATACCATAGAGAAGTTTTTCGTAAATGCTCAGTTTGAACATATTATAGTTTTAACACCGGAATCATGGGTTGCGCATACTGCAAACATGATAAAGAAAACAATGGGTGAGACAGACAGGGTAACAGTTATCGCCGGCGGGTCTACACGCAACGAGACTCTTAACAATGCGATTAAATTCATAGATGAAAAATACGGACTCGATGATGACACCATAATAGTCACGCATGACGCTGTACGCCCGTTTGTAACTCACAGAATTATTGAGGAAAATATCGAAGCTGCAAAGAAATACGGTGCTTGTGATACCGTTGTTCCCGCTACCGATACAATAGTTGAAAGTCTTGACGGCGAGATAATAAGTCAGATTCCGAATCGTGCAACACTTTTCCAGGGACAGACACCGCAGAGCTTCAAGGCAAAGAAACTCAAAGAACTTTACGACAGCCTTACGGATGAGGAAAAATCAATTCTCACGGATGCTTGTAAGATATTTGCCATGAAAGGTGAGCCTGTTCATCTTGTTGAAGGTGAAGTCTCAAACATGAAGATTACATATCCTTTTGACCTTAAGGTTGCAGCAACAATGCTGGAAGGGGAACTCGATAAATGATTAATTCCATATATCAGCTTACGGCGCCGCGCATGATTGAGGTTACGTATGACGAGATAGATATTGCGAAGCCCGGTGTCATAGTAAGACCGTCGCACCTCTCCATATGTAAAGCCGACCAACGTTATTATCAGGGCGCAAGATCAAAGGCTGTACTGAAAAAGAAACTTCCCATGGCTTTAATCCATGAGTGTATGGCGGAAGTCGTTTACGACAGGGACGGGTTGTTTAGGCCCGGCGACCGTGTTATAGCTATTCCGAATACGCCGACACAAAGCGATGACATAATTGCGGAAAACTACAGATTTTCGAGTAAGTTCCGCTCAAGCGGTTTTGACGGATTTTTACAGGACTATGTGCAAATGCCTGCGGACAGGCTTGTAAAACTTGATGACTCCGTAAATCCTGACGTTGCGGCGTTTACGGAGCTTATATCCGTTTCCATGCATGTTATCTCAAGATTCGACAAGATTGCTCATCAAAGAAGAAACTCGGTCGGAGTGTGGGGAGACGGAAATCTCGGATTTATAACCGCGGTTCTTCTTACAACTCTCTACCCGGACATGGAAGTATATGTTTTCGGCCGCAATCATGATAAGCTCTCGTATTTTTCATTTGTACATGAGACCATGCACATTGATGACATACCAAGCGATCTGCTTCTTGATCACTGCTTTGAGTGCGTGGGAGGACCCGGTGCCGAGTTTGCAATAAACCAGATGATTGACCATATCAATCCCGAGGGAACAATGGCTCTTACCGGTGTTTCGGAAAACAATGTTGCCATAAACACACGAATGATTCTCGAAAAAGGACTTAGACTTTACGGTTCCTCACGCTCGGGCAGAGAGGACTTCGTAAAGACTGTTGATTTTCTCGCAAAGGAAAAAACATCTGCCGGGTACTTTGAAAACCTTATCGGCGATGTATTTGATGTTCGGAATATCCCGGACATACATAAGGCATTTGATGCCGACCTTAACCACCGCATAGGTAAAACGGTTCTTCACTGGAATAAGTGACGAATGCACGGAAAACGAACTTGAGCAGAAAAATAAAAATCACCAAAAAGAGTTATATATAACAAAAAGGAGTGACGGAAAATGAGTGTTAAAGATATTGCGTTTTCCGTATACTCCTTTTTCTTTAATCTCGGAGCAAGGTGCGGAATCAAGAAAGAGAGAATAGCACTTGTTTCCATGCACAATGCAAACTTCAAAGACGGACTCGGTGAAGTCTTAAAAGTACTTGATGAGGACTATGGCACTTATGAGATTTTGAAGATTGACCGTAAGGATATGTTCAAAAAAAGTACTGCTTTGAAAGCACTTACCGCAGATGCCTTTCGTCTCGGGCGCAGTGCGTATATCTTTCTCAATGACAACTTTATGCCGCTCGCGAAGGCTCATCCCGCAAAGGAGACAAAGATAATTCAGCTTTGGCACGGTCAGGGAGCCTTTAAAAAGTTCGGATTGTCTATAAGACAACCCGAAAAAATTCGCGAGCGGGAAAGCGCGGCGAACGAACGGCTTTCGTATGTTGTTTGCTCATCAAAGGGCGTCGGCGGTATATACGCCGAAGCCTTTGGTGTTGATGAGCAAAAAATTATCACAACAGGAACTCCGAATGAGGATTACTATTTTCATCCCGAAAGCCTCGCCCGTTCGCGCGCAAACGTATATGCAAGATATCCGCAACTTAAAGACAGGTTTGTAGTTTTGTACGCGCCGACTTTCCGAGACGATGCGGGAGACTTTGAAATATTCAGAAACTTTGACGCAAAAGAAGTTGAAGTCGCTCTTGATAAATGGCTTGATTCTCTTGCAACGGCAGATTGCAATAAAGCGGACAAAAAATCAATTGTTGTTACAAGACTTCATCCGCAGATTCACGAGGCTTTGTCAGATAAAAAAGCGGGGGTAAACGCCACTGATTACGAGAGTATTAATGAACTTTGCCTTGTTGCGGACTTGCTTATAACTGACTACTCATCTGTCTGTATGGACTTTGCTCTTACAGACAAACCGACAGTTTTTTATGCGTTTGATCTTGACTCGTATGAAGACACCCGTAGCTTCTATTTTGATTACATGTCATATGTTCCGGGCCCCGTTGCAAAAACAAGGGAGGAGCTTTTGAAAATTCTTGAAAACGGAGATTTTATATCAGCTGAAAATACTGATAAACTCAAAAAATTCAAGGCGTTTAATTTTGACACACCGGATGGCACAGCAACAAAAAAGTTGCTCTCGTTTTTGGGATTGTGATAATTATTAAAATGAAAAATCAGGACTCATATGTTATGAATCCTGATTTTTTATTTTTTGAAATCATATAATGCCGAGCTCTTTTTTTAAAGCGTTTTGAAGAACTTGTGAAAAATTGATATGTGCTTTTTCTGCTTCAAAACAGAGCCAGGATGGCAATGTGCAGTTTTTCTTCACTGTTTTAAGTTCGTTTTTACGTCTGTATTCGGTAAAGTCTACATCGACAAGGCTTGCTATTTCGTCATTTTTCGTTTTTATGTCTTTTATGTCCGATTGAATCGGTGGTTCAATTCCGTCATCCTCCATATCAATACCGACAAGTCCGATTGCATCACGCGCCATTTCAAGCGCCTCGGCAAGATTTTTACCTTGAGTATTTATCTGAAAATCCGGAATATACACGGTAAAACCATCTCTTGCCGGCGTCAGAATTACAGGATATGCTTTTTTCATAATGATAGCATTCTTATATGTAAGGTCAAGAGACCTGGAATGAATGGTCTTTAAAGGCACCGGCTTGGATTCTGTATATGGCATTTTCGTCTGTCTTCGTCTTTGCTCCTCTGTCCTTGATACCGAACGCGCTTGCAATTGCGGCACTGATGGTGGCAGCGGCATATTTGCCGATTTCTTTAGCGACTTTAAATTCGTGCGTGGTGCTGAAAACCGCGGTGATAACTGCACTTACCGCTCTCGGCGTACTTGTTGACCCGACGAGTAAAGGAATATCCGATTGCCCTCATTGTCGGGAACTTGAGCATCCTGAAAAATAACAAAAAGAAAATTTTCTTGACACAAGCGAAAAATTGGTGTATAAACTTATCATACAATTTAAACCAAAGACATTGACGGAGAGGGCAAGGGACTCTTCACTGTACAGAGAGCCGGTGGTTGGTGTGAATCGGTAGTGAAATTCTTTGTTTGTAGCTCCAGAGTCGGAGAGAAGAAAGGCAAATGCTCAGTAGAACTCTTCCGTGCAGGCTACGTAAGTGCATAGGGCTTGTCAGAGCCTGAAGGTGGTTGTGTTTTATACACAGCAATTTGAGTGGTACCGCGGGTACGCAAACTTTAAGATTTGTGACTCGTCTCAAAGTAATTACACTTTGAGACGAGTTTTTTATTTGTCCGGGTGTAGAAATAAAAGGAGGAATTCGTATGCAGAATATTACATCGCTTGATTACAAGATTCAGGAAATGGCACGCAGAATCCGCGAGCTTCGTGAAATTGAAAATTTTTCAACCGCATATATGGCAGAACAGACCGGTGTTTCCGAAGAAGAATACATCGCCTGTGAGAGCGGAGAGATGGATTTAAACTTTGCTTTTATCTACAGATGCGGTCTTGCTTTTGGAGTAGATGTTACGGATATCATCGAGGGTCAGTCGCCGAATCTTGCAAAGGTTGTTGTTACAAGGAAGGGTGACGGACAGGAGATTCAGAAAGCACACGGCATGACGTATTACAATATGGCTGCATCCTTTAAGAACAGAATTTCAGAGCCGCTTTTCGTTATTGCAAGCTACAGTGACGAGGCACAGAATAAGCCGATTGAGCTTACGAGTCATAAGGGTCAGGAGCTTGACATTGTAATAAAAGGCACACTGAAGGTTCAGGTTGGCGAACACTCTGCAATTCTTAATGAGGGCGATACTATATACTACGATTCCGATACACCTCATGGCATGATTGCAACCGGTGGCGAGGATTGTCTTTTCTATGCAATAGTTCTCAACGCAAGCGGCGAGCCTGTACCGGAACTTATGGCACCCGAGGCTACGGCAGGGGAGACACCGAGACGTATCGGTAAAGAGGAGTCAAAGCGTGTTTACAGTAAATGGATACACGTTGAGAAAAATGAAAAGGGAACACCGACAAAAGTTGATTTTATTAACCCCGAAAATTTCAACTTCGCATTTGATGTTGTTGACGAGCTTGCACGCACAAAGCCCGACAAACTTGCAATGCTCCACCTTGATACCGACAAAAACGAGAGACGATTCACCTTCAAAGATATGTCGGAACTTTCAAACAAAGCAGCGAATTATTTCACAAGTCTCGGTATAAAACGCTTCGATAAGGTAATGCTCATACTCAAGAGAAATTATCAATTCTGGCCTGCAATAATCGCTCTTCATAAGATTGGCGCTATTGCTATTCCGGCGATGAACCAGCTTAAGGATTATGACCTTGAGTACAGATTCAAAGCGGCGGATGTAAAAGCAATAATCTGTACTGCCGACGGTGAAGTTGCAAATCAAGTTGATCTTGCTGCGGAAAATTGTCCGTCACTTGAAATAAAAATAAGCGCAAACGGTGCACGTGACGGTTGGCACAACTTTGATGAAGAATGGATGCTTTACAGCAATGTATATGAGAGACAGGCGGATTCGCCGAAGGGTGATGACCCGATGCTCATGTTCTTCACAAGCGGTACATCCGGATATCCGAAGATGGCCCTTCACAATTACAAGTACCCGTTCGGTCATTTCATAACGGCGAAATACTGGCACTGTGTTGACCCTGACGGACTTCATCTCACTATTTCGGATACGGGCTGGGCTAAGGCTCTTTGGGGTAAGCTTTACGGACAGTGGTTTGCCGAGGCCGCAACCTTTGTATATGATTTTGACAGATTCCATGCGGATGATATACTTCCGCTGTTTGCGAAATATCACATAACCACTTTCTGCGCACCTCCGACAATGTACCGTATGATGATAAAGGAAGATCTCACAAAGTATGATCTCTCATCAGTTGAGCATGCCACAACTGCCGGTGAAGCACTTAACCCCGAGGTATTTAACCAACTCGAAAAGCTCACCGGTCTTAAGGTTATGGAGGGCTTCGGACAGTCTGAAAGTACGCTTATAATCGGAAATCTTGTAGGTGCTGACCACAAGATCGGTTCTATGGGTAAGCCGATTCCAATATACGATGTAAAACTTATTGACCATGATGGCAAAGAGGTTGAGCCGGGTGAACCGGGAGAAATAGTTATAAACGTTAAAGACGGTGCGCCGTCCGGCCTGTTTATGTGCTACTACCGCGGCCCTGAAAAATCCGCGGAGGTATGGCACGACGGATTTTACCACACAGGTGACCTCGCGTGGAAGGATGAGGACGGGTTCTTCTGGTATGTAGGTCGTGCAGACGACGTTATCAAGTCATCCGGATACCGCATAGGACCTTTTGAAATTGAAAACGTTATTATGGAGCTTCCCTATGTTCTTGAGTGCGGTGTATCCGCAGCTCCCGACGAGGTTCGCGGCCAGGTAGTAAAGGCCTCTATAGTACTTGTAAAGGGAACAGAGCCTACAGATGACCTTAAAAAGGAAATCCAACAGTATGTTAAGAAGAAAACCGCTCCTTATAAGTATCCGCGTATAGTTGTATTTAAAGACGAACTTCCGAAAACGACGAGCGGAAAGATAATAAGATCAAAGCTTTGAGGAGAACACATAAAGAGAGATGCAGCTCGTTTTGAGCTGCATCTCTCTTTTTTGATATTTAGAATTTCTTTGCGTATCTCTCAACTGTGTTGAGAAGTGTTTCGGTATCTATCGGTTTTGTGAGATGTGCATTCATTCCGCATGCAATCTCTTTTTTCTTGTCGTCATCAAAGGCATTTGCCGTCATTGCTATTATAGGTACGGTTGTAAGTGACTTGCGTCTGAGATGACGTATGATTTTTGTGGCTTCATATCCGTCGAGATTCGGCATGACGATATCCATAAGGATGAGGTCAAAATCTCCCGGGTCGGAATTTTTGATTTTATCGACAGCTTCTATTCCGTCGCGTGCCTCATCAACAATCATGCCTTCGTCTTTTAATAATGCCGTGATGATTTCTCTGTTGTCATCATTGTCATCAACTACGAGAACGCGCCTGTCTCGAAGGTCACGAATTCTCTCTTTTTTCTTTGAATCGGGAACTTTATTTTGCCCGTCTTGAAGTTTTAGTGTTGCCGCTACAGTAACAGTTGTGCCGACTCCCACTTCGCTCTTTATGTCTATGGTACCGTTCATAAGATCTATGAGTTTCTTTGTTATCGGAAGACCAAGGCCTGTACCTTCAATGCCGGTGACGGCAGAAGAACGCTCACGTTCGAAATTTTCAAAGATATGCTTAAGGAAGGCCTCGCTTATTCCTATTCCGGTATCAGTAACTTCAAGTTCATAATTTCCGTATCCGGGTGTAAAGCATGGCTTTTCTCTTATTGTGACAGTGACTTTTCCGCCTTCATCCGTGTACTTAAGCGAGTTGCTTATGATGTTTAGGACAACCTGATGTATATGAAGTTTGTCAGCCATTACATTTTCATTTTTTATTTTCTCATAGTTTATTGATAATTCAATGTTTTTATTCTTGGCGATATCTGAGACCATGATATCTATGGCGTCTCCGCACTCGTGAACATTTGCGGGAACTTCTTCAATATACACACTTCCGTTTTCTATGGTTGACATGTCGAGGATGTCATTTATGAGTTTTAACAAATGACTGCTTGAAAATTCTATTTTTTCAAGATAATGTTTTACGCTGTCCTTATCATCCGTATGACGAAGTGCAAGCGATGTAAATCCTATGATTGCGTTCATCGGTGTTCGTATGTCGTGTGACATGTTGAAAAGGAAACGGCTCTTTGCATCATTAGCGGCCTGTGCGTTCGTGCGGGCTTCGTCAAGAAGCATACACTGCTCAAGTTCACGTTTTGTGAGTTCGTCTGTGTTTCGAAGACCCAATATTGCAAGTTTTGTGTCGCCAAAGTTTTCACCGGCAACAACTTTAACTTGATAATAAAGAGGTCCATCCGGTCCGCAAACTCTGGTATTTATTATGTAGTGTTGATTTCTTTCAAGTTCATAAATGATATTGTGAAGGGACATTTTTGAGTAGAAATCAGCCTTATCATCCGGGTGTATGATCATTTCGGAGAATTTCATGATTCTCTCCGAATAGTCTTTTGTGTCTGCATATATGGTATCAATTTCGCTTACTGCATTGTTGGCTCTGTAGTCTTTAATTTTTCCGTTTGACAAATCCACAAGCATGATGCTTTCATAGTCGGACGTCAATGCATCTATGATTTCCATTTGGTTTTCGTTTGTTTCTCTTTGTGTTGTCAGGAAAAGATATAAGAGTGAGAAGGTTAATCCCGCACATAGCATCGGAATTCCGTCTAAAAATACCTCAAGACACAACGTGACAATCGGCGGAATTGCAAAAAACGCCAGTGCAAAGTCCCTGGTACGGTTTGCTCTTACTTTCTCTTTGAATCCCTCGCACAAAGCCCTTAAAGACGCAAAACCTATGTATACAAAGGCAATTATAGGCTGGAGCGGATACAAAATGCCGTGTTGATAAATGTTGTTCTCATCTACATAGAACAAAAGGTGATTCCAACTTGCCGTAAGGGAAAGGATTATGAGAACAATAACCGGAATCGAAAAGAGAAATTTGGTAAACTTTTTCTTGAAAAAATTTGTTCCGAGAAGTACTTCCGAATAAAGAATCCAAAAATACATACCGATACCGGACATAACAAAATATGCTGAGTCAAGAACATAGTTTAATGATCTCGGTATGTTATTGTATCCGTCGACAAATGACCAGAAGAAGTCCATTGCCAAAAGGAGAATTTGGGAAAATAAAACGATGGTTAAGTAGTTGCTTCTCTTAATCTCCTTTTCACTTCTCCAGTTCGTAACCATTATGAGCGTCATTATCGCAATACATACCGCGTTCAACTCGGCATTTAAAACCATTTCCATAAAGAGTGTCACCTGATTTCATTTCTGTGCTTGTGTATAACATACACTACTCATTATAGCATTTTACAAATCGGTCGGATACTGGCAAAAAGGACAAAAAAATAGTCAGATATTTATAAAAATTACTAACATATGATGATTTTTTTGTGTAAAAATACAAGACTTGTTTTGGAGACGGAGCGGACTCTAAAATATTCTAATGAAATAAAAAAAGACCTCGGAACAAACATGATCCGAGGTCTTATGGCAGCGGAATAGGGATTCGAACCCCAACAAACAGAGTCAGAGTCTGTCGTGCTACCGTTACACAATTCCGCTGTATACAAGAAGCTGCATACTGCAGCTTCTTTTTAGCGTTAATTAAACTGCGCGCTGAACCTTTCCTGAACGAAGGCAACGTGTGCAAACATATACTCTCTTCGGAGTTCCGTTAACAACAGCTTTAACTCTTTTTACGTTTGGCTTCCATGTTCTGTTAGAACGTCTGTGTGAGTGGGATACAGCAATTCCGAAGGAAACATCCTTACCGCAGAATTCGCATTTTGCCATGTGTCGGCACCTCCTTTAAGCTTTTGCGGCTACGCCGCTCAAATGCAACAGAGTTAGTTTAACAAAATACAGTGCAAAATGCAAGAGTTTTTTTTATAAATACTATTTTTGTTCTGACTGCAATTTACCTGACAAAATTTTTTGATGTGATATCGGTGCGGCCTTTCCTCTCGAACAAGAACGAACAAAAATTCGGATTGCATCGGAATTAATTCCAATAATGAAGACGTAAAAGGGCCGTAAATCTTAATGATACTGCGCATTGGAACCTTTTGTCCCATTTTTCGTACAGTTCGTGAGTATGTTTTAAAAAGTAGTTGATTTTGTCGGTTGTATGGGCTATAATGTTTTCGTAACAGAACATTTGTGCGCAGCTTGTTCGGCTGCGTTTATCATAGGAGGAATTAAATTGGCTGATAAAAATAAGGCTCTCGAAACTGCAATTGCTCAGATTGAAAGACAGTACGGCAAGGGTGCTATCATGAGACTCGGTCAGAACTCTTCAATGAATGTTGAAGCTATTTCTACCGGTTCATTTACGCTCGACATTGCTACCGGCATAGGTGGATTGCCGAGGGGAAGAATAGTTGAAATTTACGGCCCGGAATCCTCAGGTAAAACGACACTCGCCCTTCATGCCGTAGCTGAGGCACAGAAAATAGGCGGTGAAGCAGCTTTCATAGATGCCGAACATGCACTCGATCCGGTTTATGCGGCAAATCTCGGTGTTGACGTTGACTCGCTTCTCGTATCACAGCCCGACAACGGTGAACAGGCACTTGAAATAGCTGAATCACTGGTTCGCTCCGGAGCTATTGATATTCTTGTTGTTGACTCTGTTGCCGCTCTTGTTCCGAAGGCAGAGATCGATGGTGAGATGGGTGATTCTCATGTCGGACTTCATGCAAGACTTATGTCTCAGGCGCTTCGTAAGCTTGCGGGCGCGGTTGCCAAGTCAAACTGTATAATTATTTTCATCAATCAGCTTCGTGAAAAAGTCGGCGTCGTCTACGGAAATCCTGAGGTTACTACCGGCGGACGTGCTCTCAAGTTTTATGCTTCCATGCGTATTGACGTACGTAAGATTGAACAGCTTAAAGCTTCCGGAAGTGAGTTCATCGGTTCCAGAACGAGGGCGAAAATAGTAAAGAATAAAGTTGCACCTCCGTTCAAAGAGGCGGAGTTTGACATCATTTACGGTCGCGGCATCGCAAAAGAGGGGGAAATCCTTGACGCAGCAGTAAATCTTGACATCATTCACAAGAGCGGGGCATGGTTCTCATACGGTGATCAGAGACTTGGTCAGGGTAGGGAAAATGTCAAGAAGTACCTTCTTGAAAATCCTGACTTTATGGCAGAAGTTGAAAAGCAGGTAAAGGAACGTGTATCCGAACTTTCAAATCAGATGAAAGCTTCTTATAAGGGCGGACAGATGCACAGCACACCTGTAAATGCACCGGCAACCGACATAACTGCGGAAGCGCCTGTACATACCACGGCAGAATCCGCAAAAGCAAAGCTCGACATAACCGTTGATGATTGATCTTTTACTTAAGAATTACTTTCGGCGTTGAAAATTATTTACTTAAACCCTAAATGAACGGTGAATAAAATGATTATAAAAGTAAAACAGGGGCGCGGAAATAAAGTCCATATCCTGCTTGATGATGAGTATACCGTGACAACGACACTTCATTCATGGTCTGCAATCGGATTCGCAAACGGTGATGAGATATCCGAAGATGAATTGCAGTTACTCTTAAACAAACTGGAGTTTGATAAATTGTATGACCGCGCGCTCGACCTGCTTGCCATGCGTGATCATTCAAAGCGGGAACTTACCGATAAACTTCTTAAAAAGTGTGGTTTTGACAAAAGACCGCAGGTCGAGGATGTTTGCGCAAAGCTTGAGGAGCACGGATTTCTTGACGACCGCCGCTTTGCTTTCGCATACGCCGAAGAGCTTATACGCAACAAACATCCCGCCCCGTCGGGGCTGCGCGCGGCATTGTTCGCAAAAGGAATACCGCGTGAAATTGTAACTGAGGTTATGGACTCTGTTGAAATTGACACTAAGGCATTTATAAATGAACTTCTTGACACGAAGTATAAAAATATTGATCTTACAAATGAAACGATGAGAAACAGAACTTTCAATGCTCTTGTCAGACTTGGGTATTCATACAGTGACATCAAATCGGCTTTTTACGATAGAGCTGATTGTTTTGATTGAGCTTTCCATATTAAATTTGCACTCTTTTTGCTTGCATTTTGATTCCTGTACTTATTTGTACTACTCAGAAATTGCGGATCGGTTGCAAAGTAAAAAGAATGACATGCAGAAGCCGGAAATGATTTACGGAAAACAGCTGAAGTACAGAAACTAAAAGCCATCCGCAGCATTACTGCGGATGGTTTTTTAGTTACAGTTAAGAAACAATTGGTATAAGGTTATAAAATCTTTTCAAATGTAATCGGGAATAATGCTTCAAGTTCTTTACCCGTGGTATATCCCTTGTTTTTAAATGTAATTGCGTGTATAATACTTGCCATGTGATTATGAAAATTTATTACAAAAAGGGGATAATTTTATGCCAACACTTGCACAAATCGTATTCAGAGCTGTGGATATTGTTACATATATTCCGCAAAACAAACATGAGATGCTTTATGACAGAGAAAAGGTTGTAAAGATAAAGAGAAATATTCGTTATTCAAAAACAGATAAAAAGCAATGTAAGCTTGATATTTACAGAATTCCGAGTAAAAAGCCGCAACCGGTCATGTTTTATATCCACGGAGGCGGATTTACTGCCGGCGACAAGTATTGCCGTGAGGGCCTTGCAACATGGATGGCAAAGCTTGGAATTGCAGTCGTAAACATCAACTACGGTGTTTCACCGAAATACAATTTCAAAGAGTCGATGGGAATGATATGTGAGGCTCTTGAATGGGTAAAAAAGAATGCAAAGAAATATAACTTTGACACAAAGAGAGTTTGCTTCGGCGGAGATTCATCGGGTGGTTATTGTGCACTTTATCTTACTGATATTTGCACAAATAAAAAACTTCGTGAGGAACTCGGATTTAAAAAGCCGTCCATAACACCTGCGGGACTTTACACCTGCTGCGGCATTTTTGATCTTGAAAAAATGCTTCATATACCTGTGCTCGGTCTTATTTCCGGTCTTCTCTCAAGAGATGTTATGGGAGCAAAAAAGAAAGAGTTTAAGTCACATCCGGATGCAATGCTTTGCAGCCCGATAAACTATGTAAATAAGGACTTCCCGAAGGAAATCTTTGTTAACTATGCGGATAAAGATATCCTCTGCGGCGGGCAGTCGGATAAACTTATGAAACTCTATGATAAATACGGCATTAAGTACACAGAGTGCCATTCAACAAAGCTTCTTGACAATCACTGCTATCAGCTTAACTGGACAGGCGCGGCATGTGATGAACTCAATGAAAAACTTTCAAAATTCATAAAGGACTTTATCGCAAACTCATAAATTGAAAGGTTAGGAAACACACATGGCAAGGATAGGAATGATATCTTTGGGGTGTCCGAAGAATCAGGTCGATGCGGAAATTTTGCTTGCAAAACTCGCCGATTCCGGGTATGAAATCTCAGGTGAGATCTGCGGCTGTGACGCCGTTATTATAAATACGTGCGGATTTATCGAAGATGCCAAGCGAGAGGCAATTGACAATATTCTTGAAATGGCGGATTATAAGGAAGCCGGCGAAATAAAAAAGATTATTGTAACAGGCTGCCTTGCAGAGCGCTATAAAGAGGAAATTCTGTCTGAGCTTCCGGAGGTGGACGCAGTTGTAGGCATAGGTGAGAATAAGGATATCTGCGGTATTGTTGAGCAGGTCCTTTCATCCGATACAGCTGTGACTGCATTTTCTGATAAAGAAAACCTTCCGCTTGACGGACAGAGGCTCCTTACGACCCCTGAGTATTGGGCTTATCTTAAGATTGCAGACGGATGCTCCAACCATTGTACATACTGTGCTATACCGAGTATTCGCGGAGAATTTCGAAGCAGAAAAATGGAAAGTATCATTGAAGAGGCAAAGGCCCTTGCGGATGACGGTATAAAAGAGCTTATTGTTATTGCGCAGGACACGACGCGCTATGGAGAGGACCTTTACGGTGAACCGTATCTTGCAAAACTTCTGCGTGAACTTTGCAAAATTGAAAAACTTCATTGGATAAGGATTCTCTATTGTTATCCGGACAGAATTACAGACGAACTTCTTGATACTATTGCATCTGAGGATAAAATCTGCAATTACATTGACTTACCGCTTCAACACGCAAACGGCGAAGTCCTTCGGGCTATGAATCGCAGCGGGGACAGGGATTCTCTTACAAAGCTTATAGAGAAAATCAGAGAAAAAATTCCCGGTGTATGTATCCGTACAACGTTTATCACCGGATTTCCCGGAGAGACGGAGGAACAGTTTACGGATCTTGCAGAGTTCGTAAAAGATATCAGATTTGACAGACTCGGCTGTTTTCCGTATTCACCTGAGGAGGGAACTCCTGCGGCGGATTTTGACGGACAGCTTGATACTGACGAAAAGGTACATCGCGGAGAGTTGATTATGGACAGTCAATATGGTATAGTTGTTGAAAACAACAAGCGCCTTATAGGAAAGACTCTAGAGACAATCGTTGACAGCTATGATCCGTATACCGACTCATACGAGGGACGTACTTTCAGAGATGCTCCTGAAATTGACGGCAAAGTCACATTTATCTGTGACGGTGCGCTGGATGCCGGAGACTTTACCGAGGTTTTAGTAACCGATGTAAACGAGTATGACCTTATAGGTGAGGTCAAGGCGAATAAATAACTTCTGGAGGTTAAAGTTTTAGTTATGAATACTCCGAATAAGCTTACAATTGCGAGAATGATCCTTACCCCGATTTTTCTTGTACTTTTTACGGTGAAGTCGATTCCTTACCATTACATACTTGCAATGGTGGTTTTCATAATAGGATCGCTTACAGACCTTTTTGACGGAAAGATTGCGAGAAAGTATAACATTGTTACAAATTTCGGAAAGCTTGCCGATCCGCTCGCTGACAAGATGCTCACAACATCCGCACTACTCGGATTTATGGCAATGGGATACTGCAATGTTTGGATACTGTTTCTCATACTCTTCCGTGAGTTTGGCATAAGCTCCATAAGACTTATCGCCGCGTCTGAGGGGGTTGTTATACCTGCAAATATGTGGGGAAAAGTTAAAACTACGTCGCAGATGGTATCCACAATAGTTATCATGCTTCTTCTCACGCTGCAGCAGGATTTTGGTGTTATTTCAGCGACTTTCAATCTTCCGTTGGTATCAAATATCCTTCTCACAATAACAGCCGTACTCACAATTATCTCCGGAGTGACATATGTTATACAGGGTACAAAAGTAATTGACTTTTCAAAATAACTTGTTATTATAATAGATACCGAACAGAATAAGACCGTGATCGGGAAGAGTAGTACAACTTTACGCATCAGAGATAAGAAGTCGATGGCTGAAAGCTTCTTTTGCGGTGAAATGTATGAAGTGCGCCCGTGAGTCTGTAGTTTTAAAGAGTTATAAACACGGAGTGGAACCGCGGAAAAGAATTTTCGCCTCCGTCGCAGGTATTGTACCTTGCGACGGAGGCTTTTTTATCCTCACTTAAACAGGAGATGATAGTATGTTTATAAATCCGGTAAAAAAGATGCTGGATTTCATGATAGAGGACGTACGATGTGTAAAGGAGCGTGACCCCGCTGCAAGGGGGACACTTGAAGTATTGCTCCTTTATCCGGGACTTCATGCAATTTGGATTTACAGAATTGCACACTTTTTTCAGAACAGACATTTTTACTTCATTGCACGTGCACTTTCGCAACATGCCGCTAAAAATACCGGAATAGAAATTCATCCGGGTGCAAGGATAGGCCGTAGATTTTTTATTGACCACGGACACGGCGTTGTCATAGGTGAAACTACCGAGATAGGTGATGACGTCACTATCTATCAGGGTGTTACGCTTGGCGGTACCGGAAAAGACAAGGGAAAACGGCACCCGACAATAGGCAACAATGTAATGATTGGTTCCGGTGCAAAGGTTCTCGGACCCTTTAAAGTCGGTGACAATACCAATATTGCCTCCGGTGCGGTTGTTCTTGAGGAGATTCCTGCAAATTCAACTGCCGTAGGCGTTCCGGCGCAGGTCGTAAGACGTGACGGTATACGTATAGACAACCTTGATCAGATTCACGTACCTGACCCGGTAAGACAGGAAATAAATGCGCTTCAGGCACAGATTGATGAACTGAAAAAACAGCAAAAGTGATTGTCGCACTAATAGAGAGGAAATGTAACATGAAAATCTTTAATACACTTACCAGAAAAAAAGAGGAGCTTATTCCCATAACTCCGGGTGAGTACAAAATTTACGCATGCGGTCCCACTGTGTACAACTATATACACATTGGAAATGCGCGTCCGCTCTGCGTGTTTGATGTTCTTCGCAGATACCTTGAGTACAGGGGCAACAGAGTCACATTTGTCCAGAATTTCACGGATATTGATGACAAAATAATCAGGAAAGCAAATGAAGAAGGAACAGATTATCTTACGGTTGCCAAAAAGTATATTGATGAGTATTGGACAGATGCAAAGGGACTTAACATAAGACCGGCGGATATCCATCCGAAAGCTACGGAAAACATTGACGAAATTATAGAAATAATAAAGACTCTCATAGAGAAGGGCCATGCATATGCTGTTGAAAACGGCGATGTATACTTCTCGACAAAGACATTTCCGGGTTACGGAAAGCTTTCCCATCAGCCGCTTGAGGACCTTGAGGCAGGTGCACGTATAAACATCGGCGAACTCAAAAGGGAACCGGTTGATTTTGCACTCTGGAAGGCTGCAAAGCCGGGTGAGCCGTACTGGGAATCTCCGTGGGGAAACGGCAGACCGGGCTGGCATATTGAGTGCTCGGCCATGAACAGAAGATACCTTGGAAAAACAATAGATATCCACTGTGGCGGACAGGATCTTATCTTCCCGCATCACGAGAATGAAATTGCACAGTCTGAATGCTGCAATGATGCGACTTTTGCAAACTACTGGATGCACAACGGATATATCAATGTTGACAATGTTAAGATGTCCAAGAGCCTCGGCAATTTCTTCACGGTAAGGGATGTTGCAAAAAAGTACGGATATGAACCTATAAGATATCTTATGATTTCCTCTCACTACAGAAGCCCTATAAACTACAGTGTAGATATCATTGAACAGTGTAAATCGGCTCTTGCAAGGCTTTACACGTGCCGTGATGGACTCGAATTTGCGCTTGGCAAGGTAAATCTTGATTCAAGGCCTCAGGATTTTGACACAAAGAAAAAGCTTGATTCTCACCGTGTCGACTTTATTGATGCAATGGATGATGACCTCAATACGGCCGACGCTCTTGCTGCTGTTTATGATCTTGTAAGAGATATCAACACATTTGTTCTCTCGGATGATCCTTCTGAAAGTATCCTCGAGTATGCAATTGAGGAATTTGATGAGCTTACCGGCGTTCTCGGACTTGTGTACAACAGAAAAACCGAGGAACTTGATATTGATATTGAAAAACTCATTGAGGAGAGAAATACCGCAAGAAAGAATAAGGATTTTGCTCTCGCGGATAAGATACGTGATGATCTCAAATCTCAGGGAATTATTCTTGAGGACACACCACAGGGAGTAAAATGGCATAAGGCCGCACAATAGTAAAATATAAAATCAGTGCTCGGGTATAAACTCGGGCACTGATTTTTTAATCTCTTTTTTATTATCAAAAATAATTGCTGAAACTTTAGTAAAAGTGCACTAATTTTTTGTTAAAAATATAACTACTTATGGTATTTTGTCTATTATGTATATTATTTTTTGACAATGTTAAAAAAAATTGTAAAAAAGTGTTGACAATTAATTTTTTGTGGTGTATAGTGTGAAATGTAAGAGGGATAACCCTTATAAAACGAAGAGGCGGAGAGGTTATACTTCTACGGAAAAGGTAGCTTCTCCGGCATCTTAAAATCTCTCTTATAACACCATTTTGGTTTTTATCTCCTTTCTTTCTTTCATTATTATTTAGATAGTTTTTTCATTTTAATATCTCCTTTATTTTGAATAATTATCTCCTCAAAAGTCGAAGGGCTCCGCAATAGCGGAGCCCTTCGGCTTTACATCGCCTTTTTATTGTATTGCCCGGAATTTGTTAATTCTTCACCCGGCAGCAAATCCGCCGACGAGAGATGAAAAATTTTTGAAAAAAAGTCTTTACTTTAACGCGCTAATGTGCTACTATGCTATCACATTAAAGAAATTGTAAATATAAAAGGAGAAATTAACATGAAAAGAATTATGGCTCTTGCTCTTGCACTCGTGCTCGTTTTTGCACTTACGGCATGTGGCAAACAGGATAAAGAAACAAAGGATATGACAGATTTACAGTATGTACAGGATAAGGGCAAGCTTGTTGTAGGAATTACGGAGTTTGAACCTATGGACTACCAAGATGCTGACGGTAACTGGATTGGATTCGACGCAGACATGGCAACTGCTTTTGCAAAGAGTATCGGTGTAGACGTTGAATTTATTGAAATTGACTGGGATAATAAAGTCGCTGAGCTTGACGGTAAGGCTATTGACTGTGTATGGAATGGTATGACCCTTACGGATGAGGTTACATCGGCTATGGATTGTACAAATCCGTACTGCTCAAACAGACAGGTTGTTGTACTTAAAAAGGATGTTGCAGATAAGTATACTACGGCAGAGGCTTGCAAGGACCTTGCATTTGCGGTTGAGGCAGGTTCTGCAGGTGCTGCAGCCGCTGAAGCTGCAGGCTTTACAAAGGTAACTGAGGTTAAGGATCAGGCAACAGCTCTTTCGGAAATTGCGGCAGGTACATCTGATGCCGCAATCATTGACCTCACAATGGCAAAGGCTATGACGGGTGAGGGAACCGACTATGCAAACATCGTAACAACAGTTGAACTTACATCTGAGGATTACGGAGTAGGCTTCAGGAAGGGATCTGACCTTGTTGAGGTGCTCAACGACTTCTTTAAGTCAAACTATGAGGATATGAAGAAAACTGCCGATAAGTACGGTATTTCCGACATCCTTGCAGAACAGAAGTAATTGTTTTGGTTACTATAAAACAGTGCAGATAAATATTGTGACAGAGGGCGTAAGGCGTACGCCCTCTGTTATTGTGGTTTTTGAAGGGAGTTTTAAATGGAACGTTTTGCGGAGCAGCTGCCTATCGTTATCTCATCTCTTAATGGGGGATTTTTGCAGACACTGCGTCTATTTTTTGTGACATTGCTCGGAGCATTGCCCCTCGGACTTGTTATTTCCCTCGGTTCGATGACAAGGTTCAAACCGGTTCAGCTTCTTACCAGATTTGTTGTCTGGGTAATACGCGGAACCCCTCTTATGATTCAGCTTCTGATTATTTTCTATGTACCCGGCCTTGTTTTTCACAACCCTATTTGGGGCGGTGGAGAAGCCGGTCGTTTTGCCGCTGCATCTGTAGCGTTTATTTTCAATTATGCATGTTATTTCTCCGAAATATACAGGGGTGGAATAATGAACATACCGAAAGGCCAAACAGAGGCGGGTCTTGTTCTCGGTATGACTAAAACTCAGATTTTCTTTAAGGTAAAGCTTCTCCAAATGATAAAAAATATTGTTCCGCCAATTTCAAACGAAATAATAACTCTTGTAAAGGATACATCGCTTGCACGTATAATCGCACTTCAGGAAGTAATCTGGGCCGGGCAGGCTTTTATGAAGGGATCGCACGGTATTTCCGGTGCAATGTGGCCACTGTTCTTCACGGCACTTTACTATCTCATCTTTACGGGAGTTCTTACGATACTTCTCGGAAAACTTGAGAAGAAGCTTGAATATTTCAGATAAGGGGGGATTGCTGTATGGAAATTTTAAGAGTTGAAAATATTCAAAAAAACTTTGACAACACGGCAGTTCTCAAAGATATAAGCTTTAGTCTTTCAAAGGGAGAGGCTCTTGCGATAATAGGTTCATCAGGCTCCGGTAAGACCACGCTTCTTCGTTGTCTTAACTTTCTCGAGAAACCCAGCGGCGGAAAGATATATGTAAATGATCAACTCGTTTTTGACGCTGCGGATCCTTCAACTCAGCTTGAAAAAGATGTAAGAAAAAAAAGACTTCACTTCGGACTTGTCTTTCAAAACTTCAATCTGTTTCCGCAGTACACGGCGCTGCAAAATGTAATGTTGAGCCGTCAACTGCTTGCAAAGGAAGACCCGGATTTCAAAAAAAATAAAAAACAGATTTATGCGGATATTGAGTCTGAAGCCCGTGAACTTCTTGCCAAGATGAATTTGTCCGACAGGGCTTTGCACTATCCGCATCAGCTTTCAGGCGGGCAACAGCAGCGCGTGGCTATCGCGCGCGCCTTGGCACTTCACCCCGATATTCTCTGCTTTGATGAACCGACTTCAGCACTTGATCCGGAGCTTACCGGTGAAGTGCTCAAGGTAATTCGTGAGCTTGCCGATGACCATGTCACAATGATAATTGTTACTCACGAAATGGCTTTTGCCCGCGACGTTGCGGACAATATCATCTTTATGGATGGTGGTGTCATAGAAGAACAGGGTAAAGCGGAAGAACTTATAAACAATCCGCAAACCGAAAGGCTCAAAAACTTCCTCTCGAGGGTAAATGAGGAATAAAAGTTTCGGTTATGCATGCATCTGACGGAAAGAAGGAAAATAAATGAGTACACCGAAAAATGATCATGCAGATGTAAAAACTGTTTCTGTCGGCAATACGAAAATGGATTATGCCGTATTCGGCAGCGGAAAAAAGAACTTTGTTATCATTCCCGGAATGTCCATACACAGCGTGGTTGGTTCGGCTGATGCAATCGCGCAGGCTTATAACGCTTTTTCCAAGGAGTATACGGTATATGTTTTTGACAGAGTAAAGGATATAAAAAAAGGATATACTGTCAGAAATATGGCGCATGATACAGCCATGGCAATGCAAAACTTAGGTCTTGAAAATGCAGATGTATTCGGTGCGTCTCAAGGCGGAATGATTGCAATGTACTTGGCCATTGATCATCCGGAATCGGTTCATAAGATGATTCTCGGTTCAACGCTTGCAGGGGCAAACGACACATGTACACATGTGATTGATGAGTGGATCCAACTTGCGCAATCAAAGAATGAAAAAGGTCTTATTACAAGTTTTATTGACAATGTATATTCTGAAAAGACCTTGAAGACGTTTCGTGAGACGTTGGTGTCTTCTAACTTGGGCATCACCGATGAGGAGTATCAAAGATTTATCATTCTGGCACAGGCCTGTAAGACTTTTGATTGCACCGGTGAATTGAGCAAAGTAAAATGCCCGGTTTTTGTACTTGGCTCAAACGGCGATTGCGTTGTAACTGCTGAAGGTTCAAGGCAGATTGCAAATGCGCTTGGCTGTGAAATCTATCTTTACGGTGACGATTACGGACACGGCGTATACGACGAGGCCCCTGATTACAGGCAGCGTTGCTTGAAATTTTTACATGATTGAAAAATCTTTTATCTAATCCGGATTTTTGATGCTTTTCTGAGCAAAATAAAATAAGGCACTTAATACCTGCCTGTCATTTCAAGTTTACTTGACAAGTTGAAATAACGGACACTATAACAAAACCAAAAATAAAAGAACCGCTCAACTAACGTAGTTAAGCGGTTCTTGGCGGAGAAGAGGTGATTTGAACACCCGCGTACATTACTGCACCTACTCCCTTAGCAGGGGAGCCCCTTCGGCCTCTTGGGTACTTCTCCGAATGGCCAAAACAAATAAAAATTTGTTTTATTTTATAAAAGCCCCGCCCTATTGGGCAGGGCCTTTTTTGGCGGAGAGGATGGGATTCGAACCCATGTGGGGTTGCCCCCAAACGGTTTTCAAGACCGCCTCGTTATGACCACTTCGATACCTCTCCGTGCTGACGCGAGATTTATAGTAACACATTTGAATTTTAGTGTCAATGATTTTTTGATGTTTTAAGAATTTTTTAAGTATGGATATCTATACTTTGAAGAGCAATTTTAGTATAATTTGTTTTATAGATTTATCATGAAACTTCAGGGACGGTAAAGAATATGAGAGTATTGATTGTTGAGGACGAAATCAGACTTGCCGAGGCACTCGGGGAAATAATGAAATCTCAGCGCTATACCGCAGATATTGTCAATGACGGTGAGGACGGATTTGACTATGCAATGAGTGATATCTATGACGTCATTGTTATGGATGTTATGCTTCCGAAAATGAACGGATTTGACATTGTCCGCAAAATGCGTGAAGAGAAAAATCAAACTCCTGTTATTATGCTCACCGCAAAGGATGATACTGCAGACAAAATAAAAGGACTTGATTGCGGAGCTGATGATTACCTGACAAAGCCCTTTGTGCCGGGTGAACTTCTTGCACGCATAAGAGCTATCTCAAGACGTCAGGGCGAAGTTGTAATGGACGAGCTTAAGGTGGAGGATATTGCGCTTAGTTTATCGAATTATACATTGTCGTGCGATGGCAGATCGATAAATCTCGGTCCTAAGGAATTTGATATTCTTAAAATTCTTATGTCAAACCCAAATGTCATTGTTCCGAAAGAGGACATTCTCATCAAGGTGTGGGGCACTGAGTCGGATGCAGAGGACAATAACGTTGAAGTTTATATTTCCTTTTTGAGAAAGAAATTGATACACTTAAAATCCGTTGTGCAGATAACAACGGTAAGAAAGATAGGCTATAGGCTGGAGGTGGGCTCTGCTTGCTGAAAAGGTTACGTTCGCAGTTTGTGCTCAGTAACATGATTATGGTGGGAATTGTCATTTTCGGCCTGTTTATTGCTCTCACTATGATAACTTATAATTATGAAACATCGCAGTCGGAAGCGGCGCTTAAAATGGCTTTGGACGGCAATGTAAATCTTTTTATGTTCTCAAGTGACAATGTAATTCAATTCGGTTCTCCATCGTCTAAAAAAGACAATCAACGCAACGGCGGCGTGAATGAGAAGACGAACACTATAGTTCTTCTTGCACTTACGGATAATTCCGGCAATGTAATTGTGAGTGATATGGCAGAGGGTAAGTCATATACATCTGAAGAAATAAAGAAAATAGTAAATTATGCAATATCATCTGACAAAGAAGTAGGGCTTATACCGACAAAACATATGCGGTATATGAAGGAATCAAATGAGTACGGCGGGTACAAAATTGTTTTTGCCGACAGGACATCAGAAGAGGAAACACTGAAGTTCATGGTAAAACTTTACGGTATAAGTTCTATCTTTATTTTATCAATCATGTTTCTTATAAGCGACTATATGGCACACCGCGCCGTGTCGCCGGTTGAAAAATCGTGGAACAAGCAGAACCGTTTTGTTGCCGACGCAAGCCACGAACTGAAAACTCCTCTTACCGTTATACTTGCCAATATGGATATCATGTCATTAAGTCCCGATTCAACCATAGAGGAACAAAAAAAGTGGATTGATAACACAAAATCAGAGGCAAAGAGAATGACACAACTCGTAAACGACATGTTATTTCTTGCGAAATCAGACGCAGCCGTTGAACAGGGCTACAACTTTATGGAATCAAGCTTAAGCAGCCTTGCGGAGGATTGCGTTCTCACCTTTGAGTCAGTCGCTTTTGAGAAGGGTATTTACCTTCGCTCTGTTGTCCCGGAGGATATCTACGTAACCATGGATGAGGCTAAGATAAAACAGGTTATAATGATACTTCTCGACAATGCAATAAAGTATGTGGATGACAACGGAACCATTTTTGTAACTCTTGCTCAAAACGGAAAACAGGCAAAACTTCTCGTTGCAAATACGGGACCCGCAATTCCGAAAGAAAAGCAGAAACATATTTTCGAAAGATTTTTCCGCGCGGACGACTCGCGTGTAAGAGACAAGGGCGGTTACGGCCTCGGTCTTTCCATTGCCGGAAATATTGTATCCGCACACAAAGGAAAACTGTCACTTGAGTATTCCAATGAAAAGGGTACATGTTTTTCAGTTGTTCTTCCTTGTAAGGGAAACGGAAATTCGAGGAAAAGTAAGTAACCATAGGTAGGCACATATGGTGATAAAGATACAATGATGAGAATTATTACGCATAAAAGTCCGGTGGCTTTTATGACCTTGTATGCCCTGACTCGTGCATACACACAGCAAAAAACAGTTTGAAAAAAGCAACTGTCTGTCGAATACCGGCATAGTACAGATTGCAATTGCCGCCCAAAAGGAAATATGTATTTGGGTTTTTCCGCACTCTATTGTCATTTTTCGCGTACCTCTTCTTGTTTTCTCATAAAACTCTTTTAATTATATGTGAAACGTGCTAGAATTAATTCGGTTTAAAAATACGTATTATTTGTGCAAAGGTAAGGAGTGAAAAAGATGACTTTTATTAAGGATATACTCGGTGCAATCAAAGAAGGCCTTGTGAATGGTATAAAAGAAGGCATAAAGGAAGGCGTTAAAGACGGAGTAAAAGAAGGCGTTAAAGACGGAGTTAAAGCTCTCATTGTTCTTCCGAAACAACTTCTCGGCTGATAACTTTTCAAGCCACCCTTTGCGGGTGGCTTATTTTATATGTGTAGGTGCAATATGGAAGAAAAAATACTTCTTAAAGATATTGAAATAAAAATAGAACGTAAGAGGATAAAGAATATGCATATGTATATCCGCCCTCCGTACGGAGATGTTACTGTTACGGCTCCGATTCGCCTGCCTTACTGTGAAATTGAGAAATTTGTCAACCTTAAAGAGAATTGGATACGTGCGAACGTAGAGAGGATAAAAAACACAAAAACGACTCCGGAAACCATATATAGGAACGGTGACACCGTTATGATATGGGGTGAGCTCTATGAACTTCATGTTGATGAGGGTACACGATATTCGCTGACGACTACGGAGGATACATTGCCGGACGGCAGGAAAATCGCAAGACTTTGTGTGCGTACGGGGTGTACTGATGAACAGAGAGTACATTTTGTAACCGAGTGGTATAGGGATGAGCTTACGCTGCGTGTTGATCACCTTTTGCCGAAGTGGGAGAATTATACGGGCCTTAAGTGTTCGTCGTGGCAGAGTAAGGTTATGAAAACCAGATGGGGAACATGCAACACAAAAACGAAAAAGATATGGCTCAATGTAAAACTTGCAGAGCACCCGCAGGAGTGTCTTGAATACGTTATACTTCATGAGCTTGCACATACAAAGGTTCCGAATCACGGAGCCGACTTTAAAGCCATTCTGGATGAATATATGCCGGACTGGAAAACTGTTAAGAGGAGATTACAGAACAATGAATGTAACTAAAGAGTTATACGGCCGACACGGTGAAAGGGACGTTTTCAGATTCATCATAGAAAATGACAATGGGATGAAGGTTTCCGCAATAAACTACGGCTGTGCAATAACCGAGATAATTGTTCCCGACAAAAACGATGCCTTCGAAAATGTTGTTCTCGGATTTGACTCATTTAAAGGATATGAAAGCAATTTGCCTCATTTCGGTGCGGTGGTAGGACGTGTAGCAGGGAGAATAACAGGTTCAAAGTTTACACTTAAAGGCAGTGAGTACATCTTGCCGGAGAATGAGGGGAAAAATCACCTTCATGGAAACGGTGAGTTTGATCATACAGTTTGGAACTCTATGCTTACAGAACGCGGGATCGGACTTGGGCGGTCGGTCGGAGTTGAGTTTTCGTACATGAGTCCGGGCGGCAGTAACGGTTATCCCGGCAATGTAAACGTAACAGTAACATACACTCTCGACAATAATAACAAGCTTATGATCGAGTACCGTGGAAGCACAGATGAAAGCACACTTTTGAACCTTACCAATCACTCTTATTTCAATCTCTCCGGAGATGCGGTAAGGACGGTGGAGGATCACGTGCTTAAAAGCGATGTCGCTCTTTTTGTACCGCTCAATGAAGATCTTACACCAACCGGAAGACTGCAAAATGTTCGGGAAACAATGTTTGATTTTTCAAGCGGACGTGTACTAAGAGAGGGTATGGAGTCAGAAGATGCGCAAAATGTAATTGCGGGAAACGGATATGACCATGCATTGATCTTCAACGACTGTAAAGATTATAACCTTTACACACGTGGCGATGTACATTCTGCAGTCTTGTATGATGAAGTGTCGGGGCGCAAATTGCTGATGGAAACCGATTACCCGTGTTTTGTGTGTTATTCCGGCAACCAACTCGAAAAGAAGCACAATGCCGTATGTCTTGAGGCACAGCTTCTTCCGGATGCCGTGAATCACAGAGGCTTCGGAAGCACGGTGCTCAGACCCGACAGAGAGTACAGACACTTTGTTTCATACCAATTTGGTATTGATTTAATCGAAAACATTTAATATACTTTATAGGTAAATATAAAATAAAAAGAGATACATATTTTTGTGTTTAGAAGGAGATATTTTAAAATGGCAGAATTTAAGTACGAAATAGTTGAAGAACTCGGAGTTATTTCAGAAAATGCAAGCGGTTGGACAAGAGAGCTCAACCTCATTTCATGGAACGGCGGAAATCCCAAGTATGACATCCGTGACTGGGCTCCGGAGCATGAAAAAATGGGTAAGGGAATAGGTCTTACAAAGGACGAACTCGGAGAACTCAAGGAGCTTATCGAAAAAGTTTTGAATTAAGGTGTTTTATGAAAAACGGAATTGTAAAGGCAGTATGTATAAGTGAGGAAAAAGGTACGCAAAAGCATCCTGTACCGTCTGTAAAACTTATAGAAAACTTCGGGATTGAAAATGATGCTCATGCCGGCAATTGGCATAGGCAGGTAAGCCTTTTGTCATACGACAAGGTAGAGGAGTTCAACGCACTCGGAGCAGGTGTTACGGATGGCGCATTCGGTGAAAACATCCTTGTAAAGGGGATAGACCTAAAATACCTTCCGGTCGGCACTGTTATAACAATCGGAGACACGGTTACTTTACGTGTGACACAGATAGGTAAGGAGTGTCACTCCCATTGCGAGATATACAAAAGAGTCGGAAAATGTATTATGCCCCATGAGGGTATCTTTGCGGAAGTGCTTAAGGGCGGAGAGGTACTCCCCGGTGACAGCGTTGTTGCCGACTGCTGAGTCGTGTGTCAAAGCAAACTTTAAACCGGCTTAAACAAAAGTAAAAATTCAAAATAAAAACTGCTCGTCTCACAACGGAGACGGGCAGTTTTGTTTGTTCGATTTTTTTGTTCGATTACAATTTGTGTGTAACTTGCAGATATTATTTATTTGTAAATCAGTCAACTATGAGAGATTCACCGGTCATTTCTTTTGGCTGAGGAAGTCCCATTATCTTAAGAATTGTCGGTGAAAGGTCACAGAGTCTGCCTCCTTCACGGAGCTTGACATCTCCGCATCCTATGACAGCGAACGGAACAGGATTTGTTGTATGAGCGGTGAAGGCGGAACCGTCAGGCTCATACATCTTGTCAGCGTTGCCGTGGTCAGCTGTAAGGAGGATTGCTCCGCCCATTTTAAGAACGGCGTCTTCAAGTCTTCCTACACATGTATCGACGGTTTCAACGGCTTTTACGGCTGCGTCAAAAACGCCTGTATGTCCGACCATGTCGCAGTTCGCAAAGTTTACTATGATCGTGTCATACTTATCGGAGAGAACTGCTTTTACGAGTTTGTCTGTAACCTCCGGTGCGCTCATTTCAGGCTGAAGGTCATATGTTGTAACCTTAGGACTCGGAACAAGAATTCTGTCCTCGCCATCATTTACCGTCTCAACACCGCCGTTAAAGAAGAATGTTACATGCGCATACTTCTCTGTCTCTGCAATGCGGAGTTGTTTCTTTCCGCTTGCAGCAAGGTATTCGCCGAGAGTGTTTGTAAGCTCCTCGGGCTTAAATGCTGTTTCTACGTTCGGCATGGTTGCATCGTACTGAGTCATGCATACATAGTAAACCGGGAAGTAAGGACGATCAAAGCCCGTAAATTTATCGTCAACGAATGTACGTGTTATCTCACGTGCGCGGTCAGGACGGAAGTTGAAGAAAATAACGCTGTCATTTTTCTCTACGCGTCCCTCATCCATGAGTACGGTCGGAAGAACAAATTCATCTGTGAGATGCTTTCCGTCGCCGTCTACGGTCTCGTAGGAGGCTTTTACGGCCAAGGCAGCGTCATCGGCTTTTATTCCCTCGCCGTTTACGAATGCATTGTAGGCCTTGCTTACACGCTCCCATCTGTTGTCACGATCCATTGCATAAAAACGTCCTGTAACGGTTGCAAGCTTTCCGACTCCGAGTTCATCCATCTTTTCTTGGAGCTTGGCAATGTACTCTACTCCGGATGTCGGCGGTACGTCACGTCCGTCAAGGATTCCGTGCACGTAAACCTTAGTAAGTCCGTTTCTCTTTGCAAGCTCGAGAAGTCCGAAGAGATGTTTTATGTGGCTGTGAACACCGCCGTCTGAGAGAAGTCCCATGAGGTGAAGTGCCGAGTTATGCTCTTTGCAATTCTTTACAGCACCCATAAAGGCTTCGTTTGAGAAAAAATCTCCGTCTTCAATTGACTTGGTTATTCTTGTAAGCTCCTGGTATACAATGCGTCCTGCACCGATATTGGTATGACCTACCTCGGAATTTCCCATCTGTCCGTCAGGAAGACCGACATCCAAACCGGATGCACCGATAGTAGTATGTGGGCACTTTGTCATTATTTCATCGAGCCTTGGTGTTTTTGCGGCTACAATGGCGTTTCCGTATTTCTCATCCGGAACCCATCCGAAGCCGTCCATAATGCAAAGTACAACTGGTTTTTTCATAGTTTGTGCGCCTTTCTGTTTTTAAGACTTTATCAAACGCTTGCGGCTTTAACTATTTCGGCAAAGTCGGGAGCTTTGAGCGAAGCTCCGCCGATAAGTCCGCCGTCAATGTCCTCCATTGCAAGGAGCTCGGCTGCGTTACCGGCATTCATTGATCCGCCGTACTGAACTACAAATGCATTGGCAGCATCTGTGCTGTAGAGTTCTGCGATAAGTCCGCGGATGTAATTGTTTACTTCATTTGCCTGTTCAGCTGTAGCTGTTTTACCGGTGCCGATAGCCCATACGGGCTCGTAAGCGATAATTACGTTTTTAAGCTGTTCCTCCGTAACATTCTGAAGAGCGATCTTTGTCTGTGTTGAAACTGTCTCGAATGTGATATTTTTTTCGCGCTGTGTGAGTGTTTCACCGACGCAAAGAATAACCTTAAGTCCTGCCCCCAAAGCTGCGTCAACTCTCTTTGAAACAGTGTCATCTGTTTCGCCGAAATACTGGCGTCTCTCTGAGTGTCCGATTACAACGTACTCAACACCCATGGAAGTGAGCATCTGAGGGGAAATCTCTCCTGTAAATGCACCTTTTTCTTCCCAGTGGCAGTTTTCTGCGCCGACCTTAATATTTGTACCCTCAGTGCAGTAAAGAGCTGTCTGCAGGTCAATATACGGTACGCAGATAATAACGTCACAATCTGCATTTTCTACAAGTGGTTTCATCTCATTGATGAGTTCTGCAGCTTCAACCGGAGTCTTGTTCATTTTCCAGTTACCTGCGATAACTGCTTTACGGAGTTCTTTGTTCATTCTGAAAACCTTCTTCTACTACTATTTTTTTAATTGGTTACATTGTTATTGAGCTGTTTTATTGCAGCGATTTGTTTTTCGCACTGCACTTTTTAAATGAAGCTTTCGGCTGCTTATCTGTCGTTCATTGCGGCAATGCCCGGGAGATCTTTGCCCTCGAGGAATTCGAGTGATGCGCCGCCGCCTGTTGAGATGTGTGTCATCTTGTCGCCGAGACCGAGTGTATTTACGGCAGCTGCCGAATCTCCGCCGCCTATAACTGTTATAGCGTCAGAATCAGCCATTGCCTGAGCAACCGCAAGTGTGCCCTTTGCAAGTGTCGGATTTTCAAATACGCCCATAGGTCCGTTCCATACAACTGTCTTTGCCGATTTTACTTCTTCTGCAAAGAGTGCGGCTGTCTTTGGTCCGATATCAAGACCTTCACAGTCATCGGGAATTTTGCATGACTCAACAATTTCTGTATCTATAGGTCCGTCAATAGGATCCGGGAAGTTCTTTGCAACAACCGTGTCTATGGGGAGAAGGAGCTTAACGCCTTTTTCTTCCGCCTTTTTCATCATGTCCTTACAGTAGTCAATCTTTGTTTCATCAAGGAGAGACTTACCTGTTTCGTATCCCTTTGCGGCAAGGAATGTAAATGCCATACCGCCGCCGATTATGAGAGTGTCAGCCTTGCTGAGAAGATTTTCGATAACAGAAAGTTTGTCTGCAACCTTTGCACCGCCGAGAATCGTTACGAATGGACGCTGTGGATCCTCAACGGCATTTCCGAGGTATCTGAGTTCTTTTTCAATGAGGTATCCGCATACAGCCTCGTCAACGTAGTCTACGACGCCTACTGTAGAGCAATGTGCCCTGTGGGCAGTTCCGAATGCGTCGTTTACGAAAATATCTGCAAGAGAACCGAGCTCTTTTGAAAATGCTTCTTCGTTCTTTGTTTCCTCTGCGCGGTAACGTGTATTCTGGAGGAGAACAATTTCGCCGTCTTTCATTGCGCTTACCGCAGCTTTTGCATTTTCACCGACAACACAGTCATCGGCAGCAAATTTAATTTCCATACCGAGAAGCTCTGAAAGTCTCTTTGCAACAGGTTTAAGGGAAAGCTCAGGTTTTGGCTCTCCCTTCGGTTTTCCGAGGTGTGAGCAAAGTATTACTTTGCCGCCGTCTGAAACCAGCTTTTTAATTGTCGGAAGAGCGGCAACGAGTCTGTTCTCGTCTGTGATCTTTCCGTCCTTAAGAGGTACATTGAAGTCGCAACGTACCAAAACTCTTTTACCTTTTACGTTGATGTCGTCTACGGTTTTTTTGTTAAGAGTCATTTTTCTTCTATCCTTTCATGAATAAATATCATTCTTCGTAGCAAAGTGCAAGTGCAGCTTTGCTTGCCCCGTAAGCCGAAACAGCCCCGAGTTTATAAAGTGCTACAGGTGGATATCCGAGTTCTTCTTTAAGGAGCATAGCAATTGCTTTTGCCTCTTTGATACGTGTCGCATATCCTATTGCGTAGTCCTGCTTTTTTTCGGAAAGTGCGGCTACGCAGTATGTGTAGAACTGATCAAAAGCCGAATGATCTCCCTTGATTATAGGGAGCTCTTCTGCTTTTTTTGTCGTGATTTTAAGAGCGGGATACGGGTGATAACCGCCGCCGAAGGATACCCATTTTCTCCAACTCTTGGTTGGATCATTGTATGAAAACGGAATATTGAAAGCGTCAACCATGAGTATCATTTTGTCCTTGCTCTCCTTGATAACCTCGATTATGGTATCAAAATCTGTACCGCTTGCGGCGAGTTTTGCCGCTTTAAGTACGAGGAATCCGGCAGACATGCTGTAATTTTCGGTGTCTATAACTTCAATTTTTATGTCTGCTGTCGGATTCTGTTCTCTGAACAATGTAATTGCTTCTTTAGCCGACTTGTGCATAGGAAAATCCTCTACTCCCGCCAGTATCACCGCAATACTGTTGAATCCGCATGTAGCGGCGTTTTTATAGCGATCAAGGAAGACTGCGGCAGGGATATAGAAGTTTTTGATCTTTCCCTTCGGAGCGGGGAGTATCTCATAGAAGTTTTCATGTGAAAAATCTATGCCCTCGCTGAAAAATCTCTCGTCAATATTAAACGTTGTGGCGAGAACCTCAACATCATAGTTGTCAACGAGTCCAAGCGGAAGGTCACTACAGGTGTCTGTTATAACCATAGTTTTGCTCATAAAAAATCCTCCTAATACACAATCTATTATAATAAATATTTTTATTTTGTCAAAACTTTAACAAGTGGTTTGATATTGTTTGTATATTTGACTAAATGTTGTTTATATCCTTCCATTTGTAGTTGTGCAGTTCACCCGAACACAGAAGCTCCGGATAGTCCCACTGACGCAATGTTTCGTATACGGCAATCGCGACGGAGTTTGAGAGATTGAGGCTTCTGCACTCGTCCATCATGGGAATTCTTACACAGCGCTCCGGATTTTTGATAAGAAGTTCTTCGGGAAGGCCTTTTGTCTCTTTCCCGAAAAGAAGAAAACAGTTGTCGGGATAAGATGTGTCCGAGTGTTTCTTTTGCGCCTTGGTTGTGAAATAGAAAAATGTACCGTTTTTATTTTTCTCAAAAAAATCAGTGAGATTTTCGTAATATGTAATGTTCAGAAAATGCCAATAATCAAGTCCCGAACGCTTAAGATTTTTGTCAGTTACGGTAAAGCCCATTGGTTTTACAATATGAAGATTTGCGCCTGTACATGCACAGGTTCTTGCAATATTTCCGGTGTTTTGAGGAATCTCAGGTTCCACCAGGACAATATTGAGAGATGCCAATTTTATTACCCCCGATTAGTATGTTTATAAAGTTTTTCTACAAAATTAGGATATCATAATAAGCCGAATAAATCCATATTTTTTGCGCAACATAAGGACAGTTCCGGCCGCATTCTTCGTCACTCTTGATTATCTTAAGAGTGACGAGGCTCTGATATGACCGTGCGTATGATAAAAGAGGGTCATATCGTCGGGAACCATTCCGCTACACATCCCATATTTTCGGAGATATCAAGAACCGAGATGGCAAAAGAGATTGAGACATGTGATACTTCTTCATTCGGTTTTAGGCACAAATGCACAGATACTCGGCAATGTATTCAGATCCTTAAACGATTTTCCGAAGAACTGAAAAAGTCCGCTTCGCTTTATTCAGCGAAGCGGACCGGGTTATTTCGTTATATCCAAAAGATTGTCAACCGTCTGAGTCAGATAATCTGATTCCTGCTCGATAATCTTCAATTTTTTAACAACATCTTCCTCCGCCATGAGATTGAGATTTTCCACCATATTTTTTGAATTCTTGTGTATGAGAGAAATTCTAGGATACATGTCGTGGGAAATCCCCTTCATGACCATGGCTTTTAGTTGTTCTCGTTCGTGTGATCTTGCTTCCTGCCTTTTTTCATCCTCAAGCTCCTCACGTTCAAAAGCTATGGATACTTGTGAGAGAAGGGCAATAAGACAGTCCTCAGCTTCATGTGAAAGTTCTTTTTCGGTGCAGTCTACACTCACAACACCTATTGTTTTACTGTTGCTTCTTATGGGGATATATTTGAAATTCGCATCGGAAAATTCCGTTTCTCCGTGACCGCATTTTGATGAGTTTTTAAAACACCATTTACGAGCTTCATTAGTGTCGCTTTTGTCAATATCAAATGCGAATTCAACCTCACATCCGGTAAGCTTTGTCAGGGCATCATCAGCGTATTTTACAACGTGGTCTATCCCGTGAATTGAGAGAAGTCCCTCGCTTGCTTCATAGAGCTTTTTGTGGAGGTTTTCATTGTACTTTGAGGTCTTAATTTGCTTTTGCAATCTTACAACCAATGTATTTACGATGAGAGCAACAAGCAAAAAGAGTGTTGCCGAAACAGCAAAACTTCTGCTGTGCGATACCCATTTGTAACGGGGTTCAAGGAAAAGAAAATCATGTGTAAGTACGAACAGTACAGATGCAAAAACCGTTGAGATGAAACTTTTGGTTTGCATGATAACGATGAGTACTCCGAGTAGGTACAGCATCAGCAGATTTTCAGAGTGTACCTTGTATCCGTCAAGAACATACGCGAGTAAACTGGTCAATGCATATATGATAATTACCTGAAGAAAGTTATTTGCAAATGTACGAAATTTATCATTTTTCATTTGCTTTTTTCCCCTTCCTTTTTCGTGCGAAAATTATCCCGGAAAACAATTCTTTTATATCGGCTATAATTCTTGCCACGGCAAAAATTATGATATATACTTCCAGTCTTGCTATAAGCATTTCTATGATGATAATCCACATCTCGGGATTACTCATTTCCGGATTGGAAATTCCTATGGAGAGACCGACTGTACCGAGTGCCGAGAAACATTCGATGATGGAATCTCTGAAACTGTTGCCGCAAATCATGAGTCCCAAGGAACCCATAAAGCCGATAATCATGTATATGAGTATATATGTATAATTTTGGCTTTGCTCATTGTCTGTTATTGTTTCCTCTTTGCCGAAACGGTTGATTTTTCGCGGATAGATAACACGCTTCGGTGAAATCTGTTCACGCACGTCATAAAAAAGGCTGCGTGCCGCGAGGGCTGTACGGGATGCTTTTATACCGCCGGCTGTGGAACCGCTGTGTCCGCCTATGAGCATCAGGAACAAAAGCGGAATAAGCGCATAACTCGAATTCGGTAAAAAGTCGTTTACGGTTGAAAGCCCGGTTGTTGACAGTATGGAAACGACTTGGAAAAGCGCATTGTCAATAGCACTGAGGATGTTCGGACAAATGCCCTGTGTAAGCATCATTACAACTGTTATGGGTGTTACGATTGCTATGACAAATGCAGTTACTCTTGTCTCGCAATGTGAAAAGAATTCTCTGAATCTGCCGCGCAAGAGCAAAAGACTTGCCATGAAATTTGTGCTTCCGAGAATCATAAGCACAATTGATATGATGTCTATAGGTACGCTGTGCCAGTATCCGATGCTGTCATTTTTAGTTGAAAAACCACCCGTCGCAACAGCGGAAATAGAATGGTTTATGGCATCAAACGGCTCCATACCGAAAATGATATAGGAAACAGTTCCGCCGATGATGAATCCGAGGTAGATGTATACAATGGTTCTTGCCGAATGAAGCAGGCTCGGTGTCAACTTGTCGGTATGACCTTCCGCATTGAAAATCTGCATGCCGTAAACGTTGGAGAGTACGGATGAAAGAATAAGTATGAGACCGACCCCTCCGAAAAGATGAAGAACCGAGCGATAGAGAAGAATGAGATGTGAGGCTTCTTCAACATTTGTTATGGTGAAACCCGTTGTGGTGAATCCGCTGGTGGCTTCAAATACGGCTTGTGTAAAGGTATACTCTCCCGTCATTACAAACGGAACCGAGCCTATCAATATGGAGACTATCCATATAAGCAAAACTATCAATGATCCGGAGTGCCTTTTGAGTGTCATGCTGTAATCTGTACCCGTAAATATCTTGATAAGGTATCCGCTGAAGATTGAGAGCACACCGGGAACCGCAAAACAAGGTATCTGGGTTTTTTCCCACGGGTAAAAAGGAAGAACAAGTAGGGGAATCAGCATGATGATACCAAGCATGATTATGGCATACGCGAGTGCACCGAGTATGTTCTTTACATCTGAAAATGCGCGGTTGTCAGTAAGTTTCATAGTTTAAAGACCTCTGATCCTTATTTTGTGATTGCCGCTATTACTTTCTTTTGCTTTTCGGGAGAAGAAAGTATGAGTAGCTTATCTCCGGCATGTATTTCCGTACTTCCCGTGGGGATAATCATGTCTGATGATTTACGTATGATACAACCGATGATAGAGTTCTCGGGGAGTACGATATCAGAAAGTTTTCGGTTTACACAGGTATATGTGCTTTCAACCATTACCTCTGTTATTATAACGCGGTCATCCTCTATTGACATGGTCTTTATAAGGTTTTCTATGTTGGTTGCCTGGGCAATGTATTGCGCTACCATATGTGTAGAACTTATAACGGTATTTACACCCAGTTCTTTGAACAATTCGGCGTTTTTCGGGTTGCCGACTGTGCATATGGTCTTCTTTACGCCAAAGCATCTTTTGGCATACTGACATATAGCAAGGTTGTCTGCGTCTTTATGTGTGAGTGCAACTATTACATCGAAATCGTTTATACCCGCTTCATTGAGTACAAAATATTTTGAAGGGTCTCCGTTAAATACGGGAATCTTGTGTGTCGCTGTAAGATAATCACAGTACTCGCGGTCCTCGTTTATAACGATCAATTTATGCTTTTTCTTAACAAGGCTTCCTATAAGGAAGTCGGCCTGTGTACGGCCTCCGGCAACTACTATTCTCATTCTTCTGCCTCCTCGTTTTCACCGAAGATACTTTCCTCAAAGACACCCATTGTGAGATTGAATGGGTAGACACCCTTTATGTTAAAACCTTTGATGAGTTTTTCTTTGTCAGTGTCTTCGAATCTTACGTATACGTTCGGTACGCCGAAGATTCTGCTCGCAATCTGGGCGAGCAGACTGTTTATGTTGTCGTTTCCGGTACATGCCACGAACATGGAAGCCTCGTCAATATCGACATACCTAAGTGAGTCGAGGTCAATTCCGTCTGACTTGACTTGTATGCCGCCGAAGCTTTCCGGAAGTTTATTGAAAGCAGCTTCATTATTGTCAAGCACAACAACCTGGTAGCCCTTGTCGGAGAGCAGTGTTGCAAGTCTGCCGCCGAGACGTCCGCAGCCTGCGATTATAACCCGCTTCTTTTTTTCAAGTTTCATTTTCAGTACACCTCATGGTGTTTAAAATCAGTTCAGCTTTTCAAGACTGGTTTTAAGCATTTTAATCTTTTCTTCAACCTTCGCAGCCGACGCTTTATCTTTTTCTACAACTGCAGCGGGGGCTTTTGCGAGGAATCCCGGATTTGACAGCTTTTTATTGAAGAACTCAAGGTCCTTTTCAGCAGCCTCAAGTTCCTTTGACAGACGTGCTTTTTCGGCCTCGAAGTCTACAAGTTCATTCATAGGGATGTATATCTTTGCATCCTCGGTAATGACCTGTACGGCACCGTCAATCTCAACACCGCCGCAAACCGTAACGCCGGATGCGTATGCGAGTTTTTCCATGTAAACGGTATTGCTTATGAATGTTGATTCAAACGGTGTGTCGATAAATACTTCGGCTTTCTTTGACGGCGGAACATTCATCTCCGCGCGTCTGTTACGTATAGCACGTACTGCCTTCATTACGCGCTCAAACTCTGTCTCGTCGTCAGCAAAATTGAGATTTTCATCGTACTCGGGATAAGCTGAAAGCATGATTGTTTTGCCGTCGTGCGGAAGTGTGAGCCAGATTTCCTCTGTGATGAAAGGCATGAACGGGTGGAGAAGTTTAAGCGCATTTGAGAGAACGTAAATGAGGACGTCCTTTGCGGTCTTTGCTTCCTCTCCGCCTTTTTGAAGTCTTATTTTTGCAATTTCAATGTACCAGTCGCAGAAGAAATCCCAAATAAAGTCATAAAGCTTTTGAACGGAAATACCGAGTTCATAATTTTCAATGTTTTGGTTTACTTCTTTTGCGAGATTGTTGAGCTTTGAAATGATCCACTTGTCAGGCATGGTGAGGCTTTCCGGGATGTGCGGAGCCTCTTCCGTACCGTCAAGATTCATGAGAATGAAACGTGCCGCATTCCAGATCTTGTTTGCAAAGTTTCTGGATGCTTCAACTTTTTCATCTGAAAAACGAATGTCATTTCCCGGGCTGTTGCCGGTTGCAAGTGTAAATCTGAGTGCATCTGCACCGTATTTGTCAATTATTTCGAGCGGGTCAATTCCGTTACCGAGAGACTTTGACATCTTTCTGCCTTGCGCATCGCGGACAAGTCCGTGTATGAGAACGGTATCAAACGGATATGTTCCCATCTGTTCGCAGGATGAGAAAATCATACGGGCAACCCAGAAGAAAATGATGTCATATCCCGTTACAAGTGTATTTGTCGGGAAGTAATGGCGAAGTTCCGGAGTGTTGTCCGGCCATCCGAGTGTTGAGAACGGCCAAAGAGCTGATGAGAACCACGTGTCAAGTGTGTCCGGATCCTGGTGGATTTTTTCGCTTCCGCAATGTGAACACTTTGTAGGCTCATCTCTTGAAACGGTGATTTCACCGCATTCGTCGCAGTACCAAGCCGGTATTCTGTGACCCCACCAAAGTTGACGTGAGATACACCAGTCTTTTATGTTTTCCATCCAGTGGAAATATACTTTGTCAAAACGCTCCGGTACAAATTTTGTACTGCCGTTTTTAACGACCTCTATAGCAGGCTTCGCGAGCGGCTCCATGCGTACAAACCACTGCTTTGAAACACGCGGTTCAACAGAGGTCCCGCAGCGGTAGCAAGTGCCTACATTGTGCTTCATCGGTTCAGTCTTGATGAGGTATCCCTCTTCTTCAAGCTGCTTTACAAGAGCCTTGCGACAGTCGTATCTGTCCATGCCGCAGTATTTTTCTCCGGCGTTTTCATTCATGAAACCGTCGTCTGTCATTACGTTTATGATAGGGAGGCTGTGACGGAGTCCGACCTCAAAGTCGTTCGGGTCATGAGCGGGAGTTATCTTTACAACGCCTGTTCCGAAATCCATCTCAACGTATTCATCGGCTATTATCGGAATCTCCTTATTTACTACCGGGAGAATTACGTTCTTTCCGATGTACTTCTTGTAACGCTCATCATCCGGATGAACTGCAACAGCTGTGTCGCCGAACATGGTTTCCGGACGTGTTGTTGCAAGCTCAATATATCCCGAACCGTCTGCAAAAGGATATCTGAGATGCCAGAAGAAGCTGTCCTTCTCCTCGTACTCAACTTCTGCGTCGGAGATTGAGGTCTTACAGTGCGGGCACCAGTTTATGATTCTCTCTCCTCTGTAGATGAGGTCCTTTTCATAGAGCCTTACAAATACTTCCTTTACCGCTTTTGAGCATCCCTCGTCAAGAGTAAAGCGTTCACGTTCCCAGTCGCATGATGAACCCATTTTTTTAAGTTGAGTCACTATGCGTCCGCCGTATTGTTCTCTCCATTCCCATGCACGCTCAAGAAATTTCTCGCGTCCGAGTTCCTCTTTTGAAGTTCCTTCCTTTTTGAGTGCTTCGACTATCTTAGCCTCTGTGGCAATAGATGCGTGATCCGTTCCCGGAACCCAAAGTGTATCGTATCCTTTCATCCTGTGATAACGGATGAGGATATCCTGAAGTGTATTGTCAAGAGCGTGTCCCATATGAAGCTGTCCCGTTATGTTTGGCGGTGGGATAACGATGGTATAGGGCTTCTTGCTCTCGTCTAGGTTTGCATGAAAATAATTTCCTTCAATCCATGAGTTGTAGATTCTGTCTTCAACTTCGGCGGGATTATATTTTGTAGCCAGTTCTTTTGGCATGGTAGTGCCTCCTTAAAATAATAAACCTATTACAACCTATATAGTATACATTTTAGGAACTTTATTTGCAAGTATAAGTGACATTTGTTGAGTTTTACATTGCCGAGAAAAAGAGAGAACAAAAGGACTAAAAGCATCTTTAAAACAATGGGTGTGTGTGGTATAATTACTTGATTAATTTTACTTTGGAGGAATTCACATGTGTGGATTTACAGGATTTTCCGATTACATCGGTGAAGCGGAAGAAATGAAAAAAGTATTGTGTCGGATGAATGACCGTATAGTACACCGCGGTCCCGATGCATCTGGAACATATATTGACGACAAGACTGCACTCGGTTTTCGCCGTCTCAGCATTATTGACCTTTCGGACGCGGCTGACCAGCCTCTTTATAATGAGACGGGAACGGTTGCCGTTGTTTTCAACGGTGAGATTTATAACTTTGAATCAATACGCGATGAACTTCTGAAGCTCGGACACACCTTTGTTTCACACACTGACTCTGAAGTGCTTGTTCACGGCTATGAGGAATACGGCGTTGATATTTTGAAAAAACTGCGCGGAATGTTTGCTTTTACTATTTGGGACAAAGAAAATGAGCGACTCATAGGAGCAAGAGACATATTCGGAATCAAGCCGTATTATTATACAAAGTGTAAAGACGGAACCTTCCTTTTTGCCTCCGAGATAAAATGTTTCCTTGAGCACCCGTCTTTTGAAAAGGCGGTAAATAAGGAGGCACTCAGACCTTATCTTACGTTCCAATATTCCTATGGAGAGGATACATTTTTTGAGGGAGTAAAAAAACTTCCTCCTGCTCATTACTATGTATATGAAAACGGTGAGATGACAATAAAGCCCTATTGGGACGTTGAGTACGAAAAGATACCCGACTCATTTGAGGATTGGACTGACACTGTCGCAAAAACCGTGCATGAGTCTGTAAAGGCGCACAGGATAAGTGACGTTAAGGTCGGTTCGTTCCTGTCAGGCGGTGTTGACTCGAGTTATATTACCGCAGAGCTTATGCCCGATGAGACTTTCTCCGTAGGCTTCCACTATGAGGAAGATCCGAATTTCGATGAGAGCTCATATGCGAGAGAACTCTCGGAAAAACTCGGTATAAAGAACTATACGAAAATGCTCACGGCAAAAGAGTGTATGGATGCAATACCGACTATTCAGTATCATATGGATGAACCGCAGTCAAACCCGTCATCTGTTCCCCTTTATTTTCTTGCACAGCTTGCACGTGAACACGTAACCGTTGTTCTCTCGGGGGAAGGAGCAGACGAGCTTTTCGCGGGTTACGAGTGGTATCAGGATACCAAAGAGGTTGCGAAATTCAAAAAGGTTGTTCCGGCATTTATTCGTCACGGACTTGCCGATATTGTAAAGCCGATGCCCCATTTCAAGGGAAGAAGCTTTTTACTTCGTTCTTCCGGCAGACCGGAGGATTACTTCATAGGACAGGCTATGGTTTTTGAAAGCAATGAGGCTGCTGACTATCTTAAGGAGCCGTACCGTTGCGGAAAAAGTGCCAATGAAGTCGTAATGGAGCACTACAAGGACGTTAAAGACAAGGATGAGCTTACAAAGAAGCAGTATCTTGACATGAAGCTCTGGCTTCCGGGAGATATTCTTCTCAAGGCTGACAAGATGAGTATGGCTCATTCACTTGAACTGCGAGTTCCTTTCCTTGACAAAGAAGTTATGCAGATGGCCGAACAGATTCCGACTGAGTACAAGATAAACGAGCACGACACGAAAATAATTCTTCGCCACGCCGCAAACCGTGTACTTCCGGATGAATGGGCAAACAGAAAGAAAAAAGGATTCCCTGTTCCTATTCGCTATTGGCTTCGCGATGAAGAAATTTACAAAATGGTACGCGAGATTTTTTCAAGCGATTACGCAGAAGAATTTTTCGAGACGGACAAAATTCTTGACCTTCTTGATAAGCACTACAGCGGTCATGCAAACAACGGAAGAAAAATATGGACCGTATATACCTTCCTTGTATGGTACAAGCGTTTCTTTATAGATGAAACTCCGGTAAAAAAGTGAGAGTGAAGATAAGATGTTGAACAATAAGCCGGTACTCGGAGTGCTTGGCGGCCTGGGTCCTATGGCGACGGCGTATTTTTACGAACTTGTGACAAAGCATACGGTTGCGTCATCGGATGCCGAACATATTGATATGGTTATTTCCAGCAGAGTAAGTACCCCTGACAGGACCGCGTTTATTATTGGAAAGAGCGATGATGATCCGCGTGTCTTTATGATTGAGGATGCAAAGCGTCTGGAGGAATGGGGCTGTGACTTCATAGCCATACCATGCAATACGGCACACTATTTTTATGACAGTATTGCCGAAAACGTTTCGATTCCCGTTTTGAATATTGTTGAAGAGACTGCAAAATTTCTGGATGCGGAGGGTGTAAAAAAAATCGGTCTTCTTGCGACCGACGGCACTGTTTGCAGCCATACATACGAAAAGTATCTGAAAAAATTTGACATAGAGTGTATTCTCCCGTGTGACGAGGATCAGGCAACGGTCATGAGTATTATCTATGACCGGATAAAAGAGGGGAGACCTGCGGATACCGATGCTTTTTTCGGTGTTGTTGAGAGACTCAAAGAACGCGGTGCGCAGGCACTCATTTTGGGGTGCACAGAGCTTCCTCTTATTGAAAAACAGGTTAAGCTCGGGCCTGAATTTATAGACTCTCTTTTAGTGCTTGCACGTGCGTCAATCCTCGCTTGCGGTAAAGAATTTCAGTGAAATAAAAATGAGAACACTTGAGTATAAAATCCCATGTGAATACAATGAAGTTAAAGTCCTGTCTTTTTTGAAATCCGAGGCGGGACTTTCGTCGCGTCTTATAAGAAATTTAAAAATGCATGAAAATGGATTGCTTCTTAACGGAGTACATGTTCGCACAGTGGACATACTACATGAGGGTGATCTGCTGACTGTCAATATACCCGAAGACAATACGGATGACGAGCTTTGCAAATATGACGGTGCTGATTTCGGAAATCTTCATATACTCTATGAGGATGACGATCTTATTGCCATAAACAAACCGGCCATGCTTGCAATTCATCCGTCACACAATCATCAGGGTGATACACTCGCCAATCTTTTGGCAGGTTATCTTAAGAGCAAAAACAAAAAGGCCGTGTTCCGCGCGGTCGGAAGACTTGACAAGGGTACGTCGGGAATAGTTATTTGTGCACTCAATGCATTTGCGGCAAATAAATTGCAGGGTAGCATCAAAAAAACATATCTTGCAATTCCGTCCGGCGTATATACAGAGGACGGAACCATAGACGCACCAATCTACAGACCTGATCCCATCAAAACATACAGGACGGTTGATGAGCGGGGCGACCGCGCGGTGACGCACTTTCGCGTACTTTGTGCCGGTGAAATGTCGGACGGTACAAAAGCGTCATTTGTCCGTGTAAATATTGAAACCGGCAGAACTCATCAGATACGCGTGCACTTTGCCTCAATGGGAACTCCGCTTCTCGGAGACACCATGTACGGCGTGCCGCGTGACGACATTTCCCACCAGGCACTGCATTGCGCAAGTGCGTCGTTTTTGCAGCCTTTTACGGGCGAGACAATTACATTGTCTGCGCCTATTCCCGATGATATGCAAAAAATTTTGGACAACATACACAAATTTCAGAAATAATACGTAAAAGGCTTTAATTTTGCAGAGCAATATGATATTATAATCAATGGTTATTTTTTTGACATTATTATAAATTGTCCTTAAGATGACTTTTTATTTTTATATTTCAGATTTTATTATGATTTTATATCAATCAGATTTTTTATTAATTTGGATTTGCAACTCAACTTTATAAATTGACACTTGAACAGACACTTGAAAATTTTATTTTATCTTGAGAATTAATCGGAAATTGGGAGTGTAATCGTTTGGAGAAGTTTGTTATCAACGGGGGCAACAAACTTTGCGGAGAAGTGAATATAAGCGGTGCGAAGAATTCCGTTGTGGCGATTCTTCCTGCTACACTTTTAGCGCAGGGCGTTTGTACAATTGAAAATGTCCCGAATATCAGTGACGTTACAGCAATGCTTAAGATACTCAAAACAATGGGTGCTAAGATTAGGCTTATAAATAACAACACATATGAAATAGACACCAGGACCGTATCGTCTTTTACGGTTCCTTATGAACTTACAAGACATCTTCGTGCATCTTATTACCTTATAGGTGCACTTCTCGGCCGTTGCAGTTGTGCAAGAGTTGCTATGCCGGGTGGCTGTAACTTTGGCGGAGTTCGTCCTATTGACCAGCACCTCAAAGGCTTTGAGATGCTCGGCGCAACTGTTACAATGGAGGAAAATGCCATTGTAAATGCGAGTGCTGATCAGCTTATGGGCAATTCTGTTTATATGGATGTTGTCTCTGTAGGCGCGACGGTGAACGTTATGCTTGCGGCAGTCAAGGCGCGCGGACTTACGGTTATTGAAAATGCCGCAAAGGAACCGCATATAGTTGACCTTGCAAACTTTCTTAACTCAATGGGAGCCGACATACGCGGCGCCGGTACAGATGTCATAAAAATACGCGGTGTATCCTTCCTTCACGGATGTGAATATTCAATTATTCCGGATCAGATTGAAGCCGGAACATATATGGCAGCGGTTGCTGCTACAGGCGGAGATGTACTTATAAAGAACGTTGTTCCGAAGCACCTTGAGTCAATTACCGCAAAGCTTGTTGAGTGCGGAGCAAAGATTACTGAGTACGATGACTCTGTACGTGTGTTTGTGGACGAGAGACTTACAAAGTGCAACATAAAGACCATGCCTCATCCCGGCTTTCCGACAGACATGCAGCCGCAATTTGCAGTTGCTTTGTGTGTGGCACAAGGAACAAGTATTATCTCAGAGGGTGTATGGGACAACCGCTTTAAGTATGTTGATCAGCTTGTGCGCATGGGTGCGGAGATTGAGGTAAACGGTAAGGTTGCCGTTATAACCGGTGTTGATCATCTCAAAGGCGCACCCGTAAAAGCGGATGACCTTCGTGCAGGTGCTGCAATGATAATAGCGGGTCTTGTTGCGAAAGGCAGAACGGAGATTGAAAACATCATATATATTGACAGAGGCTATGAAAACGTTATAGAAAAATTCAGAGCACTCGGCGCAGATATTTCACGTGTTGAGTTTTCGGATGAGCCTTCAAATGAGAAACGTTCTGCAGGCTGATAATTTTGACAGAAAGGGGTGCACTTTTTGCTGCACCCCTTAATTTTTAGGTGGATTTGATGTATAGATTTTGTACCTTGTTTTCCGGTAGCAGCGGAAATTCAACTTACATAGGAACAGACGAACACGGCATTTTGATAGATGCCGGAAAGAACACAAAGCAGATAACTCTTTCAATGAATGAATTGGGGCTTTATCCTGAAAATGTTGAAGCTCTGTTTATAACACATGAGCACAGTGACCATATTGGTGCTCTTCGTGTTTTGTGTAAGAAATACGGTATACCCGTGTATGCAAGCAGAGGCACTCTTGAGGCACTTGATCGTGGCGGTCATCTGAAGGGTGATTTTCCGGTTTATGAGATGACTGACTATGCAGACATAGGAGAGTTTCATGTCGAGTGTTTTCACACGATGCATGATGCAGCTGAGAGCATGGGTTATACAGTTGAACTTGAGAACGGATTCAAGTCGGCTGTTGCGACGGATCTCGGTATTATTACTGATGAAGTTCGAGAGGCAATTCTTGGTTGTAATACTGTTCTTCTTGAATCAAATCATGATATCGGTATGCTTTCAAACGGACCTTATCCATACCCGCTTAAGAGAAGAATACTCTCAGACTACGGGCATCTTTGCAATGACGATGCCGCAAAAATGACAATTGAACTTATAAAGAGCGGCACGGAACATCTTTTGCTTGGCCATTTAAGCCATGAAAACAATATTCCCGAACTCGCATTTGAAACGACCTATTCTGCCCTTTGCGAGGAGGGCGCTGAAATAGACCTTGATTATACGCTTTCTGTCGCTGACAGGCATAAACCTATAGGTGTAAAGTTATGATAACTGTAAATATTGTATGTGTCGGAAAACTAAAAGAGCAGTACTTAAGAGATGCATGTGCCGAGTATACAAAAAGATTGACGGCATTTTGCAAACTCAATATAATTGAACTGCACCCCTTCGCGCTCAGCCAAAGTCCAAGCGAATCGGAGATAAACGAGGCCCTTTTGCAAGAGGGAAAGAATATTCTTTCAAAAATTACGGACAGTGCGTATGTAATTGCAATGTGTATTGAGGGGAAACAGGTGCCTTCACCAAAACTCAGTGAAAAAATTCAGGACATTGCCGTTGGAGGGCACAGCACGATAACCTTTGTTATAGGGGGTTCATTCGGGCTTTCGGATGAAGTGAAAAACAGAGCGGACTATAAACTGTCCATGTCTGAAATGACTTTTCCTCATCAGCTTGCCAGAGTAATGCTTCTTGAACAGATATACAGAGCTTTTCAGATAAGCAGCGGGGGAAAGTATCATAAGTAAGTCTTATTAGTGGGGGTGAGGCTGAAGGTGGCTCAAAAGAAAAAATCAAAAAAGAAGTCTGTATCAAAAAACAAACAAAATCAAAAGCAGACCGAAAAAAAACAAAATAACAAATCTGACGAAAAAAAACAGTCGGCAGAAAACAAACAAAACAGCCTTCGTCCGCAATTTCTCATTATATATCTTCTTATTGCGGCCCTTTTATCCTATGGACTCATTTCCGTGAAAGAAAAGAAGGACTATGAAAGAAGTCATCCGCCGACATCCGAAAGTTCAACCTCGTCGGTCTCGACAACAGAGAAAAAGACTGTGAAGGACAGTACTTTGACAACGCGTACGGAAATTTACGACGACTGGACGGAACCTATAGCGGAAACCACAACAGATATTCTTGATGAAGAAACAACAAATAAGGCTGAGGAAACATCAACTACAAAGCCGCATACCGAAACAGAGTCCACGGAAACTGCGTCAGACATTACTACGCAAGCGCCGACTGAGCCGGATACCACCGAAGAGTTGACAACAGAAGAGTTGTCAACGGCTCCTGTTCCGTCGGAAATCCCATCAACAGAATAGTAAAAACAAGACACCATCTGCAAAACCTGCAAATGGTGTCTTTCATTTGTGCATTTTAAACGAATTCGGTATCAGTAATTAATTGACCAAAGCTCTTCTACCGTAAAGTCGGCTGCCAAATTTACAGTCGCATCCTGTGACACGTATGAGCCGTGCATCTTTGTCGGGACTGTATATGCAACATAGTCAAGGTAGCCATTGTAGTAAATTTTTGCGTCAATGGTTGCACTGTATGTCTGACTTGAAATGTCACCTACATATTGACTGTATTTTGAAATATCTATTGAGTCCATGCATGTCTTGGAATAAGTGGTTGTGCCGCTTGGGTCATCTTTGAGAACAATCCTGATAGTATAGTAGCCTTGTGAGTATTTACAACTTGCATATCTCACCATATCTGCAGACAGAATGCTTGAATAAGCTGCACCTTCAACAGGGAACTCCTTTACAATCTGCTCTGTCCCGACATATTGTTTAGGATTGGTATCCGTTCCTTCTTTCACGCCGGCTAAAGCAATTAGCGTTTGAAGGGTTTGAGAGTTCTCTCCTTCATTATACTTGAGCGTGATGTAATTTCTTGTTACGGCAACACCTTTGCTTTTTACCTGATTCGCAGCTGTGTTGTAAAATGCAACAATGTCGGCATATGTCGTATAGTTTTTCGGAGCTGTTGATGGGGCATTTGCGGTATTTCTCTTTGTGAGTGCCACAGAGGTAGTAGATGTTGTATTTGTTGTTCCCTTTGTGGTTGCTGCTTTTTTTGTTGTTGAAACGGCAACCTTTTTAACTGCTTTTACCTGGTAATAATACTGTTTTCCGCTTATGGCGGTTTTGTCGGTATATGACGTTGCGGTGGTACTGCCAATGTAAGAATATGTACCGTTTTTTGATGTTGAGCGGTAGATGTTATACTTGGATGCTCCGCTTACTGCGTTCCAATGGAAGGTCGGATATCCGCTTTTTGAAGTGGTCGCGGATGAGAAGATGCTTGAACCATTAAAACTTACCGGAGTATCTTCATAAGTATAGTTCCCGCTGCTGATGGTATCTGAGCTTCCCGAATAAACAGTTGCGGGCTCATCTGTGCTTATTGTGTCTGAGTCATCACTCTCAAGATAAGCCCAGATATCAATGTCACTATCGGTTTTTTCGCTTGTAGTTTTTGTTTTTCTCTTTGTTGTGAGAACGGTATCCTCCTCGCTATCCTTGCATGAGGACAGTGAAAATACCATTATGAGAATCATTGCAAGAGAAATAATTTGTTTGAGTTTTGACATATACGTCACCCTTTACAAAAAGTTGCTTTCAGTTATTAATAAGCGATTGTCCACCATTGCTCGATAGCGGCACCGAACTTCTGGTCGCCCTTTGTGAAGTAACCGGGCATATATGTATTGAGGTTTATGAGTCTGCCGTTTGCGTCAATAGTGGCAGTTACTCTGACATCTTTACACTTCATAACGAGACCACTGCTGAATGTTGCCGCAAGATCTGCAACTGCTGTAGCGGAAACTGCCTTGTTTGAGTAGTTTTGATTTTCTGTTGTGTCGTCTTTTACGTAGATGGTAACTATGAGATTGTTTCCGCTCTGTTTTACGGTTGCGGACTTAACATCGTTTACCGTAAGATTGCAGACATAGTTCTGCTTTTCAACTACAAAGCTCTTGATGATGTCTGACTGGGTTGAGAGAACCTTCTGGCTTGTGTCATCTTTTGGTGCAAAAGCTTTTCCTATGATTGTGCCTGAAAGACCGGAAAGGTTTTTCTCGCCGACTTCTGTATATTTTTCTCTTGTTCTCGTAACTGTTACACCTGACATGGTCTTTATCGGATTCGCAGCTGACTTGTAGAGTTCAAGAGCCTCTGCTGTAGTGTAAGATGTTTTTGCGGCGGCAGTTGTACCTGCAGACGAAGTTGAATTCGACCCGCTGTTTGATCCGGTATTTGAAGCACCGCCGTTACTCTGTGATTTTGAAACGTTTTGCTGTGAGGCATTTTGAGTATTTGTTGCGGCTTTTGTCACAGTCTTTTTTACAACTTTTTTGTTGCCTTCTTTATCTGTTACAACCTCGGTAACAACTTCTGTTTCAGCCTCGGTTGACTCTTCTTCCTCAGAAGTTTCCTTGGGTGCGGTTGTTTGTTCTTCTTCGGGCCAAATTTTGACGCCGTTTACTACGCCGTCCCAACCTTCGGTTATGAAGTTTATGAGGCTTCCGTCTGCGCCGCAGCCGGTGAGTGAGAGAACCATAACAAGTGCCATGGCAAGTGCAACGGCACGTTTGATTTTGTTATTCATTTTATGTACCCCTGTTCTTTTGTGAATTTTTTGTTACATTAACATTACTATTATACGGAACTTTAATCTTGTTTGCAAGTATTCCTTGTGATAAGATATTCATTGTTTGTTAGGGGGGAATTAAGTGAATGCTTGAAAGTTTCTTAGTGGTATCCAAACAGATTGTGGTTTTGTTTATACTCATGTCAATCGGAACTTTGTGTAACAAAATAGGCTGGTTGGATTCAAAGTCTGTAAAAAGTATTACGAATATTGTCCTTTATTTTGTAACTCCATGTGTTATCATAAATTCGTTTAACAGGGAAACGGATAAGGCGCTTCTGGGCGGATTGTTTATTACGGCTTTACTTTCACTCGGCATTCAGCTTTTTTCCCTGATTGTTGCCAATTTGGTTTTTCGAGGAAATGAATGCGAGGAAAATCGCATTTTCAGGTTTGCGACCGTCTTTTCAAATTCCGGATTTATGGGTCTTCCCCTTCAACAGGCATTGCTCGGCTCAGTCGGAACTTTCTTCGGAGCGGTATACATTGCCGTATTCAATGTTTTGGTATGGACTTACGGAGTTTTTGAGATGAGCGGCAGCAAAAAGGAGATAAGCCCTAAAAAAATTGTGCTTAATCCGGGAATTTTGGGTACGGTTGTCGGCGTGATTATTTTCTTTTTCGGAATAGAACTTCCCGACGTGTTTTCAGAGTCCGTCGGATATATTGCCAATCTTAACACGCCGCTTCCTATGATAGTAATAGGCTATTATTTGGGAAATCTGAATCTCGATTCATTCAAAAAATATACAAAGCAATATCTTGCTATCGGAATAAGACTTTTCATAATCCCCATTACTGCCGTTATTGCAATGTATTTCTTGAAAATTGATTCCACGGTTGCAATGGTATGCGCAATAGCATGTTCTGCACCGACCGCCGCAAATACTGCAATGTTCGCAACGCTTTTTGATAAAAATGCGTCTCTCGGCGCGCAAATGGTTTCGGTCTCGACACTTTTTTCCCTTGTAAGCATACCCATTGTGGTGACGCTTGCAAGCACGCTTATCGGCTGAAATATTCAAAAATGATAACACCCGAGTGGTTTTGAAAACCATTCGGGTGTTTTTAAGTTGATGAATATTTACCTGAATACCTGAAAAGAATTATTTCTTTTTCTTTTCCTCTGCACGCTTGTCATTGATGATTTTTACGTGCTCATCATCGATAAGCTCAACTCCGTTTTCCTTTGCCCACTCAACGCAGCCCATGAGAACTGTCTTGAGGAAAGGACGAGGAACCTTGATGAAGTTTTTAAGAGCTTCGTCTGTGAACTTAATCTTGTCGTCGCAGCGATCAGCAGCATATCTGATAGAAGCAATATCTATCTCCTTCGGAGCAGGGATAGGCTCTGCATGAGGTTTTTTAAGACGCGGCATTGGTGAATACCAGAAGTTTGTCGAATCTCTGTAACCGTAGTCAACCGGTACCGGCGGGAAGTCAGAAGCTTTTACGCCGTTAACGATTGCATCGTAGTATTTTTTCTTCATGAGAATCTTATCAATCTTAAGGATAAAGGTTCCGCCGAATTTTGAAGTGATACCGTTGAAGTTGTTATACGGACCTTCGTATCCGTCTGTCTCGCCCGGCTTCCATTTTCCGCCGTCTTCAAGAGATGAATCCCATGTGCACTCGATTACCTGGAAGGCACTCTTTATAACAGGAGGACGCTCCGGATCCTTAGGATCTGCAAGGCCCTTTTCAAGCTTGAACTTGCAATCCGGCATCTTGTCTGCAGACGGTCCCGGGAATCCAAGACGTACAACCTCTTTGAATGTTGCCTTATCATCTGGAATGAAGTTGATAGCAAGCTTTCCTGTTCTGAGAAGGTTCTGGCAAGTGTTTGAGTTGTTGCGGCAGTTGAGAAGCATTGCATAATAATCTTTTCCTGCTACATAGTATGGGAAGCAAAGGGAGTAAGAACCGATATTTACGCTTCCGTCAGGATTGATTGTGCTTATGCAGACTGTTGGCATTGGGAAGAAGAGAGATGTCTGATAAAAGTTGTCAACAACTCTTAAATCTTCAAATGAACTCATTTTAAAAACTCCTTTCAGTTTTTGAAAATAATTAGCGAATTAATTTATAAAACTGCTTTTTATCCTGCAGTTTCATCCTTGAGGCTCATCGCTTTTTTGAGTAGCTTATCCATGATAACTTCGAACTGTTCCTGCTCTTCTTCGTTGAGCGATGTAACGACTTTTGAAACCCACTCATCATAAACATTTACGACATCCTTTATAAGGTCTTTACCGTCATTTGTAAGGTTTATGAGATTTTGTCTTCTGTTGTCCGGATTTACCGTCCTTGTTATAAGACCGCGTTCCTCCATAGAGTGCAATGCCTTTGTTACCGTGGTTTTGTCAAGCATATATGATTTACAAATAAGGTCTTGCGGGGCATCCTTGTAAAAATAGAGGAACGAGCAAATGGTATACTCAGTGTCGTTTATACCGAGGTTTTTTATTGCTCTGCGTCCGTATTCTTTACCGCAGCGAAAGAATATATTCATCTTGTTGAAGTCCATATATCTTTTCCGCCTTTCAGGGTATGCAGCGAACAATCACCACGAATCGCTTTTTGAGTTTAAATGAACAGTTGAATTTTCAACTATAATCAGTATAACTTTAATAAAAAATTTTGTCAATACAAAAACACAAAGAATTTATTTTACGGGTAATGCCTTGCCGGATGTTTTCAATGCGTCTGCGTCCAGTGAGTTTCCGCAAAGTACGTGCTTTCCGTTTATAAACACATCCTTGATACCAAATGAGCAGGTCTTATCCGGGGTCGCATTTTTCATCTCATCTTCACTGAATACGGTTATGTCGGCAAAGTAACCTTCTTTGAGATAACCTCTGTTTTGAATCATAAATCTGTCCGCAATACCGCCTGTCATTTTTCTGATAGTCATCGGCATGGAACATCCCGTGCCGAGAAGGGAGTCCCTGATAAACTTCGGATAACAATCGTATATTGCGGGGTTTTGTATGCCGTTTTCTTCAACCCATGCGTCTGTCATATAAAGACAATTTTCGTTATTTTCAAACTCTTTTATGATTTCCGGAGTTGAGTACGGTCCCATATTTACTCTGCCCTTAAAGTCACTCTTCTCACAGAGCATAAGATATGCATCCAGGTCTTTCATTCCTTCTTCTTTTGCGATTTGATGAACCGTTTTTCCTTCGTATTTTTCATATCCTTTACCAATATAGGCTATTTGGATATCATTAAAACCAAAGCCGAGAAGCATGCTGGTTGCTTTTATGAGCACGGAGAGCTTTATCTTGTTTATCGGCTTTTTTCTTTCCTCAACGCTCATTCCCTGATACCATGACGGCAATATAACCGTGATTACGGAAACTCCGAGACATTCGTTATATATGTCGAACATTGCATCTACGCCGTCGGCACGAAGCTTGTTGATTATTTGGACAAACTCATCCTTGTCCTTAAAGGAACGCTTACCCACAAAAATAGCGTGAGAATACTCAAGCTTCAGATTGGTTCCGGCAGATATTTCAACGAGTTCATCTACGGCGCGGAGAAGGTGTGAGCGCCCGAGAAGCTCAGGGTAGGACATGGAGACAGCAGAGTTTGCTCTCGGATGAACGGTTAACGGTTTGTTGTACTTTACGCATAAGTCAACAACCTTTTTAAGCTCCGCACTTTTTGCATACAGTCCCGGCTCATACATGAGTCCGAGGGAAATACCGGCAGCACCTTGCCGGAGATTTTCCTCCAAAATTTTGAGCATCTTTTTCTCTTCCCTATCTGTAAGTTCTCTGTCCTCAAATCCCGCAACTGCGGCACGTGCAGAACAGTGTCCTACAAGGGAGACAATATTGCACGGCATGTTGTTGTCAATTGCTTTGAAGAAATCTTCCGTATTTCCATACTCACCTGTTGTATCCTTGAAAAAGAAGAGACCTCCGCCCATCTTGTCAATGTACTTGCAGTCCTTTTCAAATCCTGTAGTGGATATACCGCAGTTGCCTGTGACAAAGGTTGTCATTCCCTGACGGATGAACGGTTCAAAATAGGGGAGAGGATTTTTCTTTATTGCAAACCAATCATTGTGTGAATGGGCATCAATGAAGCCCGATGAAACGGATAAGCCGTCAAGGTCTATGGTTTCATCGGCACATACGTCAATATCCTTCTCGACCCTTAGTATTTTGTCATCTTCGATGAGGATATCCGCAATATATGCGTCTGATCCTGTTCCGTCATAAATTTTTCCGTTTTTCAGCAGGGTTTTCATGATGTCATACCTCATTTCAAAATTGGATAAAACCAAAAATATTTTATAAATTGATTGTAATTTAAACCTGTGTGTAAATCAAGATTATATGTCACAAATTAAGGCTCTGCGGTATTTACCGCAGAGCCTTTGCCACTTCGCCGAATGTAATGTTTTCGGCGGTATTTACTTTATTTAAGTACGCGTACTCTTATTGTTCCCTCAATATCATTTATGGCATTTATGATATCCGCAGTGATGTCGTCGTCAACATCTACCATTGTATATGCGTAGTCACCCTTTGAACGGTTGAGAAGGTCAACAATGTTGATGTTGGCATTTGTAAACGGAGCGGTTATCTGGTTGAGCATATTCGGGATATTTTTGTGAATAACGCAAACTCTGTTTTGGGCTGCTCTGTGCATCTCCGCAGCCGGCATGTTGACAGAATTCTTTATGTTACCGTTTTCAAGGTAATCAACAAGCTCAAAGACAGCCATTCTTGCGCAGTTGTCCTCTGACTCCGGAGTAGATGCTCCGAGATGGGGGATAGCCACAACACCCGGAACACCGAGAATTTTTTCGTTTATGAAGTCGGTTACATATGCCGCAACCTTTCCCGTACCGAGGGCTTCAATGATATCATCCGAGTTTACAAGCTCGCCGCGTGCGAAGTTTAAGATACGTATTCCGTCTTTCATGCCTGCTATTGAGGCGGCATTTATGAGGTCACGTGTTTCGTTGTTGAGAGGAACATGAACGGTGATGTAATCGCATGTTGAGAAGATATCCTGCATGGACTTTGCATGGTGGATTGTGCTTGAAAGGTTCCATGCTGCATCGACAGAAAGATACGGATCATATCCGTAAACCTCCATACCGAGACCTTTTGCGGCGTTTGCTACAAGTACGCCTATGGCACCGAGTCCGATAACACCGAGCTTTTTGCCCATTATTTCAGGACCGGCAAAAGCACCCTTGCCTTTTTCAGCCTGCTTTGCAACATCCGCATCAGGGGTGTCTTTAAGAGTCTTTGCAAAGTCTATTGCGGGAACTACTTTACGTGATGCAAGGAAAAGCCCGCAGAGAACGAGTTCCTTTACGGCATTTGCATTGGCACCCGGCGTGTTGAAAACAACAATTCCCTCTTTTGCACATTTGTCAATAGGTATATTGTTTACGCCTGCGCCGGCACGTGCAATCGCAACGGTATTTTTATCAAATTCCATGTCATGCATTGCCGCACTTCTTACCATGATTGCGTCAGGGGCTTCCATCTCCGTGCCGTATGTGTAGAGCTTGCGATCAAAGTGGTCAAGGCCTGACGGAGAAATTTTATTTAAAGTTAAAATTTTATACATTGTCTGTTACTCCCGTAAAATTACTTTGTGTGTTCTGATTCGAATTCCTTCATAAACTCGACGAGTTTTTCAACGCCCTCGATAGGCATTGCGTTGTAGATGGACGCACGCATGCCGCCGACGGATCTGTGTCCCTTGATGTTTATAAAGCCGTTTTCCGTGCACGCTTTTATGAATTCCGCATTGAGCTCATCGCTGTCTGTTACAAACGGAACGTTCATAAGAGAACGGTCTTTCTTCACAACAGTTCCGTGGAACATCTTGCTTTCGTCGAGGAAGTCATAGAGAATCTTTGCCTTTGCCTCATTGTGCTGCTTCATCTTTTCAAGTCCGCCCATCTTTTCAATCCACTCAAGAACGAGCTTGCACATGTAGATGTTGTAGCATGGCGGAGTGTTGTAGAGGGAATCGTTGTCAGCCATTATCTTGTAGTCGAGCATTGACGGTGTGTACTCACGCGCATGACCGAGGAGGCCCTCACGGATGATGCATATGGTGAGTCCTGCCGGTGCTACGTTCTTCTGCGCACCGCCGTAAACCATGCCGAACTTTGTAATGTCGAGAGGCTCTGAAAGGAAGCAGGATGAGATATCTGCTATAAGAGGAACGTCTCCTGTGTCGGGAAGCTTTCTCATTATGTTTCCGTGTACAGTTTCGTTAAGACAGATATATACGTAATCTGCGTCAGGGCGAAGCTCGTTTTTGTCAACTTCGGGAACGCATGAGAAGTTCTGATCCTTTGATGTTGCAACGACTTTTACATCGCCGTATTTAACGGCTTCTTTGTAAGCCTTGTTTGACCACTGACCGGAGATGATGTAATCGGCTTTTCCCGAGCCGTTCATGAAGTTCATCGGGATGGCTGCAAACTGTGTAGATGCGCCGCCCTGAAGGAAAAGTACTTTGTAGTTGTCAGGGATGTTCATAAGCTTACGAAGAAGAGCTTCCGCACCTTTTATGATAGCGTCAAACTCTTTACTTCTATGGGACATCTCCATAACCGATTCGCCTGTGCCCTCGTAGTCGAGCATTTCGGCAGCTGCCTTGTTAAGAACAGATTCGGGGAGCATAGAAGGTCCCGCAGAAAAATTGTAAACTCTAGCCATGATTTAAGTCCTCCGCTAATTAATAATAGTATATAAAGTGTAATGTCTTTTGGGCGATGTATCCTGTGTTAAAACGTAAATCTCGCCTCATGTGACTTCTCCATTATATGTTGTAAACAGGGAGTTGTCAACAGGATTGTTAAAAAAACTAACAATTTTTTCTTGACACAATTTATCGAAGTAAAATATATAGTTAAAAAAATAACAATAAATATAATATAACTTTTTCACCATTTTTTCACATGGATTTTTTAATATGAATATTAATTTAATTCAAAAAGGGCTGATGAGTTATCCGGAACGGGAGAATCATTTGGGCTTGGATTGTCAATCTGCAGAAGAATTTTAGAAATACACGACTTTAAATATGGTTGTGACAATATCGAATCCGGAGTGATTTTTTGGTTTGAATTCAAATAAACAAAATTAAATTGAATAATAAGATAAAACACCCGTGTCTCATTGTTTGTGAAACACAGGTGTTTTGAATTTATCGGTTAAATGATAGCTTATAAAACTGTCAGCAAACCTTATGCTTTTTTGCCGAGAACAACGAGGTCAAGGCAGTGTGTAGGACAACCCTCAACGCACTTGCCGCAGCCTGTGCACTTGCCGTAGTCAACAGTTGCAACATTGTTCTCCACATGAATTGCGTCAAATTCACAAGTCTTTTGACACTTCATACAGCCAATACAGCCGACCGTACACTGCTTACGTGTCATAGCACCCTTGTCTTTATTCTTACAGAATACAACAGAGTTTGCCTCGTAAAGAGGTACAAGGTCAATGATTGACTTCGGACATGTCTTAACGCATATCTTACAAGCTTTACATTTGAGCGGGTTGACTCTTGCAACTCCGTCACAGATCTGGATTGCGTCATAAGGGCATGCCTTTACGCAGTCGCCGAGACCGAGACATCCGTAGTTACATGATTTCGGACCGCCGAAGAGCTGAGAAGCTGTTTTACAGCTCATGTCTCCGTGATAGTTCATTATAGAGTCACAGTTTTCAGGTGTACCCTTACACATAACAACTGCTGCCATCGGTTTCATTTCACCGACTGCAAGACCCATGATTTCCGCAATAGATGCAGCACAGTCAGCACCGCCCGGTGCACAGAGTGTGCAGTCTGTTGTTTTTCCCTCTGAAAGTGCTGAGGCATAGCCGGCACATCCGGAGAATCCGCAAGCACCGCAGTTTGCGCCTGCAAGAACTTCCTGAATTGCTTCTGCTTTTTCGTCAACAGGTACTGCCATAACAATTGATGCAATTGCAAGGACAATACCGAGCACAAGACCGATAACAGAAACAATAAGTACTGCCAATATAATTGGATTCATATCTGTTTCCTACCTTTCTTATGCACCGAAAATATTCTCAACAACGCCTGTAAATCCGAGGAATGAGCATGCAGTAATTGCAGCTGCCACTAGAGTTATGGGGAGGCCTTGCCAGAATTTCGGGAAGTCGTTGCCTTCAAGTCTCTCACGAACACCCGAGAACATGATCATGGCAAGCATGAAGCCGAGACCTGCACCGAAGGAGTTGGCGATTGACTCAATGAAGTTGTATGATTCCTGGATGTTAAGAGTAACAACACCAAGAACTGCGCAGTTTGTTGTGATAAGAGGAAGGTAAATACCGAGTGAATTGTAAAGAGCCGGCATATACTTCTTAAGAACTACCTCGACAAACTGAACGAGAGCCGCGATAACGAGGATGAATACAATTGTCTGTAAGTAATCAAGACCGTTATTTACGAGCAATGTATTAAGTGGGTATGTAACTGCTGTTGAAAGCACCATTACAAAGATAACTGCCGCACTCATTCCGACTGCGGTATTTGTTTTCTTTGAAACACCGAGGAATGGGCAAATACCAAGGAACTTAGAAAGAATAAAGTTGTTGGTGAGAATAGCAGTAAAGATAATAGCTACCATTTTCATTATTTAGCACACTCCTCTCCGCTGAGTTTAACGGCACATGAAGCAGCCATCGGGCAGCTGTCACATCCGTTGAGTTCAGCCTTCTCTTTACCTTTGCTCTCTGCAAGCTTGTTTGCACATGCAATAAGGAGGCCGAATACGAAGAATCCGCCCGGAGCAAGGATGAAAATAAGGATTGGCTCAAGACCGATTGTTGTAAGAACATCTGAGTCTACAAGGCCGAAGATGTCAGCGAGTGTAGTACCGTGACCGAGAACCTTGAGTGTGAGGTTACCTGTACCGAGGAATTCACGGATTGTAGCCATAAGAGTAAGAGCTATTGTGAATCCGACGCCCATTCCCAAACCGTCAACAGCTGCGGGAAGAACAGGGTTCTTGTTTGCAAATGCTTCGGCACGGCCGAGAATGATACAGTTAACAACGATAAGAGGAAGGTAAATGCCGAGGCTTGCGTCAAGTGACGGAGCGAATGCCTTTACGAGAAGTTGTACTATTGTAACGAAAGCCGCAATAATAACAACGTAGCAAGGAATTCTTACCTTTGACGGAATTACCTTTCTGAGTGCTGAAATAGCAATGTTTGAGCATACAAGAACTATTGTTGCTGCAATACCCATACCGATAGCGTTTTCAATTGAAGTTGAAACTGCCAGGGTAGGGCAGGTACCGAGAACGAGACGCAATGTAGGGTTCTCATCTAAGAGGCCTTTTGTAAACTCACGGCCAAGAGATCTTTTCTTTTCTGCCATCAGCCCTCGCCTCCAATCTCTTCAAATTCTTCAAGTGCGGCATTTACGGAGCTTGTTACAGCCTTAGATGTAATTGTTGCACTTGTAATAGCATTTATTTTGCCGTCTGATGTGTCATTTTGAGCGGCCTCGTTGCCTTTTACGACCTCGAGTTCTCCTGACTCACCGACAAACTGAAGCTGCCATTTTTCCTTGCCGGCATTCTGTCCGAGACCCGGAGTTTCGTTTGAAAGGTCACCCGGAACTATACCGGTGATTTTACCGTCAGCTGCAATACCTACCGTAACTGAGATATCTCCGCCGTAACCTTTTGAGTCACCTGTTGAGTTAAATACATAGCCGACTGTTTCGCCGTTTGCGTCAACACCTTCATAGTAATCGGTGTTTCCGTCGCCGTCCTTGTCAACTTCATTGAAGTTTTTGGCATCCGGAAGAACTGCTACTCTTGCCTCTGCTTCTGATTTTGCTGTTTGCTCCGCAATTTTTGCAACTGTAACGTTGTTTACAATTGCAAGTAAGAGAGTAGCGACAAAACAGATAACAAAGAGAGAAACGGTAGGAGTCAAAATATCTTTAGCATTCATTTTCATGATTTTGCTTCCTCCTTTTTCTCTTTTTTCTCTTTAACAAATCCGAATACCTTAGGAGTTGTGAGCTTCTCAATCTGAGGTGTAAAGATGTTCATAAGGATGATTGAGAATGAAACGCCTTCCGGAAGGCTGCCGAAGAGACGGATAACGCAGGTTATGAGAGCACAACCGACAGCGTAAACAATTTTTCCCTTCTTTGTGATAGGAGATGTTGTGTAGTCGGTAGCCATAAAGATAGCGCCGATAAGAAGACCGCCGCCGAGAACTTCATAAGCTACAGCTTCCATGTTAAAGTTGAAAGCGATTGCCATGATAATTGCAACGCATCCTACATACACGCATGGGATGATAGGGGAGATTACCTTGCGGATGATAAGGTAGAGTCCGCCGAGAATCAAAGCAAGTGCCGAAACCTCACCGAGACATCCGCTTGTTGTTCCGAGGAACATCTCCATAAGTGACGGAGCACCCTCGGCAATGCCTCCTTTGAGTGAGATGAGACCCATTGGGGTAGCACCCGTTGCAGCGTCAATATCCCAACCGATTCTGTTGAGTCCTGCAAATGATGATGCGGACATTCTTGCCGGGAAAGCTGACATAAGTACAATACGTGCGAGAAGAGCAGGGTTTACAAAGTTCTGACCGATTCCGCCGAACATCTGCTTTACTACTACGATTGCTATAACCGAACCGAGGACAACAATCCAAAGAGGAATGTTTGACGGAAGGTTGTAAGCAAGGAGAAGACCCGTAACTACAGCTGAAAGGTCACCTATAGTTTGCTCTCTCTTCATTACTTTACGTGATAAGAATTCGGCGAGCACACATGAAACTACCGAAGTAAGAATAACAAGGAGTGCTTTTATGCCGAAAATAAATATTGAAGCAATACCTGCGGGAAGAAGAGCGATTATAACGTCGAGCATTATTCCCGTGGTTGTTTCAGCGGAACGCACATGAGGCGATGCGCTGACTGTAAGTTTGTTTTTAAGTTCCATTATTTCTTCGCACCTGCCTCTCTGATTACTGCTTTTGCAAGACGCATGTACTGAACGAGCGGTCTGCCTGACGGGCAAGCGTAAGCACAGCTTCCGCATTCCATACATGTCATAGCATTTGCTGCCGTAAGACCCTCAACATCCTTAAGATGAGCACGTGTCTCAATCTTTGTCGGCATGAGGTTCATAGGACAAGCATCTACGCAGCGTCCGCAGCGGATACAAGCACGTGTCGGTTTAACACGAACACTGTCTTCCGCAAATGCAAGAACAGCGTTGTTATTTTTAAGAAGAGGTACATTGATGTCTGAAAGTGCCATACCCATCATAGGACCACCGCTTATTACCTTGTAAGGCTCTGCTTTGAAACCGCCGCAGAATTCGATGATCTTTGAGATTTCTGTACCGATAGGTACTCTTATGTTCTTTGGCTCTGCAATAGCTGAACCGTCAACAGTAAGAGAACGGCTGACAAGCGGTTTGCCTGTCTTTAAGTATCTTCCGAGGAAAGAAACAGATGCGACGTTCATTACGACAACGCCTACGTCTGAAGGAAGTTTTCCCGGAGGAACACATCTGCCCGTCACTGACTGAATGAGAACTTTTTCAGCACCCTGTGGGTAACGTGACTTGAGTACAACGAGCTTTACGCTGTCGTCAAAATCAGCCTCATCGGCAGCTACCTTCATGAGAGCTTTAAATGCGTCACTCTTGTTGTCTTCAATTGCGATGTATACGTTCTTGAAGCCGAGGATTTCTTTTATGGTGTAAACACCTGAAAGAACATCCCAAGAGTTGTCAACGCACTCTCTGTGGTCAACTGTGATGAAAGGCTCACACTCTGCAGCGTTGATGATGAGAGTGTCTACACCGCTATCCTCTTTGAATCCGAGTTTAACGTGTGTCGGGAATCCGGCACCGCCGAGACCTACAAGTCCTGAAGCCCTTACAGCTTTAAGGAAGTCCTCGCGTGAATTGATCTCAGGAGCCTTTATGTTCTCGTCGAGAGTCATAAGACCGTCTGATTCAATGGTGACTGCCGGAACCATGTTTCCGTTGGCGAGCTTAACCGGACCTACAGCCGTAACCTTACCGGAAACAGAAGCGTGAATCGGAGCACTTACGAACGCATTTGTGTCACCGATAACCTGGCCGACCTTAACTTCGTCGCCAACCTTAACGGTGGGTTCGCAAGGAGCACCGATGTGCTGCTGCATTGGAAGGATTACGCGCTCAGGTGTTGGAATACGAACAATTTCAAGTGCGGAAGTGTTCTTGTTGTGAGAGACGCGAACGCCGCCATGTCCGTTTGCCACCGGGCTGAGTACGCCTTCAATTTTTTCGCTTGCCATTCATTCAACTCCTCAATGGCCTTACATGTCGCTAAAGCGACACAGCCTGTTATTGAAAATATATTAATAAGCGGAACAAAGATTTTACAATGCATATGCCAAAAATATGCTCTTTATACCACTGATTAACCGAAATTAAAATAATTGTTTTGCTTTTCAAGGGCCGGCATGACAATTTTCAAAATTGTCCCGGTTACGGCGCCTGTTATGATTGCGAACAGTAGGAGAAGTGGGCCGTAACCCCACACGAGGGCGGGTGTGCCGGAGATGATGCAGGCAATGATAAGCTGGCCTGCGTTGTGCGCGACTGCCGACGCTATGGATATGCCGACAATTCCAAACGGATTTTTTTGAAGTCTCAGTATAGCCACCATCACGAGCGTCGACAGGACACCGCCGCAAAGGCTCATGAAAAATGCCGTTGCGCCCCGTGTGATGCCGGCAAATACGCTTTTTACGAGAGTAATCCCGAGAGCGGGAAAAAGTCCTAAGGTACTTGCCGTAAACATGGTGACGATATTTGAAAATCCGGGTTTTGCTCCGGGCGGAAGTCCCGGGATGGCCGGTATGAAGTTTTCCAAGAGGGAAAGAACAAGTGCCTGAGCACTGAGTATGCCGAGGAGGGCTATATACTTTGTTTTTTTGTTTATTTTGTCTTTTGCCATCACATGACCTCATCGGTTTAATAAGTAATAACGTCCGGTGCTTCGCTGCCTTTTTCTCCCTCAATGACTACAAGTGTTTTTGAGGGGAGACATGCTGCCGTGTCACCCGGCTTTGAAAGCTTTCCGGAGCTTATACAGAGCTTGTCGTGACACTCTGCATACGAGTAGCGGATACTGCCGTTTTCAACACGGAGCTTTGCCTTTGGTGTGGAGTTAAGATCAAACTCATAAGGTTCTTTTACAGCTGAAAGGTCTATTTCCTTTACAACTTTTCCGTCTTTATAGACAACCGCCTTTACTTGTGATTTGTCTGTGTATTTCGGAATTAGAAGTGCGGTGCAGATGATAAGCAACAGGAGTACAAGAAGAATATCAGCTTTTTTAATAAACTTGTTCATGTAAAATCCCCTGCATCTCCTGCCGTGAATCAGTTCGCAATTGTAAAGTCGGATGCGGATTCCGGAAGAGTAAATTTACTTTTGAGTCCGTCAGTGACGTATACTTTTTTGTCGTGAGTTACGAACACAGCTTCCGCTTCATATTTTTCAAGCAGTTCAAGTGATTTTTCTCCGTATCCGAGAATGAATGTTGCGGTTGAAAGTGCGTCGGTGTCGATACCGGATTTTGAAACCACAGTTACTCCGGTAATGTTGCTTTTTGCAGGATAGCCTGTCTTCGGATCGAGTATGTGATGGTACGTTTTTCCTTCGTATGTGAAAGTCTTTTCATAGTCTCCGGAAGTTGATATACAGTAGCCTCCGGGAAGATTGATAATTCCCATGTAGTCATTGGTTTCACCAAACGGGTCACGCACGGCGACATTGAATGTGCCGTCACTGCGTTCCGGATTTTTTCCGTAAAGCAGTATAGAACCGCCGACGGAGATAACCGCTGCGGAAACTTCAGACTTTTCTGACAGGTATTTTGCAACTTCGTCGCACGCAAGACCTTTGCCGACTGCTCCGAGGTCGAGCTCCTGACCGCTCGCCGTAAGTATAAAGTTGTTATCATTTATCCGGATGTTTTTGAAGTTTACAAGCGGTAGTTTTTTTTGTACGTCTGCCGCCGCCGGCGGGGTGTGCGTCTCTTCGTCGGATTCAAAGTTCCAAAGATGTGACACTGAACCTATGCTGATGTCCAATGCACCGTCGGAATCCTCTCCGATACTGACCGCTCTGCGAATACAGTCCGCGGTAACCGATGAAACCTGAAAGCCTTCGGAAGAAGAGTCTTCAAGCCGTTTGCCTGCGGCCGCGTTTATGTTACAGATGTCCGATCCCTCAACACGCCATGAAAGATTGTTTTTCTCAAGCGAGTCAATAAGTGAGTCGATGCCGGAAAAAATGTCAGACGATGTATCCTTGCCGATTATGTAAACTTTTTCTGTTATAAGCGTGCCCATGAGTATGGTTGAATGATCGTACCCGGATGTGTCACTGTCGCTTTTGCAAGCTGAAAATGAGCACAAAATAACGGAAGCGAGTGTGAGTGCAATTGTCCTTTTCAATGTACTGCTAAGCTTACAATGCAAACTACTCAACTCCGTTGTTTTTATCTGTTTAACTCTTTATTATAAAATATACATCTATAATATATTTTATAAACGTCAAATTATCACCCCGTTATTATATATTCTTTATATGGGTTTTTCAATATTGATAAACGTATTTTTATGTCCAAACTTTGACTTTTTTTTGACAATTTTCTTGCGGTACAAACCTGTCTGTTGTGAGGTCGGATTTGAGAGATGAAAACGGAAAAAGAGCCCCGTAAAGGGACTCTTTTTCAGCTGTGTTTTATTGTTTCCCGGTGTTATGAGCAATCGCATCCGCAGCCGTCATCGGCAAAAAGAATAAGGATGATAATAAGAATAATAATCCAACTGTTGTTATTATAGAAACCCATATATCGTTCCTCCTTTCCTATCACATACTATGGATCTTATGAACAATTGGTTACAAAAAATTATTGACGAAAAACACTTGTTGACCGATAATAGGAGGGTAAGAAAGGGGCGAGGATTATGCTTTGTCAGAACTGTGGAAAAAACGAAGCAACCACGCACATAAAAAGAATAGTAAATGGCGAGTCAAGCCAGATTTACCTCTGCTATCACTGCGCTCAGCACCTTGGATACGCCAATATGTTTTCGGGGTTCGGTTTCAACATAAGCAATATGCTTGCAAACTTTTTTCCCGAGTTTTCGAGATCGCTTCCGAGTGCTGAAAAAGGTGAGTGCTGTCCGACTTGCGGGACAAGTTTTGAAGATGTTATAAGAACAGGAATGATGGGGTGCGCCGATTGTTACAGCGTATTTTATGATAAACTTAAGCCGAGCCTTTCAAGAATACACGGCAGAGCCGTTCATGCCGGGAAAACCGGTGCATCTTTTACTGAGGATTCGGCTCTGAAATACCGAATAAACGAACTCAAAGAACAGATGCAGGTTGCAATAAATCAGCAGAATTTTGAAGAGGCTGCGAGACTGCGCGACGAGATACGTGATCTTGGAGGTGACAGTTCAAATGGCTAAATGGTATACACTTCACGGCGCCGAAAACGACGTAGTTATCGACACCAAGATACAAATAGCACGCAATGTAAAGGGCTATAACTTTACAATTAAACTTTCCGATGATGAAAAGTACGAAATTGCGGACAAAATTGACGAAATCTTGTCTGAACAACTTCCCGGAAAGTTCGTAACTACGCCGATGATAGAGGTTGGACGTGATCTCCAGATTTCTCTTGCCGAGAAAAATCTGGTGAGCCCGGAGTTTGTCAGCTATTCCGACGGAAGAACTCTCATAATGACAGAGGACGAATCACTCAGCATTATGGTCTGTGAAGAGGATCATCTGAAAATTCAATCACTTCTTCCCGGACTTGAACTCGAGAAGGCATACGAGCTTTCGAACACGCTTGACACCATGCTTGATGAAAAGCTTTTCTTCTCATTTGATAAAAAGCTCGGATATCTTACACAGTGTCCCACAAATATGGGTACTGCAATGAGAGCTTCCGTTATGCTCCAGCTTCCGGCACTCCTTATGAGAGGACAGATAAACAGGCTCAGCAACATGGTCTCAAAACTCGGACTGGTTCTTACAGGGGCGTACGGTGAGGGTGATTCGCCGACAGGTGCTCTTTATCAGCTGTCAAATCAAGTAACTCTCGGTATCTCCGAAGACGCGGCTATTGCAAATCTTAAGTCAATTTCACTGTCTGTTGTAGAGCAGGAGCGCGCTTGTCGTGCCGAACTTATGGAAAGTCTGAAATTTCAGGATATGTTCTGGCGTTCGTACGGTACATTGAAAAATGCCCGTGTCATGACTTTCGCTGAGTTTATGGAGTCCGTTTCCATACTCAAAGTCGGAATTGCTTCCGGTGAGGTAAAGGTTCCGTGCGAAAAAATAAACGAACTTATTTTTACCATGCAGCCGGCAACACTGAATGTTGAATTCGGTGAATCTCTTGACAGACAGGTAAGGGATGTCAAACGTGCAGATAAAATAAGAGAAACTTTTGCGGACAACGTGTGAGAAACAAGATAACGCAGCAACGCAAAATATATCGGTCATTACAAATAAAGAAAGCCATGCTTCAATGGTTGAGTATTTATAAACACTCAGCCTATGAGGCGTGGCTTTTGAGATTTTTATGAGATAGTTTACTTTTCCGAAGGGCGTTACTTACGGATAACTTGCTTTCCTTCTGCTGATTTACCGTCATCCCGCGATTGATTGTCAAGAATGTCTTTTGCTATAAAAATGGGACGGCTTTTTGACTGGATGTATATTTTTGAAAGATACTCGCCTATGATTCCGAGTGAGAGAAGCTGTAATCCGCCGAGGAAAAGTATCAGGACAACTATGGTCGCGTATCCCGGAATCGCAATTCCGAGTGCAAGCTTCTGCACAATTACGACTATCATATATACGAGAGCGGCAAAAGAGGCAACCGAGCCGATAAATGAAGAAATCTTAAGCGGTGTGGTTGTGAAAGCAACGATTCCTTCAATAGCATATTTGCAAAGCTTCCAAAAAGACCATTTACTTGTTCCCGTGTGTCTTTCTTCAACATCATACGGCATATAATACGTGTTGAACCCCACCCACGAGAAAATGCCTTTGGAAAACCTGTGGAATTCTCCCATACGAAGTATGGCGGTCTTCATAGAGCGTCGGAATGTGCGGAAGTCGGATGCTCCGTTTACAAATTCCGTGTCGGATATCCTGTTTATGAGTTTATAAAAGCAGTTTTTGCAGAAAATGTTGAGCCTGCTTTCGTGACGTTTATCCTGATATGCCGCTACACAGTCATATTCGCTGTTTTCTTCGAGAAAATTAACCATTTTCAGCACATATTCGGGGTTTTGCTGAAGATCTGCGTCTATAAGTGACACGTAGTCCCCGTCAGCATGTGCAAGTCCGGCATAAATGGCTGATTCTTTGCCGAAATTTCGTGAAAAATTTATGACCTTTACAGGGACCACTTCGTTTTCACAAATGAATTTCAGATTTTTAAATGTTTCATCCTTGCTGCCGTCGTTGACAAATACAAACTCGTACGAGTCAACTTTTCCGAAGAGAACGTCGTTTACTTTGTCAAAAAGGGGACGTACATTGTCCGCCTCATTGTAACAGGGGATAACGAGGGAAAGCTTCAATGCGGCACACCTCCCGATGATACTTGCAGTTACTTGTAATGTGAGCCAATTATACAACAAAGGAGTTTGCCTATCAAGGATAATCAGGTAAAATAACGTATTTTAAATATATGTTATTTTTTATTGATATTTTTTATCGGAATCGTTATAATAAGAGTATAAAAGATTGACAAAAAAATAACTAATGCAAGTTCAAACTTGAAAAATTTCATTTTTAGTGTAGAATATCTGTACACATATGTATTTTACGCATATTATACGGTAATAATAATTCAAAATTTATAAAAATTGAAATCTTGTAAAAAGGAGTTTTGCAAAATGGAAAATCTCACAAAGAATCCAAGTGTACTTTCCTGGCTTGATGAGAGAATTTCACTTCTTTCACCGGACAAAATCGTGTGGATTGACGGCTCAGAGCAGCAACTTGATGCTCTGCGTGCGGAGGCTGTCGGAACAGGTGAACTCATAAAGCTCAACGAGGAAAAACTTCCGGGCTGTTATCTTCACAGAACTGCTGTCAATGACGTAGCACGTGTTGAAGCCCGTACATTTATCTGTACTCCTACAAAAGAGGAGGCGGGACCGCTCAACAACTGGATGGATCCGACAGAAACATACAAGATGCTTGATGAAATTGCAAAAGACAGCTATAAGGGACGCACAATGTATATCATTCCTTATTCAATGGGTCCTGTAGGTTCTCCGTTTTCAAAGATCGGTATTGAGATAACGGATTCCATATATGTTGTTCTCAACATGGTTATTATGACACGTGTCGGAAAGGCAGTTCTCGATGCTCTCGGTGACTCGGATGACTGGGTTCGCGGCACACATTGTAAGTGTGACATAGATGAGGAGAAGCGCTACATCTGCCAGTTCCCGCAGGACAACACCATTTACTCGGTAAACTCGGGATACGGCGGAAATGTTCTTCTCGGAAAGAAGTGCTTTGCACTACGTATTGCGTCCTACCAAGGCATGAAAGAGGGCTGGCAGGCAGAACATATGCTCATTCTCGGAATTGAAAATCCCAAAGGTGAGACAAAGTACGTATGTGCGGCTTTCCCGTCTGCATGCGGAAAGACAAACCTTGCAATGCTTATCCCTCCGGAAGGGTACAGAAACAAGGGCTACAAGGTATGGTGCGTAGGCGACGATATCTCATGGATACGTAAAGGTCCTGACGGAAGGCTTTATGCAATCAATCCTGAAAACGGCTTTTTCGGTGTTGCTCCGGGTACAAATGAGAAGTCAAATCCGAATGCTCTTGCAAGCACACGAAAGGGCACAATTTTCACAAATGTTGCACTGAACCTTGATGATAACACTGTATGGTGGGAGGGCCTTGATAAGAATCCTCCTGAGCATGCAATCGAATGGACAGGAAAACCATGGAACGGCAAAGTTGACACAAATCCGGGTGCTCATCCGAATTCACGTTTTACGGCACCTGCAAAGAATTGTCCGTGTCTTTCGTCAGAATTTGAAAATCCGCAGGGCGTGCCTATTTCGGCATTTATCTTCGGCGGACGTCGTGCGAAGCTTGCACCGCTTGTTTATCAGGCACGTGACTGGAACCACGGCGTATTCATCGGCTCTGTTATGGCTTCTGAAACAACAGCTGCCGCAACAGGCGCTGTCGGAGTTGTAAGACGTGACCCGATGGCTATGAGACCGTTTATAGGCTATGACTGCGGAACTTACTTCAATCACTGGATTGAGATCGGAAAAACACTTGACCCTGACAAGGCCCCGAAGATATTCAATGTAAACTGGTTCCGCAAGGATGATGAGGGACACTTCATGTGGCCGGGATTCGGCGACAATCTCCGTGTCCTTGAGTGGATAATCAAACGCTGCGAAAACGAGGTTGATGCTGTCGAAACGCCTATAGGCTTTATGCCGAAGGCAGAAGATATCAACATAGAAGGTCTTGAGGGTGAAGTATCACTTGACTCACTTTCAAGTATGCTTTCTGTTGACAAGGATCTCTGGAAAGAAGAGGTTGCCGGCATAGAGGAATTTTATGCGAGTCTCGGAGAGACAGTGCCTGCAGAGCTTAGGGCAAATCTTGAAACGCTCAAGAAAAACGTTCAGTAATCAAACAGGTAATTTGCGTTTATAACATACACAATGTATAAATGCATTAAATAAGAAAATGAGGTCGGCAATTATCTGCCGGCCTCATTTTCTTTTAGTGTCTGTCTTATCTTTTTAAGAAGTATCTTTTTTGAGTTTATAGACTCTGTGATAACAGCCCTGTACTGTTCGTCTTTCGTTTTTTCAAGGTTTTTTCGTGAGGCTTTAAGTGCCTTATAGACAACCTTCTCCACATATTCAACTTCTTTGGTATCAAGATCAAGCGTCAAAATAACCACCACACAAACGAAGTTTGTTCCAAAACAAAATATTTCGTACACGAAGTATTTTACAATCAAACGGGACATATGTCAATGTTATGACGGATGTTTTTTACTTAAAAATCGGCTTTCATAACTATTTGTTATAGGTAATACTCACTGGACAAAAAAATAACATACATTTACGTCGCTCTGTTCATTGACACAATTCGCTTTATAAATTATAATTAACAAACATCTCGAAACCGAAATGTTCAGTTTTACACCGAAGTCGAATGACCTTAAGGAATACCTTGTGGTCGAAGACCGATAGGGCCTACCCGGAAACAGGTGAGTCTCCCATTGCGGAAAAGTGTAAGAATCATTGTATGTGTATCGTTTTGTTCGGTATGCTGTTGTTTGATTTTGCCGTTTTACAGTGGGACTGTAAAACGGCTTTTTTGTTGTCACAAAACTTGGTGATTCGTGACAGTGGGCAGGGTTGTAATTTGTTTTAATTCTGAAAAAATAAGGAGAGATTAGAAATGCAAAAAAAGCATATAAGTACAAAAATACTTTCAGTATTGCTTGTACTTGCAATGATGCTTTCGATCGCACCGATAAGTGCGCTTGCTGTTGCTCCGAGCGGATACGGATTCGCACAGACGGCACAGCTTGTCAGCATTAACGGTATTGAGCCGGACGTAAAAGTTGTAAACACAGCGGAATCGGCTAAGAACGAAGGCACAGACTATTGGTATGAACAGGTACAGGACGTTGTAGACGTTTCTGACAGTTCGGTAACGGATATAAAGGTATCCGTTAAATTTTCTGCAGGAACAAGTAACTGGTCCGAAGAGACATGGAAGGCAAATGCCGCAAGGTATTTCCAGCTTGCTACTTCCAATATATATGCAAAGGCAGTAGCAAACTACGTTGATGACGGTACTGCATACGGAGAGACAAACAGTTCCGGGGCAGTTCAGATTTCATTTTCCTGCGATACTGCCACACAGACCGTGACATATACCATACCGAAAAAAGCTATCAGCAGCAGCGGTGGAACGTACTGGGCAGTTCTCGGTTCTGCAACGGGCGGAAATAACGCGAAAAAAATGCTCGGTGCACCGGTATTCTATGAGGTGACATTCAAGGCAAACGCGTCAACTCCTACAGTACCTGCAACTCCTGCAACTCCAAAGCCGCATAACATAACGTTGAAGGTGTCCGGAATGGATGCATCACTCGTTAAGTTTAACAGAGCAGGTGACGAAGTAGGTACATACAGTGCAGGCGAGCCGATAACAAGCTCTGTTTACGCGTGGGAAATCCCTGTTGTTGTTGATTCTGCCGCAAATTATGATGTATTTGTTTTCACAATTAATAATAACGGCGGAAAGACTCCTGTTAAGTACGTTGAAAATGCAGGAACAAAGCTTACTGATTTCGGTGACACGAGATTTACTATGGGTAACTATGACACTGAGATAGCAGTTGCGGCAGACAAGCCGGTTAAAAATGCTGACGGTTATTACGAGATAAAAACAGCAGCGCAGTTTGACTGGTTTGCGCTCTACGCAACATTTGTTAATACAAATGCAAATGCCATCCTCATGGATGACATAACCATTACCGCCGATACTCACCGTGTAGGTTCCGCAACTACTCGCTATTATAACGGTACATTTGACGGTAACGGACATAGTATTACAAGAAATATCAGCATAAGCGAAAAAACAGAAGTATTTTCAGTTCAGAACAATATTTCGATTTTTTCGTTTGTAAGAAATGCAGTGATAAAGAACGTAACAACTGACGGTTCTATTTCGATCACCGGAACCTGTGAAGGAGAAGGTACGCACTTTGGCGGTGTAGTAGGTTACGCTGAAGGCACAACTGTTATTGAGAACTGTATCAATAAAACCGAGATGAATATTGATGCCAAATTTAATGCCAGTTCATTCGGCGGAGTTCTCGGTGCATCCGGCAATGTATCCGCAAAGTCAAGTGTAAAAGTTGTAAACTGTAAAAACTTTGCAGATATCACAACTTCGGAATACGCACAAAGCCGTACGGCCGGCGTTGTAGGATACGGATGGCTTAAAATTGAGAGATGCTTTAACAGCGGTAACATAACCGCAGGTGCCGGATTTGTCGGCGGTATATGCGGGTGGAATGAAGACGGACCTATCATAGTATGTGCCAATGTCGGAAACATAAGTGCTCCGTCAGCAAATATTGTAGGTATCGGCGGTATTACCGGTGCATTTACTAAAAATGCCGGAAGAGCAAACTATATGGAAAGCTGTTACAACGGCGGAACAATCACGGCTGCCAATGCAAAAGACCAAGTTGGCGGACTTGTAGGCTTCTCATGCTCCTCAATTCTCAACTGCTATAACAGCGGTGCTGTAATTTCTCCCGAGGGAACAAGATATCACGGAAGCCTTATAGGCCAAGGTGTCTCACCTTATGCGATTTCAAGATCTTTCTTCCTCAAAGGAACAGATTCGGTTGCCTATTCGGTTGCTCCTACTATGGACGCGACTGCAACCGCTCTTACAGCCGACGAGCTCAAGGCTGCGGCTGACAAACTCGGCGGAAAATTTGCGGATAATTCAGAGGCAGAAGCTCCTATAAACAACGGTTATCCGGTTCTTAAATGGCAACTTTGTACGAACCACGATTACAGTATTACTGAAAACATTGCTCCTACATGCGTTGACAAGGGCGGAGTTAAACACATCTGCTCAGTTTGCGGTGACTGGTATCTCACAAATGAGGTGGCTGCAACAGGTAAACACGTATATAAGGATCTTAAAAGGGTTGAACCCACATACGGTAAGGACGGATATGCCGATAAAGAATGTACGGTATGCGGCCATGTAGAGCGCGAGATTCTCAAGGCTTCCGGCTTCAATAAAGACGGTTACTTTGAAATCAACAACTATGATGAATACAAACTCTTTGCCGATTACGTAAGTGCAGGTAATTACAACGCAAACGCAATTCTTCTGTCGGATATTGACTTTACCGACAAAGAAATGATTTACATCGGCGGGGAAACCTCCACTACTGCTTTTAGCGGTATATTTGACGGCAACGGACACGAAATAACCGTAAATATCAACGCGCCTGAAAGCGAGTATGCCGGACTCTTTAAGTATACAAGCGGCACTATCAAAAATATTACATTGTCAGGTTCTGTTACCGGCGGAAAGTATGTAGGCGGTATTGCAGGATATGCTTCGAAGATTCAAGATTGTGTAAACAACGCAACCGTAACTGCAACTCTTGAGGGTGCGTATGTCGGCGGTATTGCAGGTTATGCAAGCGGGACAGTTTCTTACTGTACAAACAACGGTACTGTTCTTTGTGAGACGGAAGGCTCTACAATAGGCGGCCTTGTCGGAAGCGCAAAATCTACAATAAGCTATAGTGTAAACAATGTGGATATCTCAAGTTCAATATCCACGGGTGCAATAGGCGGCCTTTCAGGACGGGGCAGAAGCTTTACGGAGTGCGCAAACTTCGGTACGGTAACAAGTACATGCGAAACTGAAAATACAGTCGCAGTAGGCGGCTTTGCGGGACTTGGATCGACATCTACAGGTACATTAAACAGATGCTATAATGCCGGCAATGTTGTGGGCGGCAAGGCGAAAACCGTAGGCGGATTAATCGGAAGCGCTGCCAAAAAAAAACTTACTATAAAGAATTCTTATAATAACGGAAATATTTCAACAGACCACAGTGAAAAATCAGTGGGCTCATTCGTAGGTTACGCTGCAGTTGCATCCGCGATTACTAATTGTTTTTCACTTGATACTTCATGTGAAACCCTTATAAACAATCTTACCGAACAGTCAGGTATAACAGTTGTTACATCTGATGAACTCAAGACAAAGGCAGAAACCCTCGGAGAACAGTTTGTTGATGAATCCGGTGTGGCAGAGGCTTCTCAGGTGAATTCCGGATATCCGGTATTTACATGGCAGGCGCAGGCAAGAGGTATTGAGTTTGAGGGCAGATTTAAAACCGTTACAGAGGGTGACGAGTTCACACTCGACGTATATGTAACCCCTGAGGGTACAAAGGCGGATAACCTTACGTGGGAAAGCTCCGCTCCTGACATAATTTCCGTTGAAAACGGGGTGCTCAAAGCTCTTAAGAAAGGTCAGGCAACAATTACTGCAAAGAATGATGCTATGGGAACACAGGCAACGATTCTTATAACAGTAAATTGTAAGCATGAAACAGTTCTTTCTGTTACAAAGGAAGCAACATGTACAGAAACCGGAACAGCAAATGTCATCTGTACAAAGTGTAACGAAATTGTTTCGGTTGCTACCATCCCGTCAAAGGGCGGCCATGTTGAGGTTATTGACGCTGCTGTTGAACCGACTTGTACAGAATCCGGTCTTACAGAAGGAAAACACTGTTCTGTATGTAATGAGGTACTTGTAGGACAGGAAGTTCTTGATCCCAAGGGTCACACATTTGATCTTGAAGAGATAAATGAAAAGACCTTAAGATCCGAGGCTACTGTTACAGAAAAGGCAACTTACTGGTATACATGCTCCGACTGCTCTGCGATAAGCAGTGAAACAGACGGAAATAAATACTTTGAGTACGGTGATGCTTTGCCGACCGGATGGGTTGAAGACGGTTCTGATTGGTACTATTATGACGAAAACGGCAACACAGTAACAGGCTGGGAAAAGATAAACGGTAAATGGTACTATTTCACTGAAGAAGACGGTAAAATGGTAACCGGCTGGCAGCAGATAAACGGTAAATGGTATTACATGAATGAAAACGGTGCTATGGTGACCGGATGGAACCTCATCGACGGAAACTGGTACTATATGAATTCTGACGGTGTGATGCTTACAGGTTGGCAGCAGATAAACGGCAAGTGGTACTACTTCAATGTTGCAGGAAAAATGGTAACGGGATGGGCACATATAAACGGTGCCTGGTACTATTTCAACTCAAACGGCGTTATGCTTACCGGCTGGCAGGCTATAAACGGTAAGTGGTACTATTTCAATCAGTGGGGTAAGATGGCAACAGGCTGGATCTACATTGACGGCAAATGGTATTACACAAATTCAAACGGAGAAATGCTTACCGGTACACAGAAAATTAACGGTAAAACTTATAAATTCAATGCAAGTGGTGTCTGGGTGGCATAATTTGTGTTATAATGGTTGCAAATAATATTTTTGCAAAAAATATTTGAAAGGGAGAGTGCTTAATGAAACGGATTACAAAACTCAATAAAATTCTTTCATTAGTACTTGCCCTTGTAATGGTATTCGCATTTTCGGTTCCCGCTTTTGCAAGTGGTGGGCAGGGCTCCGGAAATCAGGATAACCCTACAATGGCAGGTAACAGCAGTTCCGGTTTTCAGCTGGGATTCCACGACCCGTACATAGACATGTCGGCAGCACACGGTCGTGACGGTACTCAGGAGGGAAAAGAAACGGCGTATTTTGATATTCAGGATACGTATTACGATTCCCGTGAGGACATTTCATTTACAGTCGGACTTAATCCGTGCGGCGGTCAGAAAAATTTCACTGATGTGGATTTCTCGGGCATGTATATCTACAGTACGGCTGACAAGGATACCCGTATTGCAAACTATGAAAAGGGTGAGTCGGGTCCGATAACGGTTTCGGAACTTAAAACGGTAAGTACGGATGAATGTGCTTACAGCGTTGCCAATGAAAGACACGTTGTAATCACAATAAAGGGCGGAACTCTCGCCATGGACGGCAGATACCGTCTTGTTATTCCCGGAACGGTCAAATCATCAAACGAAAAGATGCTTGGTGTTAATCTTGAAGTGACGTTTGATACGGGAGTTCGTTCATCTGAGCCGGAAAAGCTCTATGACGGTACATATCTTCTGAGAACATCCGGGGATTTTGATTGGTTTGCCAATGCAATCAATGAAAAAACAATTCCGCTTGACTCAGACGCAAAGCTTATGAACTCAATAGACTTAAGTTACAATAAAACGTTCATAGGCAGATTTACCCGTGACAACGGATACAAAGCAAAGTATACCGGAACGTTCGACGGAAACGGTTATACCCTTACACTTAACATCTTTAACATGAGCAGTTCGGGATTTGCGACATCGGGTGTTTTCAATTATCTCGGCGAAGGTGCGGTTGTCAAAAATCTTACTGTTGACGGAAAAGTTTCAACAGGTGATGACTATGGAATCTGCTCACATGTCGGCGGAATCGTCGCTTTCGCCGACGGTTCTGTGACAATCGAAAACTGTGTAAACAATGCCGAAGTCTATGCTCCGTGTGCTTCACTTGTCGGTGGAATCATAGGATCGGGAAATGATATTACCATCATTGACTGTGTAAACAACGGCAAGGTAACAGGCTACAGAAATGTGGGCGGCATAATAGGCGAACTTGTCTTTATGGATAACAAAGTTTCACTTATAAAGAACTGTGTAAACTACGGTGATCTGGTTTCACCTGACAAGAATTTTGTGCTCGGTGAAAATGAAGACGGAAGTATTTCCTACGCTGATCATATATGGTCTGACTCCATAGGCGGAATAGTAGGCAGTACATATGTCCTTGCACCTTTGAATGAAAATCCTGACAGAACGGGAATTGTCACGAACTGTGTAAACTACGGAGACATATATACTCCTGTTTCCGCAGGCGGTATAATAGGTGAAGGTACGTGGGGCGGTCCGAAAACCGTAGAAAATTGTTACAATGCCGGAGACATCATTTTCTCAAGAACTGATTCTCTTTATAAGAATGATTACAGAGTTATTATAGGCGGTATTGCGGGACAGCTTAACGGAAAACTGTTATACTCATATAACAGCGGTAAGATTACTATGCTTACAACACCGAAAGAAAATTACATCGGAGCAGTATACGCAACAAGAACCTCTGATACATTTGCAAACAATGCATTTGCACTTGAAGGTACGTATTCTGCACTTACATCAAACGGTGAAACGGCAAATATGAAATTCCTGACACCGGATGAGCTCAAAACTGATTCCGTACTTCTCAAAGACGGAAGATTTGTCAGCGACTCAACATCTGAAAATCCTCTGAACGACGGATATCCTATTCTTCCGTTCCAGACAAAAGCAGAAAGTGTTGAAATTGCTGATGACAAATTGGATATCACTGAAGGTGATAAGGTTATGCTTGACCTTAAGAAATCACCTGAAGGCTCAATAGTCGGCACTCTCGAGTGGACATCATCGGATGAAACCGTTGCAACTGTTGAAAACGGTGTTGTAACGGCTCTTAAACAGGGTACAACAATAATTACACTCAAGGATCCTGCTACAGGCTCAGAAGATACCGTTGAAATAAAGGTAACATGCAACCATGACATAATAAGTGTGGTTACTAAAAAAGCAACCTGCGAGGAATCCGGTTTTGAAAACCTTTCATGCAGCAAGTGCGACTATACTCTTGAGGGCAATGTGATTCCAAAGACAGGACACAAGATTTCTGATTGGAAGTATAATGATGAGAAGCACTACAAAGTGTGTCTCAACGAGGGCTGTACAGCTGTTTTCGAGGAAGGCGACCATGAGTCGGGAAGAAAACAGGCTGCAACTACAACCAAAAAGGCTACCTGCCGTGTGTGCGGTGCCGAATACGGAGACTTGCTTCCGACAGGTTGGGTATTAAGGGACGGTAGCTACTACTACTATGATTCTACCGGAACTCTTACTACAGGTTGGCAGATTATAAACGGAAAATACTACTACCTTGATCCTGACAACGGAGGAAAGATGGTAACCGGATGGGCTCGTATAAACGGTAAATGGTACTACATGAACAAATGGGGTGCTATGGTGACCGGATGGGCTCGTATAAACGGTAAGTGGTACTACATGAACAAATGGGGTGCTATGGTGACCGGATGGGCTCAGATAAGCGGCAAATGGTACTACATGAACTCAAGCGGTGCCATGGTGACCGGATGGGCTCAGATAAACGGCAAATGGTACTACATGAGCTCAAGCGGTGCTATGCTTACCGGATGGCAGCGAATAGGCGGCAAGTGGTACTACATGAACAGCAGTGGTGCTATGCTTACAGGAACACAGCGTATAAACGGAAAGTACTATCGTTTTAACTCAAGCGGTGTCTGGATAGCATAATTGCTTTCTCACTAAATACTTATGAAGTTCTTGGGGACCCGGAATCTTTTGCTTTCGGGTCCCTGTGTTTTGAGGTGACTTATGGAAAAACGTTCATCTGCCGTAGTCGGCGAAATAAAAAAAGTTATTGTCGGAAAGGATGAAGTCATAGAAGGCGTCCTTATGACAATTCTTGCAGGCGGACATGTTCTTCTTGAGGATGTTCCCGGTGTAGGAAAAACTACGCTGGCACTTGCCTTTTCAAAGGTAATGGGGCTTGCTTATAAGAGAGTTCAGTTTACACCGGACACAATGGCAGGTGACATTGTAGGCTTTTCTGTGTATAACAAAAAAACGGAAAGTTTTGACTACAAACCGGGTGCGGTTTTTTGCAATTTATTTCTCGGCGACGAGATAAACAGAACTTCGCCTAAAACTCAGGCGGCACTTCTTGAAGTTATGGAGGAGGGACAAGTGACGGTTGACGGTACTACTTATAAGGTGCCGAGACCGTTTACGTGCATTGCCACACAAAATCCTCTCGGAAGTGCCGGAACGCAGAATCTTCCTGAGTCCCAGCTTGACAGATTCATGGTTAAACTCTCTATGGGTTACCCGACGGTTGAAGACCAGATAAATATCGTAAAACAGCGTCAGACGGACGACCCCCTTGATACCGTGAATCCGGTTTTAACGGCAGAAAAAGTGGAATCCATGAAGATAGAAGTACAGAATGTATTTGTACATGATGAGGTTATAAAATATGCTGCAACTCTGTGTGAAAATACAAGAACAGCGGCCGATGTATCTCAGGGAGTAAGTCCGCGTGCCGTTATAGCGCTTATAAAGCTGTCAAAGGCAAGAGCATTTATAAATGGGCGTGATTTTGTCACTCCGGAAGATGTGCGTATGACATTCATTCCGGTATGCTCGCACAGAATTGTTCTCACACCGAAAGCCAGAATTAAAAATATCACAACTGAGGGTATACTGAACAAGCTTCTTACGGAAACTCCTGAACCGAAAATGGGGAAATAATTGATGATAAAGAACAGGGTTATATATTTTTTACTGCTTATCGCGTCATTGGTACTATACATATTCACCAATGTCTCTGTGACTCTGCTCATTTTTGCCGTGTTACTGTTTCTTCCGCTTGTTTCTCTCATTTTTATGCTTCACTCTGCAAAGAGTCTGAGTGTAAGGGTGGACGTGCCGCATACCGTGTATAAGAGCGAAGAAATTATTGCCTCTGTTGTTTTTAAAAATACAGATATACTTCCTATCGCAAAGGTACGTTTTACACTCTCGCTTACAAATGTTCTTACTGACGAGACTGTAAAAAGTTCATTTTACTGTTTTGTTCCGGGGAAAAGCACACAGGATTGTTCAATGAGCCTCGGTGACACACACCTGGGAAAACTCTTTTTGAGCACTGAGGATTTATGTATTTATGACATCATGGGCTTATTTGTTAAGAAATTTCACGAAACCGAAGAACGTGCAGTGATTGTATACCCCGACTATTCTCCGATTAGTATTCGTACAGAAAATACCTACGAATCTTCAGGCGATTCACCGAAATATTCGGAACACAGGCCGGGTGACGATGTAACCGAGGTATACGACATAAAGGACTATACTCAGGGTTCTGAAATTCGTAAGATTGACTGGAAACTTTCCGGCAAGTATGACAAGCTCGTCGTACGTGAATATGCATTGCCGCTTAATTATTCTGTATACATACTTACGGAACTTTTATCGTCATTAGGGGCGGACTCTGTTGACTCATGCGTTCAGTTTGCGTCTGATCTTTCACTGAGCCTCCTTGAAGAGGGAATACTTCATAACATGACGTGGTTTGACAAGGAACGAGAAGCATTATCTGTTTATCCTATAAGTACAAGGGAAGAGTATGAAATTGCTCTTTATCATCTTGTGTCCTCTATAGGCTACAAGGATGCTCTCAATTCACTTGATACCTTTTCGGAAAATTTTGAAATTGATGAAAAGGCAACCGTCGTATACGTAACTCCGAAAACCGATGAAGAAAAAACCGCTGAAATGTCACTTACAAGGGTTTTTAAAACGGTTCTTATTCACGGCAAACAACGCTATTCCGGATTTGTTCTCTAGGAGATATGCATGAATATAAAAGAAATAACTACTCGGAAAACTGAAAAGAAAAAAAACGGAATTGTCACCGGACTGCTGTTGTGTGTAATACTAGGCGGCTCATTTTGGTTTACGCTCTTTTCGCTTCTTGGCATACATCCGGGTATCATAGAGATCCTTACTGTTTTTGTGCCGTCGGTGTGTATTTTTTTTCTTTCATGCAATGAACGTATAGGTAGGTATCTTACATTTTATGTTTTTATGGTGTCATCTGTAGTATTGTTGGCAGCAAATAAATTCTCATGGCAGGGAATTTTGTTTTCCGCCAACAGTGTTATAGACGCAATAAATGCAAAAAACGGAATGACAATCATTCCGTTTAATACCTCTGACCCTGCAAAATATGAAAATGCACGTTATCTTTTTGTTGCTATTCTTTCATTTATAACATCGTCTGTAAATGCCAATGCCGTTGTTCGTAAAGAGCCGGTATTGGCGGTACTTATAAATTCGGTGCCGGTAATTGTACTTATTTGTTTCTCTCTTACGCCGTCGATTCCGGTATTTTTGACTCTTCTTTTGTCTGTTGTTGCTTTGTGCTTGAGATCGGGTGTAAAGAAGCCCTTGCCTATACGTCGGAAAAATGTCAGAACCGTGTACATACAAGGAGGAAAGTACCCCGCACTTCCGGCTATGGTTTTGAGTATTACAGTTTGTTTTGCCGTAGTTTTCGCGATTGTGCTGCGTGGGTATAAGCCGCTTGAAACCGTGGATACGGTAAAAACGCAGGCAGAGACGGCGTATGAAAATACCGTGTATGGTTCGGGTGTTGCATATACTCCGCTGACGGACGGCAATTTACTTGAAGCCGACAGTGTAGCATACACCGACACCCCGGTACTCAATCTTAAGATGGAGTATCCGAGCAAAGTATATCTGCGCACATTTGTCGGAGAAAAATATGAGGACGGCAGCTGGACGACTTTGTCGGGAAACGCGTATTCCGGAGATTATCTCGGAATACTTGAATATCTCGGTCTCAACGGATTTTATCCGGTCATACAGATGTCAGATGTCTACAAAATGGAAGCAGAACGTACGGGCAGTGCTGTAAAGTTAAGTAACCTTACAGTAACCGATATTGCTCTTAAGAGTAACCGTATATACATACCGTATGAAACTGTTGCAACGGAAGAACTCACTTCGAGAAACGTTGAATCTACGTGCATTCGCGCAACCGGAATACGCGGAGAAAGAGATTATACGGTTGAAACTTACACTCCGAAATACAGTGATTACGGTTCGGCTAATCTTGATTCGTGGCTCGACGGTTTGAGAGCATGCGACGGATTTGATTCATACAGAGAAAATGAGCTTATATACAGAGATTTTGTGTATGATAATTACCTCTTTATTTCTGAAAATGATAAAAAAACAGTTGAGACCGCAATTACGGAAAATCTCAAAGGAAAAAATTACAGAGATGTAGTGTCATATATCCGCAATCTCTTTACAACTGATTACAGATTCAGCTATGATCTTACCGAGAGCGGTGCCAGCTCCGGTGCATCAACCGCAAAAGATCCGCTGTCAAGATTTGCTCTTGAGACAAAAACGGGATACGATTGCTATTTTGCATCTCTGGCAGCACTTATTCTCAGAGATGCCGGAATACCTGCAAGATATGCGGAAGGCTACTACCTTTCAGATGATGATGTGTCGGTTTATGAGGATCTCACGGATGTTGAATTTGAACTCTATGACTCTGCTGCACACGCATGGGTTGAGGTTTATGTTGACGGAATAGGTTTTGTTCCGGTAGATGTTGTTCCGGGTTACTTCACTACGGAAAATTCGGAAACAGAGACAGTTATGCGTATGAGCACCGTGTTCAAGGCGAAAAATGACGATTTTTACTATGATGACGCAAACACCGGAGAGTCATCCGCCACAAAGGACGGAACTGATAACAAGCCACTGTATCTTCTTATCATTCCGGCAGTACTTCTTATTGTTACCGCCGTACTTATTGCTGTCGGATCCGTGTGTAAGAAACGTATGAAAGCGTCACTTTTTGAATCTGACAATAAATGTGCAACGGTCTCAGCGTTTGACTATTATTGTAAAATACGTAAGTATGTTAAAGAAGATATAAAAACTCACCCTTATGAGTTTATTTCGTCAAAGGGTGAGGACTATGAAAAGTTTATAAAAATTGTATACGAGGCAGAATACTCAGAATCAGAGATTTCGCAGGACAAGAGGGAATATGCGGTAAGCTATGTTTTGAGAATTGCGGAGAGCACCGCAAAGGAATTACCTGTTTTAAAAAAGATTATTTATCGTCTGATGACTTTTTAGAAGGTTTAAAAATAAAGAAAGACACAATGATTACGACGGCAACTATAGCCGCGATAAGGATTGGCTTTAGCGACGGTGTATCGTCTTTGGGGGCTATAGATTCTTTTGTTGTATTTTCACCCGTTGTGAGAGCGTCGGGACTTGCCGGTGAATTTGATTCAAACTCCATTATATTGTCTTTAAGATAGTTTAAAACGGCATTTTCTTCTGTCTTTTCCGATTCTCCCGTAGAAAAGTTCAGTACATATGATTTGTCGAGGCTTGTGCCGTCCTTTGATTTTAGTGAGTCCTCTATAACAATAAAGTATTTTTCGTTTGCGGCAAGGGTTTTCTTTGGAGTTATGAAAATCTGCCTCTTGTATGATGTCTGTACCTGTGTGTCCGGGAAAGTTACCTTTATGGGAACAGGTTCGTTATTTTTATCAAGCAAGTGAACAGATTCGGCGTTTGATTTTAAGTACTGCAGATCACAGACATTTTTGTTAAAATCAAGTTCAACGGTTACATTTCTTGAAATATCGGTGTCGTCGGAGACTACAGATGATTTTGACAGCGTAAGCGTAAGCCCGTTGTCCTCAAGAGCGGATACATTGATGTATACTCCGGAAACGGCGAGCAGTGAAACAGCAACTATCAGAGAAAATGCAAATATATTTTTAATTATGTTTTTCATATGAAAATTCCTTTTTTGTTTATTCTATCATAACTGAGGAGAGAATACGATGACAAGTTTGAAAAAAAGGGTTACAAGCCTTATAATTGCGTTTGTAATAATCACTTCTACGTCGGTTCCCGCACTTGCGAGCGTGTGGGCTTTCGGTGCGACCGGGAGCGGAAACAATCCGTTCAATCCAAGGGGTTATTATCTCAAAACCAAAGACGGCACGAGCCATTGGTTAAGCAGTAAGTTCATCACTCCGACAGAGGGGTACGAAAAAAACGAGGAACTGGGCAGAGGGGTTATGTATACCGGAACAGTCAGCGGTCTTGACTATGTTGAGGCTGATGATATTGACAGACTTTTTGTTTCAACGGACAGAAATCCTACGCCGGGTTATAAATATCTTGTGGGTTACAGTAAGGACGGTAAATCAAGTCCGTTCAAGAAAATTTCCGGATTTTCAGATGTGATAAAAACTCCGGGAAGAAACAATCCGGCAAATGCCGATCCGGACGGAGGCCAGGGATGGTGCATACCGATTGATCTTGAATTTGCACCCGGTACGTACTACGAATTTGCATTTCTTCGCGGTATGCAGGCAAACAACGGAACGACATGTGTGCTTGATGAGGAAAACAGAGGATACCTCAAGGTGCCTCTTACCGCCGATGAGCAAAAATGGTTCAACCTTTATAAAAATGAAGAATATCAGTACATAAGTGATTATACAAAAAATGATGACGGAACATATGAGTTGACATTTGTTCCGATGCGCTACAGTATTCAGACCTACGCTGATATGACCGAATGGGAGACAGCGGCAGCAAATGCCGAAGCTTTTCTAAGCAGTGTTACACAGGCGGATTATGACAGCGGGAGATACATAAAAAGTAAGGTCGAAAATCTTCGTGCGGTTTTAAATCAACTAAACGCGGAGGGGACAACGGTAAAGAAAACTTTGCAAAAGGAAGCTGACAAGTCGCAGGAAACAATGGTGGCAAAGCTCAACACTGCTTTATCAAAGGCAATGGACAAAACTATAGATACTGATTTTACAGCCTACAACAAGGCTTTGTCTGAGGCAAAGGCACTATACGAAAAGGTGAAAAACAATACCGGAACAAAGATTGGAAACTACGGTGTGAATGAAGTAAAGAATCTTGCCGATGTAATCTCTCATGCCGAAAATACCGTTACACAGACAAGCACACAAGACGCTGTTGACGCAGAAACATCGTCACTTAATAATGCGATTGCATTGGTTAAAAAATCACTTGTAACAGAAGATCAATTGGTGTTCTATGATAAGGCTACCGGTATATATGTAACTGTTCCGAAAGGTTCTGTACCGCCAGGAACAACCCTTTATGTAGGTGAAATTGAAAGCTCATCAATAATTTATTCACAGGTGAAGAAGTCGCTCAAATCAGATCCGAAAAGCATGACTGCATATGAAATAAAGTTTTTCAAGGGTGATGAGGTCGTAGTGCCGTCCGGTACGGCAAAGATACAAATACCTGTTCTCAGCACTATGACTGCGGCGAATACATCTGTAGGATATGTCAGCGGAACAGGTGAAAAGATTTCAACAAAAATTATTTCATCATCTCTTGCAAACGAAACTCAGATGTTCAGTACCGACAGTATGGGTACATTTGTTGTCATAGAATTTATGAACGTCACAGATAAGGCGAAAAACGGCGCTTCTTCTACAACACAGATGCTTGTCAAAACAAATGAGATTCAGAATGAAAAAACTGAGAATGAGATGAAGGAAGAAGAGCAGAAGCAACAAGAACTTAAAAATCCGGAACTTTCCGATAAGAAAAGGAAAAACGAGAATAGTAAAGGCTTTTCACTTGACAGCATTAAACGTCAGACAGATGAAGATGATATAATCCTTGTAGCAGGAGGCTCTGCGAGCCTCGGTATGT
>CAVGIJ010000005.1:0-46803 GCA_963629305.1 Acutalibacteraceae bacterium
ATTTTGGTAGATTCCTTAATGGCATTTGAAGAAGTAAATAACGGAGATATCTACTTCTATGGAAACCTCCGTTCTGTTGAGAAATTGGACGGCACGGTTGATGAGGGACGTATGCCGCAAAAGGACAACGAGATGATACTTGTTGCCAACAAAGACGACAGTATTGTTTCAAAGAATCTTGACCGAATTTTAAAATCGACATTTAAAACATTCACTTCGGATGACGAGACCGTTGAGAACAACATGTATAAAATCGTCGGAATAAAGTATGTTGACGAAGACAGCGAGGACAGTATTTATTCCACAGGTTCGGGCTATTATGTATTTTATGTTTCGGATAAGATTCTTGACAAGGCTCTCATGGACGGAAATAAGGACTACGGAACGTTATCGGTTGGATTCGAGGGCGAAACATATACGGAACACAATTCGATTTTTCCGCTTTTTACGGTATTTACAAGCAACAAGGTGGAAAAGGGAACAGCCGTTGTTTCCTCACAACTTAATGATTACGTAACAAATGGCAATGCACTGAATCATGAAATAATTCTCGGTGTCAAGACACCATACTATACAGATTCAAAATCTCTTAAAATAACTTCCATTTATACAAAGAAAAATTACAAACAATATTATACCGGAAATGAAGATTTTTCTTATATTGACGGAATTGTTTTTGTAAATCCTGAGGATTATAACCAACTTTATGATAAGGACACATTTCAGTCCAGCGTATTTGTAACCGACCCGCTGAAGGTTGATGAAACCGCAAAAGAGATTCAAAATCTCGGTTATAAAACGCTTGTGATGAAGGATGCGCTTTATTCTTCAGGTCAAACCGTAATACTTAAAATAGTAAGTTATATTGTAACAATCAGCTTGGGCATTGTTTTATTCTTTATATCCTACTTTGTAATAAGAATTATCTTAAAGTCCAGAAACATCTACTACTCGACAATTCGCATGCTCGGTGCCAATGTAAGTGTTTCACGCCATCTTATGATAATAGACCTTTTGACTGATGCCAATATTGCTTATGCACTGACACTTGTCGGCATAAAAATTCTCAGTCTCTACTATCCGAATCAGACCCTTATAAAAGCAATGACGCAGTTTATGGGTTGGCAGGAGTATGCTGCGATTTATGCTATAGTTGTCATCATTTCTCTTCTCATTAGCCTGAGATACTCAAAGAAATTGTTCAAAAAAACAACTATCAATACAATAAAAGAGGAGGTGTAAGAGCATGATTGAGATAAAAAACCTTAACAAATATTTTAACAAGGGCAGAAAAAACGAAATACATGTCATAGACAATACAACACTTACACTTCCGGACACGGGACTTGTCTCACTTCTCGGTGAGTCGGGATGCGGCAAAACCACAATGCTCAATGCAATAGGCGGACTTGATACGGTACGTAGCGGCAGCATATTCATAAACGGCAAGAAAATTACGGGACACAATGTACATGCCATTGACAAGATGAGAAATCTCTCGGTAGGATACATCTTCCAAGATTATAAATTGCTTGATGATATGAGTGTGTTTGACAATGTTGCTCTTGCACTCAAAATGATTGGCATAAAGGACAAGAACGAAATAAAGGTTCGTGTTGAATATGTGCTTGATAAAGTCGGTATTCTCCGTTATCGTTACAGACCTGCTGCAACGCTGTCGGGCGGTGAACGCCAGCGCGTCGGTATTGCCCGTGCTCTTGTCAAAAATCCCGACATAATTCTTGCGGATGAGCCTACGGGAAACCTTGACTCAAAGAACTCCGTTGAGGTAATGAATATCATAAAGCGCATCTCTGCGGACAGACTTGTCGTTCTCGTTACCCATGAGAGAAACCTTGCCGAGTTCTACTCGGACCGTGTTGTTGAAATAGTTGACGGAAAGGTTGTCAATGATTACGAGAACAAACACGATAACACGCTTGATTATGATATTGACAATGTATTTTATCTCAAGGAGTTTAAAAACCATGATACATTGACAAATACTGCGGAAGACCGTGAAATAAATGTCTATGATGACAATCGTGAAAAGATAAAGCTCAATATCATTGTAAAGAACGGCAATATATATATACAGAGTGAGACACCTGCAAATATTGAAGTAATTGACAAATCGTCAAGCATAGGTGTTATTGATGATTACAAGCAGGAGATAGACAAGACCTCTGTTATGACATATGACTTTGACATGTCATCCGTAGGAAACCAAAGCATTAAGAAAAAATATTCATCAATTTACAATGTATTCAATTTTATTATTGCGGGATTCAAAAAAGTATTCGGTTTTTCCATTCTGAAAAAATTGCTTCTTTTGGGCTTTGTATTCACCGGCATATTTGTAATATTTTCTGTCGGACAAATCGGCTCAGCCTGCCATGTTGAAGAAAAGGATTATGTAAAGAACAATAAAAATTACATCGCCGTACAAAAGCCGTCAATGAAGGTTGAGGAGTTCTTGGAACTTGAAAAGACGGATGGAGTTTTATATGCTCTTCCGACAGATGCAAGAGTCTCATTTGCAATCCCTGTCGGGGATTATTATCAAACACTGGAAGCATCGGGCTCCGTTACCGGTTCCCTTTCATCTGTAAATCTTATAACAAAAGATGATATTGTATACGGAAGGATGCCCGAAAATTCTAAGGAAATTGTTGTTGACAAGCTCGCGCTTGAATCCTTTATGAATGGCGACACTTCTAAAATGGCGGGAATTCTTTCTTATGAGGATATTCTCGGCAGAAGTGCGAAAATGACAGACGACTTTGCCTATACGATTGTCGGGATTACCGACCTTCAGAGTCCTTCGGTTTATGCGTATGACTCCGAATTTTATACAATACTCACATACAGCTATCAAAATCAAGATGATTACTACTATGACGGAATGTATGTTGTGGACAATTTGACGGAATCCTCCGAGAAAAAGGTTAAAAACTATAAGCTTTATGAGGATAAGATTACATTGTCCGGAAAAACAAGCAGATTCCCGGAAAATGATTATGAGGTTCTTATAAATGAAAATTATAAGGAGACCTATCCTATAGGTAAGCCTACAAAACTTACCGTGAACGGGCAGAAGCTTATCGTCAGCGGTTACTATAAGTCAAGTGACACGAATGACTTTTACGTAAACGAAAATACTGTAAAGTATGATCTTATTTTGTCATCGGATGCATTTACAATATGTTCAAATACCAAGGAATCCGTGCTGCATGGCCTTGGGGACAAGGGTTATAACGCATACGACACATTTGAAAAGAGTAAGACGGATTATGAAAAAGAAATTGCGGAATCGGTAAAAGCAACTTTGATTTTTGCCATAATAATTCTTGCAATATCTCTTGTTGAGATGTTCTTAATAAGTCGCTCATCGTTCTTGTCCAGAATAAAAGAGGTAGGAACTTTAAGGGCGATAGGTGCTAAGAAACTTGACATCTATAAGATGTTCATGGGTGAGATAATCGCAATAACGACAATCACATGTCTTCCGGCAATGCTTGCAACCTACTATGTTGAACATCTTCTTGCCGGTGCGGTAACATACTTTGCAAAGAATATTTTCTATATGCCTTTGCCGTATCTCGGACTTGTCATTTTGGCAGTATACGCATTCAATCTTTTGATTGGTCTTCTTCCTGTATGGAATACCATGAGAAAGCGCCCGGCTGCTATTCTTGCAAGATACGATGTTGATTAGTTCCGGCTCTTAATTAATTATCAATCGAACTCGCTGAAGTCATCTTCGGCGGGTTCTTTTTCTGTATGTTACGAGCACTGTACATATCATAAAAAAACACCTCATCATAGTCTATGCAATGATGAGGTGTGCGATTACTGAGTTAAGGTCAGTCGTTTACATTGTTCTTAAGTATAACATCATGCGATCCGCCCTCGACAATCGATGTTGAGGATACAACCGTGAGCTTTGCTTTGTTACGGAGTTCCGGAATTGATAGTGCGCCGCAGTTACACATGGTGGAGCGAACCTTTGAAAGGGTAGTGTATACGCCGTCTTTAAGTGAACCGGCATACGGTACGTATGAGTCAACGCCTTCCTCAAATGAGAGCTTTCCGGCTCCGCCGAGGTCATAACGTTGCCAGTTTCTTGCACGGTTTGAGCCCTCGCCCCAGTACTCCTTAACATAGCGACCGTTTATACGTACCTTTTGTGTCGGTGATTCATCAAAACGAGAGAAGTAGCGTCCGAGCATGAGGAAGTCAGCGCCCATTGCAAGGGCAAGTGTGATGTGGTGGTCATGTACGATTCCGCCGTCAGAGCATACAGGAACATAAACTCCTGTTTCTTCAAAGTAGCGATCACGTTCTCTGCAAACGTCTATAAGGGCTGTTGCCTGTCCGCGACCGATTCCTTTAGTCTCACGTGTTATGCAGATTGAACCGCCGCCTATGCCGACTTTGATGAAGTCGGCGCCGCAGTCGGCAAGAAAACGGAATCCCTCGGCATCAACAACATTTCCCGCACCGACTTTAACGTCATCGCCGTAGTGTTCACGAATCCATGCGATAGTGTTTTTCTGCCACTCGGAATATCCCTCTGATGAGTCAATACAGAGAACGTCCGCACCTGCTTCAAGGAGAGCCGGTACACGTTCGGCATAGTCTCTTGTGTTTATTCCCGCGCCTACGATATATGATTTGTGCTCATCAAGGAGTTCAAGTTTGTTTTCCTTGTGTGAGTCGTAGTCTTTACGGAATACGAGGTAAGTAAGATGGTCATTTTCATCTACGAGAGGAAGCGCATTGAGTTTGTTATCCCAGATGATATCATTTGCAATTTTAAGAGATGTTGTGTCAGGAGCTGTAACAAGTTTCTCACGTGGGGTCATGAATTCACATACCTTTGTTGCGGAATCCATACGACTTACACGGTAGTCACGACTGCCGACTATTCCGAGGAGCTTTCCGTGCGCGGTTCCGTCATCGGTTACGGCAACTGTTGAATGTCCGGTTTTTTCTTTGAGCTTTAGTATGTCGGCAAGTGTTGCGTCGGGTGTTATGTTGCTTGTAGAGGTTATAAAGCCTTTTTTATAGTTCTTTACTTTGGCCACCATTGCCGCTTCATCTTCAATTGACTGTGAGCCGTAAATAAATGAAATTCCGCCCTCTTTTGCAAGTGCAATTGCCATAGTGTCATTTGATACAGCCTGCATGATTGCACTTACCATTGGGATGTTCATTTTTATCTTAGGTTCTTCACCTTTTTTGAACTTTACAAGTGGGGTAGAGAGGTCAACTCTTGACGGAATACACTCTGCTGATGAATAACCGGGAACAAGTAAATATTCACCGAATGTACGTGAAGGTTCTTCAAAATAGTAAGCCATAGTTTTTCTCCTTTTTTGATTATTAGTAAAATATTATAAATGAGAAAATGTAAAAGTCAACAACCAAAATATTAACAAAAAAGGACGGCATAAAGCCGTCCTTTCCCAATTATTTCTTTGTTGTCTTTTTTGTTTCGGCAGATTTTTTTGCCGTTGTTTTTCCGGCAGACTTTTTTTCTGCTGTTGTTGTTTTCTTAGTGGCAGATTTCTTTGCAACAGGCTTTTTAGCAGCGGTTTTTTTTCCGCTTGGGGCTTTTTTCTCAACCTTTTTTACGAGGTTTGCAAGAGCCTGTGCATGTTCAATATTTCCATCTACACCGATAAGACCGCGAAACAGTGCGTCTGTTGCATCAATTTTCCCGGTTACAATGCTGAGAAAATTCTTTGAGGCAGATGTCAAAAGAACAGTGTGATCATAATAGTCATAAGGCTCAACGGCGAAGTTTCCTCCGATATTTGCAATATAGAAAATTCCTCCGCAATCTTCATCTGTAAGGTTTACCTGCATGGCAAGGTCGTGGGGCAGCGAAGATGTGTCAAGTTTGCTCATTTTCTTTTTGATGTTTTCAAACTGTTCAATGAATGTCATAAAAATCTCTCCCAAAAAATTTTTGATTTATATGCTTAGCCGTCAATATCGTCTGCTTGTACTGTTTGAGTATCGGATTCGGACTCGGATTGAGCGTTTATAGCTGCCACTGTTTTTTCGGCAAGCTTTTCAACTCTGCTGCGTACTCTTCCTGCAAAGAACTCATTGAGAGTAGCGGAATATGTTTTGTCCTCTGTGATATTTGTGAAGAATTCTTGGTATTCGTTGTTTGCAAGTGTTTCCTTTATCTGTGACTGCCATTCTGTAGTGTCGGATATTGATGACATATACATGATATGATATCCGTAGTCGGTTTTTATGATTCCGTAGTCACCGACTTTACGTCCGTCAGCGAAACACCAATCAAGGAATTCCTGGACATAACTTGATGATTTTGAAATATCTTCATAAAGACCGCCGTTATCTGATGAACCCGTATCCTCTGAGAGAGAACTTGCGAGTTCGGTGAATTTATCCTCGGTTGCACCGTCTGCGATCCAATCATTCAGTGTATCTTCAGCGAGTTTCTTTGCTTCTTCCTCTGTTCTTATCTGCTTTGTTGTTGTATTTCCGTCATCGTCTGTCTCATCCTCGGTAAGCTTGAAAAGAATGTGACGAACTGCAACAGGTTGCTTTGTGTCGTCTCTTGATGGAGCGGCTGTCATGACAAATACTGTGCAGGCAACAGAACCGTCTTCGTTCTCGGTCTTTGCGAGATATTTATCTCCGACGGCGCGGCCGCTTTCAAAAGCCCATGTTGCCGCATCTTCACCGAAGTAGCTTGTTATGGTTTCTTTGGTAAGAGCAGATGCATCTGTTGCCTCGTCTTTGTCTTTGTATGAATCTTTTTCATCTTCCGGTGCATACTCATAGGCAAGAGAGGTGAAGTTATCTGCTGTTGCCGCATCATAGAACTTCTGAATCTTATCAAGAGTCTCTTCTTTTGCTTCCTTTGTCTGTGCTTCAAGCTCTTCATCGGAGTAAGATGTGTCATCTGTATTTGTTGCAGCTTCTGATGAGAGGCTGAAGGCTTTAAGGTCAACCGTCTGGTATGCAGAAGGATCTTTTTCATACTCTTTGGTTATGTCGTCAGCCGTAATTGAGTTTTGGATTTCCTCAAGCTTTTCCTCATCATACTTGTCAATAACTGCGTATTCTTCAAGCATTTCGCGAAGAAGCTTCTCATTAAGTCCGCGGTTGTAGTTGTTGAGAAGATACGCATTGAGAGAGTAGTTGTTGTCGGAAGCTGTTTCACGAAGTTCTTCAATCTGCTCGTTTATACTCTTTGTGTCATCGTCATCAAGCTTGTATCCCGCTTTTACGGCTGCTTTGTATATGGCTTTAATTTGCTTTATTTGATTGATGGTAGTGTACTCAAAGAAATCAGCCCATGTCGGGTTGTCTCCGTACTTATCCTTATCAATGTCATCACCGGTGTATTCCTGACTTTCAGGTGTCTTGAGATAGTCAAATCCGCCTGTGTACATTGATCCTACACCTTCGCCGTAGTAAGTATCATATTGGTAAGCGGTGTTTACATAATTGTTGTAGATTGCCTTGTAGTAGTACTCATACTCGGCAATGGATACTTTTGTACCGTCAGCAAGTTTAACGGCCGTAAGAGTTCTCTGCGGAACTCCGAAGTAGTAGAGAAGCCCAAGTACAAGTGCTATGACTACAATAACTATTGGAATAATGATTTTTGCACGTCTTTTTGCCGCAGGTTCATTTGCCTTTTTCTCTTTCTTTGCGGCCTGTGACTGACTTGCCTTTTCGATTCGTGCTTTGCGCTCTTCACGAGCAATTTCGGCACCGGTCTTTTTTTCGTTGTCCATGGGTATGTATCCTCCTGTTATTTTGCTTTTGCAGAATAATTATAAAGATAAAATTATCTTTACTATAATAACACCTGACGTGTTTTATTACAATGAAAATATAGATTATTTTTTAGTTGCCCCGTCCTTTTTTATCATTGCATAATTTCCGGATCGGGAATTGTGTCTTTTTTAACTTTTAGGTTTAAGTCCTCCGGTGTTACAGGATGTGGGGATTGACTATGATGAAAGAAAAAAAGAATACACTCTCACGGTAGAGGTGTTTGACGTTTCTCAATCAGCCGGTGCAGACGAGGTGAGCGGCGGAAATTTTACAAAGGTAATAACAGTAAATGGCGCCAATGTATCCTTTCCCGCACGCGAACTTCGGGAACTGCTTAAATGCGGAAAATACGTTTGCGACACGACAGCCAAAACTGTTGAAAAATGCCTTGATGACTTAAATTGTGATGCTTTTGGATTCGGAAAAAGAATGTGGATTCTCTATCCGTCCTATTTTGAGAATAAGGTAAATCCAAAAAGAAAAAGATTACCTCCGAATCGGTGGATATCAGAGTGGATGTCAGGATAAGACGCGCCGGGCAGGGAAGTATATAAAAATTCGGGTTGTAAAATAAAATGCAGGATTTTTAATTTAATATTGCAAAATGCAGCACTTTGTATTATATTTTAATGGCGTCACAGAGGATGGTGACATTATTATGCTTTTGGAGGCTGTTCATAATGAACTATACCGAAATGTCAAATGCGGAACTGCTTGATTTGCAGGAGCGGTATCAACATGAATACTATGTATTTAAATCGCGTGGCCTGAAACTTGATATGTCCAGAGGAAAACCGTCCGACGGGCAGATTGAGGAGGCACTCGGTATACTTGATGTGCTCAACTCAAAATCAGATTACATTTCCGACAGCGGTATCAATTGCCTCAACTACGGTTGCCTTGACGGAATTCCCGAGTGTAAGGAACTTTTCGCTGAAATGCTCGGCGTGCCGGCACATAAATTTTTCATCGGCGGAAACTCAAGCCTTGCACTTATGTTTGATTATATGCTCCAGTGCTATACATTCGGTGCTTCGGAGCATACGGAGCCGTGGTCAAAGCAGGGAAATGTTAAATTTCTTTGCCCTGTACCAGGCTATGACAGGCATTTCGGAATAGCCGAGTATCTCGGAATTGAAATGATAAATGTTCCAATGACGGATAATGGTCCGGATATGGATGTTGTTGAATCACTCGTAAGGGATCCTCTTGTAAAGGGAATGTTCTGTGTTCCGAAATACTCGAATCCTACAGGTGTTACATATTCCGACGAAACGGTAAGGCGCCTTGCTTCCATGCATACTGCCGCTGACGATTTCAGAATAATCTGGGATAACGCTTATTGTGTTCACGACCTGTTCGGCAGGGAGGACAAATTGCTTGAGATGCTCCATGAGTGCGAGATAGCCGGAAATCCGGACAGAGCGATACTTTTTGCATCTACTTCGAAGATTTCATTCTCCGGCTGCGGTGTGGCTGCGCTTGCCGCAAATGAGAACAACCTTGCGTATATAAAGAAGAGATATTCTTACCAGACCATAGGATATGATAAGTATAACCAACTTCGTCATGTGAGATATTTCAAAAACGTTGACGGAATAAAGAAGCATATGACACTTCTTTCACAGATCATTTCGCCGCGCTTTGAGGTCGTATTGAATGCATTTGATGCAGAGCTTCTCGGAACGGGAATCGCCACATGGACTAAACCAAACGGCGGATACTTTATAAGCTATGACGTTCTTCCGGGGTGCGCTCAAAGAGTTTACGATCTTTGTGCAGAAGCCGGAGTAAAACTTACAAAGTGCGGTGCAACATTTCCGTACGGAAAAGATCCGGAGGACAAAAACATACGAATTGCTCCGACTTTCCCGACACTTGAAGAGTTGTCAGACGCAACGGAAATACTTGTTTTGAGCACAAAACTCGCTGCCATTGAAAAGCTTCTTCATGATAAAAAATGATTTTATAAAGCCGTAAAGTTCGGCGTACAGAAATCCCGTTACATTGGTGTAACGGGATTTCTCGATAATTTTTACTTTATTGTTACTGTTTAATTGTATACATTTTTGTCTCTTTATGATAAAATCTAAAAAAAGTTTACGGAGGTTGTAAATATGTTTTGCCCATATTGCGGAAAAGAAATGGATGACAAATCCGCTTACTGCGGATTTTGCGGTGCAAAAAATGAGACAGTAAAGTCGAGTGCAAATCCAACCTATAAAGATACATCTTCAAGCCCCTCTGAGAAAAGCGGAAGTTATACTTATGCAGGACCGACGGGTGCACAACAGACAGGCGCTCAAACTGCAGCTGCACACTCCGCGCCAAAGAAAAAATCAAGTGCGGGAAAGATAATACTTATTGTTTTCCTTTGTTGTACATTGCTTGTTCTTCTGTGCTTCGGATTTATATTCGGCATTTTCAGTCTAATTACAAAAAATGACGGATGGGACACCGACAACAGTATAGTTGATGAGTTCGATGACAATTATAACGAAGGCAGTTATTTTGGATCATTTGATTCAAGTGACAAATTTACTCCGGGAGAGACAGATGTTGAGAAAAACTCATATAAGAGCGATTTCGGAGCCCTTGATTTTTCACTCCCGTCAACATTCGAGACATATTCATCAAGGGATATTGCGAAACTTTATGATGATAACGCTATTTCATCCGGCGAAGTGGATAATTATCTTACGGTTTATGATTTTTATTCAAAAAACAATATTTCAGGCACACAGATTTCAATTGATTATTACAATGCAGACTATTATTCGGACATATATGATTCGTTTGCCGAGTATAAAGATGATATGAAAGAAAGCATTGAGGATTACGGCGACTATTATAATGCAACCGTGTCATTTGCTGAGGATTCAAGCATTGTTCTTAACGGAAACAAGTATTCGCAGATTGCCGCAAGAATAGTTGAAAATGACACTACCATTTACGAATATGCTTTTATGAGAGAAGTAGACGGCTATTATATGAAGATTACGGTTTTTGCGAATGATCTTAATAACGTCGGTGAAATCATTGAAATATTAAACGGAGAGAGTAAATAATGCGCGGAGACTTAAATGATCAATTGCAAAGAGCACAGGCAGGTGCAGGTGAGGATAAGGCACCGAAGTACATTGTTATTGCGGCGGCGGTGCTTTTGGTTTCATTCCTTGTAGCCGTCATTGCCGGTACGGTATTTTTTATAAAGGTTCTTGATAAATTTTCCGAGCCGTCAGATTATGACTCGTCAGTTGAATCAACAAGCCGGGTAAATATATTCGGCTCTTCATCATCCACTACTGCCAAGTCATCTTTTTCCGGTTTCGGAAAGACACAGGCGGGGAATCAACAGCTTACATCTTCATTCCGGTACGGAAAAGTTGACGGGACTTCATACTACAGTGAATTCTCCGGTATAAGCTTCAATGCACCGAGCGGATGGACGCTTACATCGTTTAGCGGCTCAACATCTAATTTACTTTATCCGAAGGACTTTTCCGCATCCAGTGAGGACCTCTCATCAAGTGTTGTTTTATCATATGAGGCAATGTCCGCAAAGTCATACTCGTCAGCCTCTGACGCTCTTAAGTCATCAATAACGATTGCCAATACGGGCGACAATGCACAGATGATGGATGAGAATGTCAGTAAAACTTTCGGCGGAAATAAATTTACCGGTATCAAGTATAAGAAAACAATGGATGAAAACTATGCCTATTATGTTGAAGTACTTTGTGCTGAGGTAAATGGGTATGCTCTGAAGATAACCATTCAGACAAACACGGAAGATGAACTGAACAGTGTTATTTCCATGTTTAAGTAAAAAATATTTTAAAATGTAGATAAAATTGTGAAAAATGAGTATAGAAAGTATAAAGAATTTTTGTAAGGAAAATAAAATTTTAATGACAACAGCTGCCATATTTTTGTCAGTTGTTGTTGTTTTGACTGTATCACTTAAATTGACCGTCGGAAAAAAGCATTCTGCGACATTTGGGAATGACACCTCAAAAACATCCTCTGTAAGTAAAAAAGACGTTAAATTTGAACATGGTGAGATGTGTGAGCCTGCATCTTTTTCAAATGAGGAAGAAGTACTTGCCGAATTTACAACTGAGACTACAACGCAGGCAACAACCGTACCTGCGACTAAAGCTTCCGCAGCTGTTACACCGACTTATCCCGAAGGCCCTATCTTTGTAACAGCTTCAACTGTTACGGTAAAGGTCAAAAGTGAGAAAATTCCGGAGCCCATGATCTGCATTGATGATAAAGACAAGAAAATTGTTCCGACTGTTGAGGGGTATTATGACCTCAATACGGTCGGAAAGTACAACCTTACGCGCGTCGCAAAGGACTCAGACGGAAATGTTACACGTTTTCCTTTTGTCTTAAATGTCGTGTCTGAAATTCCTACAACATCATCATCTCAAACATCTGCAAAGCTTAACTTCTCAGATGCCGTAGCCAACTATAAAAAAGATAATACTTCTCTCGGTATAGATGTATCCAAATGGCAGGGTGATATTGATTGGAACAAGGTCAAGAATGCAGGTTGTGAGTTCGTATTTATACGTCTCGGTGTTCAAAACGGATTTGGCGGAGAGTCAAAGCTTGATACATACTTTACAGACAATTACAAAGGTGCAAAGGCGGCAGGCCTTAAGGTCGGTGTTTATTACTATACATACGCAACGGATAAAAAAGAGGCCGCAGATCAGGCAAAATTTGTACTTAAGACTCTTTCTGAAAATTCATTTAAACCGGACTTGCCGATTGTGTATGACTGGGAGTCATGGAATAAGCTCGGAAGTCTTAATATGAGCATAAACGACCTTAACGACTGTGCGACATCGTTCTTGTCAACTGTTGAAAAGGCAGGGTATGACGGTATGCTTTATTCAAGTAAATACTACCTTGAAAAAACACTGTGGAGGCTTGATACCGTAAAATACCCCGTGTGGCTTGCTCACTATGTAAGTCAGACTTCATATGCAGGTTCGTACACCGTATGGCAATGTAGCTGTACCGGCAGGATATCCGGCATAAACGGTGATGTCGACATAAATGTCATGTATCATTAAACTATTGAATTTAATCAAAAATCCCCGATTGCACAGTAATGCAATCGGGGAATTATTATTTATCAGTGTTAATCTTCGCTTGCGGAAAAATTTGAGTTTACAATCTCTCCGATTATTTTTCCTGAGTTGGCGAACGCCGTTGCCTTCACGGCGAGAATTGCTTTTTGGAAGGTCTTATCATCCGTTTTATCTTTTGCTATTTCATTTGTGTTTTTGAGCTCTCCAATACAGCCGGTAAAGCATTCTTTATAGCTTTCAACGAACATGTCCATAAGCTCGTCTATAGTTGTTACAGTGAGCATTGATTCAATGAATGTATGAATAACCGGTATCGGAAGCGACTGCTTCATTGTACAGATGATAAAGAGGTAAGCAAGATGTTCTTTGCCGTATTTTTTCTTTATCGGTGCCGGCATATAACCTTTCTTTACATAGTTGTTCACCATTGAGGGGGTTATTATTTTATCTGTTTCATCAAGTCCCTCAGGCTGGATGTTTACGACCGAAAGGTATCTTTCCATGAGGCTTACGACCTGGTCCATATAAAGCTCAAGTTCCGGCAATGTATCCCATGTCGGAAACTTCACCTCTTTCAGTGTGTTGAGTGCATCCTCAATGTCGATGATTGATTGGTTTGACTTGTCTTCCATGCTTATTTCTCCCATGAATTTATTTCTCTCTTTTATTTCCCATAACCAGTTTATCAAAAAAATATCTGGTTTTCAATACAAGATTATCTGTTTTCGATGTTTGAATTTGCGTTTTATACTTGATGAACAATGAAAATTAGAGTAAAATTAGGACATAAGCTTAAAAAGGAGGACTTTTTATGGCAAAGAAGAAAAAAGACAAGACTGCGAATGAAGTAAAGACGGAAACAGAGGCAGTTGTTACTGAAGATACAACAGATTCAAAAGATAATCTTAAAGAAGAAGCGGAAATTGCCGAGGCTCTTCTTAAAGATGAGGATGAGGGTAGCACTTCAGAAGAAAAATCAGATGAAACTAAAGCCGAAATAAAGGAGACCAAGGCTGAAGAAGCCGAGAAACAAAAAAAACAGGACGATGAAGTTGTTCCCGATAAGAAAAAGTATGCCGAGATAATGAAAACCGGTTCTTTTGTCAAAGCATTCGTCCTCATGCTTATACCGGGTATAAATATTATATGTGTTTTGCTTTGGGCTATAGGCGCCGCTAAAAATAAAAACAAAGTTCACTTTACAAGAGCATGCATTATTCTTTTTATTATTGAAATTTTCCTTACGGCTATCCTCCTCGGCGCAGGATACATTGCCGCAAGTGTTAATGAGGCAGAGGTCCTTGGCTGGATGGATAACAAGACAAACGGTCTTATCTCTTATTTTGAGATTGATTCCTATAAAGACCTGCCGAAGCTTCTTGAAACTTCAAAGCACCTTAAAACACCCGAAGAGGAAAACCCGACAGAGCCGGAAGTCCCAAAGACATGCTATGTGTATAATCCCGATGGTATTGATTCTTATGATACCTTCATGGAACTTTGGAATGCGAAATTCCATAAGGAAACGGAGACTACTGCAAACACCTCAACAAATGATACAACCGCAGTCGCCGAAAAAAAGGATCTCTTTAAGATACTCGAGGAAAACAATGTTGACACCAAAGAATCAGGGATGATTTACATCATAATCGACAATGACAAAGAATCGTGTGTCATAGCCTTTGATCCGACAGGAAAACTCCAAAGCTTCCCTGAAATAAAGATAAACAATGAAAATGTTTTTATAGGGGGTACTAAATGATGGCTTACTGTACTAAATGCGGAACAGAGCTTGACGAAAAGGGCGTATGTCCTAATTGTCCTCCGAAAGAAAATGCTGCAGATAAGATAAACAGGGGTGTCAAAAAATTATTTGACAGGTTCAAGAATGCTGAAGATACAACAGCTGAGTATGAGAAAAAAGATATTGAAAAAAATCTTTTCTTCGCAATAATTTCTTACTTCGGAATTCTTATATTGCTTCCGATCATTGTCGTGCCTGACTCAAAGTTTGCAAAATTCCATACATCCCAGGCACTAAACTTAATGCTGGTAAGATTTGTCTATTACATCATTTCAGCCGTTCTTATTCTTATTTTTATGAATATCAGTAAGGTCGTAACGATAATCATTGCAGGCCTTTTGGCTCTTCTCGGAGTAGGCATTTTCGCCATTTGGATTCAAGGCGTTGCCAACGCTGCCGGAAAGCGTGCAAAGAAGCTTCCCCTTGTAGGAAATATGGATGTCCTTGATTAAATTCACACAGTTGATTTTTGCGAACAGTATAAATAAGACCTCCTGCGGTTACTTAAATGTCATACCGCGGAGGTCTTTTCTTATAATCAGCTGTCTGTGATTTGTTGCCTGTTATATGTTGCTTTATTTTTTCATATGTCGAATGTAGCGGAACGTTTTTTTCTCACCATCTTCTGCAAGCATGTTGAGAAGCCGTGACAGGGTTTCCCTTGTTTTCGGATGCATGGTAACGCGGTAGTCGTGTGAATTGAAGTATTCGAGACTGGTACTGTCTTTGTATGCGTCTCCCTTATAGACCTTGCTCGCGGCAACTCTGTCACAGAACATCTCTATTATGTACTTTGTCGGCATGGCAACGGGAGCGATTGTCAATGTACGGTCGTCATTGTCAAACCAGTATTCGTAGTGATGCTTGTTGCGGCCCTTGTGGTGCATCCATGCACTTGAGTAGCCTTTTGCTTTTCGCTCCTCAATGTTAGGACTGTGATCACCCTGATAGTATTTTGCTCCTACGAGAAATTCAGTTGGTGAGTATTTTGAAAGGTCGTGCATAAGGCCCTGAACGGGAATGCCGGCGCGAAAGCAATTTTTCATAACAAGATGCCTGTGTTTCGTTATGGTTTTGAAGTGTCCGATTGCATTCTTTAGATACATTGCGTTACCTGATTTCTAAATATTTATTTTTTATTTTTTGCCTTTGTTTTTATGTTTTTTTGCCGAGTCTTTATCTGAAACGTCATCTTTCTGTTCTTCTGCTTTTTTCTTTTCATGCTCTGCACGAAGTTCATTAAGCTCGCTTTCAAGATTTACAATACGTTTGGCAAGATCAGCCTCAATCTCGGCAGGATCGTTTTCCCAATTACGTTTAACAGGTATAAACATTGCGGCAATTTTATTTTGTCCCTTTGTTTTAAGGTAGGCAACAAGGAATATGCAAAATACGGATGCTCCGAGTGCGGCGACAGCAAGATCTTTCATGGTGTCAAAAAGACCAATGTCAAGATAGCCGTCAAATGGGAGCTTGTAGCCGTCAATAATTACTTCATGTATGTTGTCGACTGTTATCGGAATATTTGACTTTGTGTCGTCAAGCATAACCGTGTTGAAACTGTGAACTATGGTATCTTTTTGCATATCTTTGCCGAAAAAATAGTCCATTGAACATTCAAAGAATTCCCAAAGTACGCCTACTGCCATGGTAAATCCAAATGAGTTTATGCAAAGGTATGCGGGATGGAGCTTGAATTTGACAGATGTATCTTTATTTAATATGTCAATGAGGGAGAAACCGAGTGCCGCACAGAAAAATCCGTATATGGTATGAAGCATGGTATCCCAGCCGGGAATCTTAACGTAGAAGGAGAAAATCTCTCCCAAAATATTTGATGCAAATGCAAAGCAAAGTACAATTATCTCAAATACTGACGGTAAGTCTGCTTTGAATCCTCTTTCAAAGAACGGTGGGAGACAAAAAAGAACCAGTGTGAGAAGGCACTGACCAATGTGCTCATAACGTTTATTGATTATTGACAAAACCATTATTGCAATAACAATTATACGCAGTGACATATAAAAGAAAAAGGACGTCTTTGATGCACCGTATTGTTGCGCAACAAGTCGTTCAAATTTGTATGTTCGTCGTATTCCTTTATTGAATAATTTCAAACCCCAATCATCTCCGAAATCCTAATAAATTGTTATTAAAAACAGACACATTGTAACATAATATGGTTTTCATTGCAAATTTGAAACAATGTAAATTCATTGAAATTTATTGAAATTCACGCAATCTGATTTATTGTCAATTTGCACAAATACTATGCATTCTTTTCTATCTTGATGCAGAATAATATTTTGTGAAAACCATTCAATGTATGATAAAATATTTGCGTTGTTTATTTCGTTTAATAAATTTGGGAGGTAATAAAATGAAAAAAACAAACGATTATCCTATTATTTTGATTCACGGATTCCTTTGTTGGGGAACCGAATCAAAAATCAATCAATTTATGCCGTGTATGGGTATGTGGAACGGCAATGCACGAGTTGCAATAATGGAGGAAGGTGTTCGTTGCTATACTCCTCACATTGGCCCGTTCTCAAGTATGTGGGACAGAGCCTGCATACTCTACGCAATGATAAAGGGCGGACGCGTTGACTACGGTGAAGTTCACTCAAAGCGTTACGGTCATGAGCGCTTCGGAGAGACATATCCGGGATATGTTCCGAACTGGGGCGAACTTGATGAAAACGGAAAGATTCAAAAGATAAGCCTTATAGGTCACAGCTTCGGTGCGCCGACTGTTCGTACACTTATAAATCTTCTTGCTGAGGGTGACGCAGAGGAAAGAGCGGCAGGCGGAGATGTAAGCCCTCTCTTTGAAGGCGGAAAACAGAAGTGGATTCATACCTGCACAACTCTTGCCGGAACTCATAACGGTGTAACTCTTCCGGATGCGGGCAGACCACTTGTAAAGCCTCTTTCAAAAATCGTATTCGGACTCGGTAACCTTGTTTCCGGAACTCCTATAGCAAGACTTTATGACTTCCATCTTGACAGATTCGGCATCTCAAGCATGGATAAGCACATTCCGTTTAACAAAGAAGCAATCAATCATCTTGCAAACCTTGACAAGGACAACATTTTCTATGAGCTCTCAACAAAGGGTGCAATTGATTGTATGGGCAACTATAAGGATTATGATAATATTTATTATTTCTCATACTACGGAAGAAGAACTTACAGAAAGTTCGGTATTGAGATTCCTTCAAGCGACATTTGGTTCCCTCTTCGTCTTTTCTCACCGTTTGAGTGCCTTTACAAGGACGCAACACATGGTAAGGACTGGCAGCCTAATGACGGCATAGTAAATGTTCCGGCTGCTCATCATCCGGACGGTCATGCTTTTGTTGAGTACAAGGACGGCATGGAAATCAAACCGGGCATTTGGAATGTTATGCCTGAGGAGTGGAAAGACCATACATCTTATATGGGTGTTGGTGAAACAACCGAAGATTATCATAATTTCTTCAAAACAATGGCAATTCGCTCGATGACACTTCCGGTTATAGAATAAACTCTTTTATGGAAAAATCACAGTGAGCAGTCACTCATATTGCAAATTAAATACTGAAAATCATAAAAGATAGTTAAAAATGAAAGATTTGTCTCACAAATCTTTCATTTTTTTATATTTTTTCATTGACTTTAGCACTTTACAGTGATATTCTAATACCATTATTTCTTGGGGGGTTCCAAAAACATGAATGAGTACATTGAAAAAATAATTGAAAAGGTTGAAAAAAAGGATTCAAACAAGCCGGAGTTTATGCAGGCGGTAAAAGAAGTTTTTACAACACTTGAGCCTGTTATTGAAAAGCATCCCGAATATGTTAAGGCAAACGTTCTCGGCCGACTTGTTGAGGCTGACAGAGCCGTTCAGTTCCGTATCGCTTGGGTTGATGATGAGGGTAACACTCAGGTAAACAGAGGTTACAGAATCCAATTCAATAACGCCATAGGTCCTTACAAGGGCGGTCTTCGTTTTCATCCGTCGGTAAACTCATCAATTATCAGTTTCCTTGGTTTCGAGCAGGTTTTCAAGAACTCACTCACAGGACTTCCTATGGGCGGTGCAAAGGGCGGTTCCGACTTTGATCCTCACGGAAAGAGCGATGCGGAGATTATGCGCTTCTGCCAGGCTTTCATGACCGAGCTTCAAAGACATATAGGTCCGAATGTTGACGTTCCTGCCGGTGATATTGGTGTAGGCGGACGTGAGATAGGCTATCTCTTCGGACAGTACAAAAAGATTAACAACGAATTTACCGGTGTTCTTACCGGTAAGGGTCTCTATTTCGGTGGTTCACTTGCAAGAACAGAGGCAACAGGATACGGCCTTTGTTATTTTACGGATGCGATGCTTAAGGCAAACGGCAAGTCTTTTGACGGACAAACAGTTGTAATTTCAGGTTCGGGCAATGTTGCAATTTATGCAATTCAAAAAGCAACTGAACTCGGAGCAAAAGTTATTACATGTTCGGACTCAAACGGATATATTTATGATAAAAACGGAATCGATCTTGCTCTTGTAAAACAGATCAAGGAAGTTGAAAGAAAGAGAATCAAAGAGTACATAAAAGTTCATCCTGAGGCTGAGTATCATGAGGGCTGCAGCGGTGTATGGACTGTTCCTTGTGATATTGCTCTTCCGTGTGCTACTCAAAATGAGATAAACGGGGAAAGCGCTGAAATTCTTGTAAAGAACGGATGCTATTGTGTCGCAGAGGGTGCCAATATGCCATCAGATGCGGACGCTATTGCCGTATATCTTAAAAACGGTATTCTTTACGGACCTGCAAAGGCTGCCAATGCCGGCGGTGTTGCAACATCCGGACTTGAGATGAGTCAGAACTCCGTTCGTTATTCATGGACTTTTGAAAAGGTTGACAGTATGCTTCAGGAAATTATGGTAGATATCTTCAAGGCGTGCGATGATGCCGCAAAGGAATACGGCGTGCCGGGCAATTATCTTGCAGGTGCGAACATTGCCGGATTCAAGAAGGTTGCAGACGCTATGGTTGCACAGGGTATTTATTGATATTCTGAAATCAATATATGATTATCAACGGCCTGTACATGACCTGTATGTTTAACACATGCGGATTCATGTGCAGGTTTTTTCAATTTCAGCATAAATTTTTAAAATAAATTGCAATAAAAAATAGGAAAAACGAAACCGTGTTTCGTTGACGTAAACACGATGTTATTTTATAATAGAACAGTATTTGATTGATGCTCTTTCGGTTTGTTTTTTGTGCATCTGTGAATTTTGATTTTGGCGGTGGACTATGGAAAATATCATTTTACTCAATGATGACTGGAAATTTTACAGAAATGAAAATACCGTTGACTTTGAACTCGTAAGACTTCCGCATACTAATACGGAAACTCCTTTTAATTATTTTGATGAAAAGTGCTATCAGTTTGTAAGTGTGTATGAGAAAACTTTTACTCTTTCATCCGATTACATAGGAAAACTTGTTTTTCTCACCTTTGAAGGTGCTGCGCACAGGGCTGAGGTATTTATAAACGGTAAACAGGTTTGTACTCATAACTGCGGGTATACGGCATTTTCCGTTGAAATATCAAGAGAGATAAACTATAACGAGGAAAACAGTTTGCGTGTTGTGCTTGATTCGCGTGAAAGTCTGAATATACCTCCCTTCGGTCATGTAATTGATTACCTGACATACGGTGGCATTTACAGGGAAGTTTATCTCGAGATAAAGAACCCGATTTTTATTGATGATATTTTTGTAAAGACACTGGCTATAGACGGTGGACATAAATCGCTTGAAATTGATTTAAGCGTTGACTACGGTAAACGTGTAAGGCCGCTCTCGACGCGTGGCCTTACGGCGTCGGTTGAATTTTATTATGGCGGGGAACTTACCGGTAAAAGAGATGATATTCCCGTTACGGCGGGAACAAATACGTTTGACTATTACACTGACAAGCTTCCGCTGTGGAGTATTGATGACCCGAATATGTGCAGTATTACTGCTGTTCTTAAAAAGGATGGGGTGGAGGTTGACAGAAAGACGGCGGATTTTGGAATAAGAACCGCCGTGTTCAAACAGGATGGATTTTATCTCAACGGAAACAGGGTTAAAATCCGCGGACTCAACCGACACCAGTCGTACCCGTATGTCGGGTACGCCATGCCTCAGTCAATGCAGGAGCGCGACGCGGATATTCTCAAAGATGAGCTCTGTGTAAATGCAGTTCGCACGAGTCATTATCCTCAATCAAAATATTTTCTTGACGCGTGCGACCGTCGCGGGCTCCTTGTGTTTACTGAGGCTCCCGGATGGCAGCATATCGGAAATGCTCGGTGGAAGCAGCAGCATCTTGCGAATGTAGCCGATATGGTACGTCAAAACAGGAATCACCCGAGCATCATCCTGTGGGGTGTCAGGGTAAACGAGTCTCAGGATGATAATAAGCTCTACAAAGAAGCAAACCTTGTTGCACATTCCCTTGACACCACACGGCAGACATCCGGCGTCAGATTTTTACAGATGAGCAATCTGCTTGAGGATGTTTATGCGTTCAATGACTTTTCACACACAGGTGACAATGCCGGACTTACGAAAAAACTTTTTGTTACACCAAAAGCGTGGAAACCATACCTTGTTTCGGAGTACAACGGCCATATGTTCCCGACAAAAGTGTATGATGATGAGGCACATAGATTGTCACATGCATTGCGCCATACCAATGTCCTTGATGCGATGTATGCACCAAACAACGGTGTGTCCGGCTGTTTCGGATGGTGTATGTTTGATTACAATACACATAAGGATTTCGGCAGCGGTGATAAGATTTGTTATCATGGTGTGACGGATATGTTCAGAAATCCGAAAATGGCTGCTGCAGTATATGCGAGCCAGTCAGACGGGAAGCTGGTTGCCGAAATATCATCCTCAATGGATATCGGTGAACACCCGGGCGGATGCCTTTCAGACGTATACATCTTTACAAATGCGGATTTTGTTGATCTGTATAAAAACGGGGAATACGTAAAAAGATTTTCACCGTGTAGAGAAAAATATAAGAATTTGCCGCATCCTCCGATAATAATAGATGACCTTATCGGTTGCCTTCTTGAAGAAAAAGAGGGCCTTTCGATGAAATCATCAGTGGCAATAAGACACGCGGTAAAGGACTACATGAGTGGCGGAATGTCAGCGGCAATTACTCCGTCTAACATTGTAAGACTGATGCGCACGGTAGCTTCCGAAAAGCTTACTGTGCAGAAATGTTTGGATATTTTCTATAAATATGTCGGCAACTGGGGCTCGGATGTTACGGTTTACAGATTTGATTTTATAAGACACGGCAAGGTTGAAAAATCAATTATTAAGGCACCGGTTACAGATGTTTTGCTTGATATCTTACCATCCTCTACATCGCTCGTGGAAAAGACCACATATGATGTTGCCGAAGTAAACATAGTTGCAAAGTCGCAGGATGGAAATCTGCTTAATTATTACGATGAACCTATCAGTTTGAAGGCGTCCGGAGGAATTGAAATTATCGGACCGTCGGTTGTAACGCTGAAAGGCGGCATGGGTGGTACATACGTAAAAACAAAGGGTAAATCCGGCGCAGGAAAACTTACGGTTTCAAGTGAGAGAACGGGGACAAGAACTATTAATTTTACTATAGAAAAGCAGGATTGAAATGGGAAACACAATGAGCCTGAAAGTGCTTGAAGCATTTAAAAAGATTTACGGTGACATAAGCGGCGTACATTGCTTCTTTGCACCGGGAAGAGTGAACCTTATCGGGGAACATACGGATTACAACGGAGGGCATGTGCTGCCTTGTGCGCTGAGCATAGGAACATATGCGGCTGCACGCGTGCGTAATGACAGGTCATTTCGTTTCTTTTCCCTGAATTTTGAAGATGAAGGCGTAATTGAGTGCAGCCTTGATGATTTAAGCTTTGACCCGAAAAAGTCGTTCTCAAATTATCCGTTGTCTGTTGTATGGGCACTTAAGAAGAACGGGTATGAAATCACACACGGATTTGATATTGCGTTTTTCGGAGATATTCCCTATTGCAGCGGTCTTTCATCCTCTGCATCCGTGGAGGTACTCACGGGATACATTTGTAAAGAACTTTTTTTGCTTGATATTGACCTTGTTACCGTTGCAAAGATATGTAAGCAGGCAGAGAATGAGTTTGTAGGTGTAAATTGCGGGATAATGGATCAGTTTATCTGCGCAATGGGAAAGAAAGATTTTGCCGTCTATCTTGACACTGAAACTCTCGATTTTGAGTATATTCCGATAAAGCTTGACGGGGTATCTCTTGTTATCGCTTGCAGTAACAAAAAACGCGGTCTTGCCGATTCAAAATATAACGAGCGACGCGGCGAATGTGAACAGGCACTGGAATTTTTGCGTGAATTCAAAGATATTAAATCTCTTTGCGAACTTACGGAAGATGATTTTGACGAACTTGGCGGATTTATTCCTGATCCCTTGTGTCAGGTAAGGGCGCGTCACGCTGTGCTTGAAAATGTACGTACCGTAAAAGCTTGCGATGCACTCAAAAAGAATGACTTTGTCGAGTTTGGGCGTCTTATGAATGAATCACATCTTTCACTTCGCGATGATTATGAGGTTACCGGAATAGAGCTTGATACATTGGTCGAAACGGCGTGGACAGTTCCCGGTGTTCTCGGTTCGCGTATGACAGGCGCAGGTTTTGGAGGTTGTACCGTAAGCCTTGTGGAAAACAGCGCAATTGATAATTTCATACAAACGGTCGGCAGTGCATACTATAAGAAAATAGGGTACAGGGCTGATTTTTATGTTGTTGAGACGGGCGACGGACCGCGTGAAATTTGGGTGAATGATTGATGAGAAAAATAATTTTGGCTTTGGTTACAATTCTTGTTGTTTCCGGTGTAGTGGTTGTTCCGCATATCGTTGATAACAAAGCGGAAAAAACACAACCGATAAGCAGTTCAAAAGCTGTACATACCGATTCTGAAACGGAAAATGAGAATTCCTCCGAGCCCGCGGAAAATGAAACGATTTTATCTGTTGAGGCTGAAAACGGAACTCTTACTTGGTCGGAGGTTTCCGGTGTAGATGTTTACAGCATTTACAGATCCACATCAAAAGACGGGGGATACAAAAAAATCGGTGTAGCGAATGGCAATTTATACAGCGATGAATCCTCAATGCCCGGTATAACTTATTATTATAAATACGGTTATGAATTGCCGCAAAATGATGATAACAGTACATCGGTGACACAGGAAACTTCATATAATACTACGGCTGTCAAAACAACTGCAAAAACCACATCCGCAAAGGCGAAAAATTACAATCCCACAACGGCATATAAGGTTACCACGACAGCCGGAGTTACGACAACTAAGCCTACTGCAAAACAATATACCAATCCCTCATCATCCGCAAAGATGGTAACCGGATTTGAACAGCACATGCTTGACCTTATAAATGCGGAGCGTGAAAAATACGGAGTTGCTCCGTTGTCGTTTGATTCACGGCTCACAACTCTTGCACGAGTGAGAGCCTCAGAACTTGCGACTTATTACTCGGCAGATCATTCTCGTCCGGACAAGCGTGCATGGAATACTGTCTTTGATGATTATAATTATTCTTCTTACTATGCCGGAGAAAACATTGCCTATGGACAGAGGAGTGCGGATGAGGTTATGACCTCATGGATTAACTCTCCCGGTCACCATGCCAATATTGTCAGTTCGAATTTTGGGCATGTCGGACTTGCCTGTTATGAGAAGAACGGAGTGCTTTATTGGGAACAGCTTTTTACAGATTGAAATTTTTTAGATTTCATGCTCCTTTTTTCTTGACTTTTAGGTATGCTCAATATATAATAATCAAGCGGTCAAAAATGACCGCTTTTGCGTGGACCATTAGCTCAGTTGGTTAGAGCAACCGGCTCATAACCGGTGGGTCCGGGGTTCGAGTCCCTGATGGTCCACCACGTTTTTTTCAAAAACAATTGTTGGACCACACATATACGTATAAATAGGGGTATAGCTCAGTTGGTAGAGCAGCGGTCTCCAAAACCGCGTGCCGAGGGTTCAAGTCCTTCTGCCCCTGCCAAAAAGACACCGAAGGGTGTCTTTTTTTTTATGAAAATCGGACTTGAAGCCTCGGCACGCGGAGCGACTATGTTTCTGAGGGGTTACGATAACGAGCCGACAGGCGAGAACAAAACAGTTTTATTGAGAAACTGTTGTATTCATGATATGATAGGCGTTAGTAAATTTGTATAAGAAGGAAAGTAATGAAAATGAATATAGAAATTGATAAACAACTTTTTTCAGTATATCCGGAGATTCGCTTAGGACTGCTCCGTTTTCATGCGGATGTGAAAGAACCGGACAATGACTTTTGGGCGTATATGAATAATGAGATTCTTCCAAAGGTACGAAACGATATTGAGGGAAAAGGATGGAGTGAAATTTCCGGCATTCGTGGTAGCCGAGCAGCGTATAAGGCGTTCGGCAGAAATCCCGGAAGATACAGAGTTTCATCCGAGGCATTGATTCGAAGGATTCGGCGCGGCGATGAGCTGTATCATGTCAATTCTGTTGTCGATGTAAATAATATGATTTCCGTTGAAAGCGGACTGTCGGTCGGATCGTATGATTTGGATCATATTTACGGTGCAATTACATTGCGAAAGGCTGAAAACGGCGAAGGCTACACCGGTATCGGAAAGGATTTTCTGGATATGGAAAATATGATTGTACTGGCAGATGACGAAGGTATTTTCGGCAGCACTATGTCTGATTCTACAAGAGCAATGGTAACCGAAAATACAAAGGAAATTCTGGTTGTTATTTACTGCTTTGAGAATGATATTGACCTCCAAACACTCCTAAGCAGCGCAAAAGATGCATTTCGGAAATTTGCTGATGGTCAAAATATAGAAACTTGGATTATATAAACCTTATGGAAGTGCTATTATGAATATTACTGTATATCTTGGGGCAAATGAAGGCAATGATCCCATTTTTCGAAAAGCTGTACATGAACTCGGTTGCTTTATCGGTGAAAGCGGAAACGGTCTGATTTACGGTGGTTCAAAAACCGGACTTATGGGCGTTCTTGCACAGGCTGTTCTTTCGACAGGCGGCAATGTAATCGGAGTTGAACCTCAATTCTTTGTTGATGAGGAATTGCAGCTTGACGGTTTGACGGAACTTATCATCACATCTGATATGAGTGAACGAAAAACTAAGATGATAGAACTCGGAGATGCATTCATCGCTTTTCCCGGCGGAACAGGTACACTTGAAGAAATATCTGAAGTCATGTCGAAGGTTTCTTTAAAACAACTCGATGCTCCGTGTATCCTCTACAATCTTGACGGGTACTATGACTCGCTCAAAGATTTGCTCCTTCATATGACTGAAAAAGGATTATCATCAGATGAACGGCAAAAAGGTATATACTTTGCCTCAACGCTTGATGAGATAAAAGAAATTTTGAAATAAACAGAGAAAAGTATAACCTTATGGAGGTGTTTGGTGACATGTGTAAGTTAAATGACGGTGTTATATTTGGATGGTGTAAGAAAAGGCAAGGCTGAGGGCATTCTGCAAGGCGATGCTCGCGGTGCAGAAAACACCGATAAAACGAATTGATTTTTTTACGGATGGTAGATAACACTGCCGTCCGTTTTTTTATTTTTTGGTGTGTCAATGTAAAGTCCGTTTTATGGGACATATGATGGTGTATAATGATGTCAGATAGAAAAAGGAAACCACTAACGCAGAAAAGATTTTGCATAACGGCAGAGAATGGAAAGGTGAAAGATATGGCATTTAAGATTGGATTTACAGCGGACAGCGGCGAAAAAAATGAACACATTGCTATTTCTACTTCTGCAAATCCGCGGCAAACGGAAAAACCACGCAAGTCTATGGTACAGATTTTTTTCCCGGAAAGGCAAATGACCCTGGCGTATTTCAATGATAAGTTTGACTTACACCGTGGAGACATGGTCTATGTAGACGGTAAGTTGGAAGGGATGCTCGGTCGCGTTACTGAAGTAAATTACAATTTTAAAATCAAGTTATCCGATTATAAGCGTGTTATAGCCGTGGTAGATAATGACGTACACGGTCAGTTCTTTATGGCAGGCAGCCATTTCGTTACCTTTGACCGTAAAGCTCTTCCAAAAGGCAAGGTTATCACATGGCTAAAGGCGCCGACAAATGACGGGGAAGAGTTTGTCAGTGGTAATGATGATACTGCATTTCGCCTGGATGATCTTGGTGGGATGAATATTAATTCGGAAATCGCAGAGCGCGGGCACGAATACTATATGGAAAGCAGAGTCAGATATATCTGCATAGACGGCACAAAGGGCTACGCCATTGTTGAGGGCAGAAAGACATACGAAGTGGAATTTGAATACCGAAACGGTGAGATCAGTCAGCTGGTTTGCTCATGCTTTTGCAGTTGCAATTGTAAACACGAATTTGCAGTAATGCTGCAACTGCGTGAAACGCTCGAACTTATTGAGAAAAACTATGCTGACGAATACGAGAAGAGCGGATATTTTGCAGCAGTGAACAAAGGTATGTTGTTCACATTTGCCATTGACGGCAAAGATAATAGCAGTTTTACCTTGTAAGGCAGAAAAAATGTGGAAAAAGCAAAATTATTTTGAAAACGTCACCCGAAAGGATGGCGTTTTTCTTTAATGGGATATCTGATATATCACTTGCCGCTGTCACCGTAGTTTGAAAGAACTCTTGCTGACGGGTCATCTACGTCGCAGCCCTCCCACGATTTGTTCGGCATCCAGAAATCTACAACCATATCTGATTGCCCCGGATAGTATTTCTCAAAAATCTCGCGGTAGAGGAGAGACTCTTTTGTGAAAGGCTTTGCGTGAGAATACTTTTCTTTTTTCTCTGCATATTCCTCATCAGTGTAGAAGTCGTTTGCGTATTCTTTGAGATAGTCAACCATTGAATGTCCGACTGCATCTGAAAAAGCCGCCTTTTCACGATAAAGAATATCATATGGGAGATAGTCGCCTTCAAATGCGTGTCGCAGAAGGTATTTGCCTTTTCCGTATTTGTTCATCTTCATTTCAGGGTCAATTGACATAACGTATTTTACGAAGTCAAGGTCTCCGAAAGGAACACGTGCTTCGAGAGAGTTTACAGAAATACATCTGTCTGCACGGAGTACATCGTACATATGGAGCTCGTGTACACGCTTTACGGATTCTTTCCGGAACTCTTCGGCACTCGGTGCAAAGTCCGTATATTTGTATCCGAAAAGCTCGTCAGATATCTCACCCGTGAGAAGAACGCGGATATCTGTGTTTTCGTGAATCCATCTGCAAAGAAGATACATTCCCATGGATGCCCTTATAGTTGTGATATCATATGTGCCGAGAATTTTTATTACATATTCGAGTGATGAGAGTACATCGTCCTTTGTGATTATAACTTCGGTATGATCACTGCCGATATATTCGGCAACTTCTTTTGCGTATTTAAGGTCTATGGCGTCCTCACTCATACCTATTGCGAAAGTCCTTATCGGAACGGGGGATTCCTTTTGGGCAATTGAACAAACAAGGGATGAATCAAGACCTCCTGAGAGGAGAAAGCCGACTTTTGCGTCTGAAATAAGCCTTTTGGTTATACCGGCAGTGAGCTTCTCATTGATGTTTTTGCATACAGTTTCAATATCATCATGAGATACCTCGAAGACTTCTGTTATGTCATTGTAGCATGTAAATTTACCGCCTTTATAGTAGTGCCCCGGAGGAAACGGCATTACCTTTTTGCATATGGATACAAGGTTCTTAGCTTCGCTTGCAAATAGGATTACTCCCATGTCATCGTATCCGTAGTAAAGCGGACGAATACCGATAGGGTCCCTTGCGGCAATGTATTCACCGGTTCTGCCGTCGTAAATTATCATTGCAAATTCCGCATCCAGCATTTTAAACATATTTATTCCGAATTCAAAATAAAGCGGAAGGAGAATCTCGCAGTCAGAGTCACTCTTGAAAGTGTACTTTTCTTCGAGAAGGGTTTTGAATTTCTTGAAACCGTATATTTCGCCGTTGCAGACAACATAACTTCCGTCGAGTTCAAAGGGCTGCATGCCTTCCGGGGTTAAACCCATTATGGCCAGGCGGTGAAACCCGAGAAGACCTTTACCCGTATTTATAATTCTTGAGTCGTCAGGACCACGTGAAACCGTTTCCTTGAATCCTTCTTCAAATTTTGAAATATCAATGCCACTGTCACAGTAGCCCATAATCGAACACATAAATTATAACCTCTTTAAAATTATTTTTCTTGTTTATATGAATCTTTACTCAACATCCTGTAGTGCATCGTAGCCTTCTTCGCCGGTACGAACCTTTACGACGTTTTCAACATCATAAACGAAGATTTTACCGTCACCGATATGTCCGGTGTAAAGAATGCTCTTTGCCGTCTCAATGACATCTCTTACAGGTACTTTACTTACAACAATATCAACCTGTACCTTCGGATGGAGACTTGTTTCAACAGGAACACCACGGTAGTATTCCGGCTTTCCGCCCTGAACGCCGCAACCGAGAACATGCGAAACCGTCATGCCGTTGATTCCAAGTCCGGTGAGTGCGTTCTTGAGCGCATCGAATTTTGCTTCTTTACAGATGATCTCAACTTTTGTAAATTTGTGCGTTGTATCGTCAGCAGTTTCAAATGAAGGAACCTTCTTAACCGGAATTGCCTCGGTAACAGGAACATCCGCACCGATCGGTGTAGCAATGATTTCTTCGTCTCCTGCATAAGATGTGTACTTATGAACTGACGGAGCAAAGTCAGGGTATGCACTCGGAAGACCGTGCTCTGCAATATCAAGACCTGCAATTTCATCTTCAGTGTCAGCACGAAGACCGTGGAATTTCTTTATAAGTGTAAATGTGATAATCATCATCACGGTTGCGTATGCTGCGACTGAAGCAAATCCGAGCATTTGAAGACCGAACTGTTTGAAATCTCCTGTGTAGAGGAGACCGTTAAGTCCTGCCGGCGCGTCGGGATTTGCAAGAAGTCCTACTGCAATTGTACCCCAGATACCATTTGCCATATGAACGCCTACAGCACCTACAGGGTCATCGATGTGGAGCTTTAGATCAAGTAATTCAACAACTACAACAACAAGTATACCGGATACTATACCCACAACAGTCGAACCGATTGCATCATATGCATCACATCCGGCAGTGACACCTACAAGGCCTGCGAGAGACGCGTTGAGGCACATCGAAACATCCGGCTTTCCGTTCTTTATCCATGTGTAAATCATAGTTGTAACTGTAGCAACAGACGGAGCTATTGTTGTTGTAAGAAAGATTGTTGCGAGTTCAGTCGGTGTTGTAGCTGCCGCACCGTTGAATCCGTACCAACCGAGCCAGAGGATAAATACACCGAGAGCACCGATTGTTATGTTATGTCCCGGGATAGCGTTTACTTTGATTACTTTTCCGTCCTTGTCTCTCTTGTACTTACCAATACGAGGTCCGAGGAATATTGCACCTACGAGAGCGGCAATACCGCCTACCATGTGGATTGCACATGAACCTGCGTAGTCATGGAATCCGAGTGCCGAAAGCCAGCCGCCTCCCCAAATCCAGTGAGCTTCGATAGGGTATACGAAAAGAGAGATTACAGCCGAATAAATACAGTATGCCGAAAACTTTGTACGTTCTGCCATTGCACCTGAAACTATTGTTGCTGCAGTAGCGCAAAATACAAGGTTAAATACGAATGTTGAGGCTCCTGTAAAGCTTCCGTCTGCGGGACTTGCTATGAACTCTTTGAAATGAGTAAACAAGTCGAGGTTTGGAATTCCTACAAGACCGAACAATGTATCCTCTCCCATCATAAGAGAATAACCGAGAATCGAAAATACGATTGTTCCGATACAGAAGTCCATCAAGTTTTTCATTATGATATTTCCGGCGTTTTTCGCTCTGGTGAATCCGGCTTCAACCATTGCGAAGCCGGCCTGCATCCAAAACACCAATGCCGCACCTATCAAATACCAAAATTCTATGGTCATCTAAAACACTTCTCTCTAAATGATTTTATATTTTGTATATTTCAAAAAATCTATCTTACGCCGAATAGCAGTTCACCGTAGGTTGGAAACGGCCAATATTTTTCTGCGGTAAGGGTTTCTGCCTCGTCACATACGATACGGAGCTCTGCCATCTTCTTGAGTATGTCATCACGTATGTACTCGGAAGCCTTCGTGATATCCGTAATAGTCTTATATTTGATGAGTGATTTTTCAAGAGCGTCTGTTGCCTCGTAAATTTCATCAACAATAACCGAAAGTTTTGAAATCTTTTCCTTTTCATATTTGCCTGATGCTTCTCCGATAACTTCCGTTTTTGATTTATAAGTTTCGGCGAGGTCACAGATGTAATTCTCAACTGCAGGTAAAATTTCTTTGCCGGCCATATCAACCATTGTCAGCCCTTCAATATTTACCGTCTTGCAATAGTTGTCGAGCATTATTTCATAACGTGACTGAATTTCCGGAACAGTAAATACCTTGTGAGACGTAAGCATATCCACGTTTTTCTTTTCAAGAAGCTTCGGAAATGCATCCGGAGTTGTGCGGAGGTTTGAAAGACCGCGTACTTCAGTTGCTTCTTTGATCCATGCATCATCGTATCCGTTTCCGTTGAAGATGATTCTTTTGTGGTCTTTTATGGTTTTCTTTATCATGTCATGGAGAGCCGTCTCAAAATCTGCAGCGCCTTCAAGTCTGTCAGCGTAAACCTTAAGTGACTCCGCAACCGCTGCGTTGAGCATTATGTTTGCACAGGCAATGCTGTTTGATGAACCGAGCATACGGAATTCAAATTTGTTTCCCGTAAATGCAAACGGCGATGTACGGTTTCTGTCAGTCGTATCTTTAGCAAATTTCGGAAGTACGCTTACTCCGAGTTTCATAACGGCCTTTTCCGTTCCGTTATAAGGTGTATCATTTTCAATCGCATCAAGTACGGCGGTGAGTTCATCACCGAGGAACATTGAGATAACTGCCGGAGGAGCTTCGTTTGCACCGAGTCTGTGATCGTTTCCTGCTGTGGCAACGGAAATTCTGAGAAGATCCTGATAGTCGTCAACTGCTTTTATTACTGCGCAGAGGAAGAGCAGGAACTGTGCGTTTTCATATGGAGTTTCACCCGGTGTTAAAAGGTTTACTCCGGTATCGGTTGAAATAGACCAGTTGTTGTGTTTGCCCGAGCCGTTTACACCTGCAAACGGTTTTTCATGGAGGAGGCATACAAGACCGTGCTTTGCGGCAACTTTTTGCATAATCTCCATTGTGAGCTGGTTGTGATCAGTTGCGATGTTTGTTGTTGAGTATATCGGTGCAAGCTCATGCTGTGCAGGTGCAACCTCGTTATGTTCGGTTTTTGCGAGTATGCCGAGCTTCCAAAGTTCCTCGTTAAGATCCTTCATGTACTCTGCAACTCTCGGTTTGATTACACCGAAGTAGTGGTCATCCATTTCCTGACCCTTTGGAGGCATTGCACCGAAAAGTGTTCTTCCGGTAAAGATAAGGTCTTTTCTCTTATCATAAGTCTCTTTATCAACAAGGAAGTATTCCTGTTCAGGACCTACAGATGTCTTTACACACTTTACATCTGTATTGCCGAAGAGTTTTAAGATTCTCATTGCCTGTTTGTTAAGTGCTTCCATAGAACGAAGGAGCGGAGTCTTTTTGTCAAGAGCCTCACCTCCGTATGAACAAAAGGCGGTAGGAATACAAAGCGTTTTATCTTTTATAAATGCGTAGGAGGTAGGATCCCATGCCGTGTATCCACGTGCTTCAAAAGTTGCACGGAGTCCGCCTGACGGGAATGAGGAGGCATCCGGTTCACCCTTTATAAGTTCTTTTCCGGAAAACTCCATTATTACGCGTCCGTCAGATGCAGGTGTGATAAAACTGTCGTGCTTCTCGGCCGTAATCCCTGTAAGCGGCTGGAACCAATGTGTAAAATGTGTTGCTCCGTTTTCCACTGCCCAGTCTTTCATAGCAGAGGCTACGGCATTGGCAACATCATTATTAAGCTTTGCTCCTTCATCGATTGTCTTTTTCAGTGATGCATAGACCTTTGCCGAGAGCTTCGCCTTCATGACTCTGTCATCAAAAACAAGGCATCCGAAATAGTCTGATACTGTTTTCATAGTCTGCACTCCTTTTCTAAATACGAGAAGAGGCAAATCCGCCGTTGAATGCAAATGATTCAAGACGTCTTTGCCTCTACTCGATTTTTGTGGTAATAATGATTAGGAATTTTGAAAATGAAAAAAGGCGTCAAGGAGACCGAATCTCCAAGACGCCTTTGCCTTTTCATGTCAGCAATTATACGCCGCGAAAATCATTTGTCAACACTTTTTTCAAAAATTTTTGAAAATTTCTCGAACTCGTTTGACATAGATTTTTATCTGTGATATAATCCCCGCAATGAGCAAAGACGTTCATTCATTCAAAGGGATTCTTGCCCCTTGTATGAATGAGCGTCTTTTTTTTATTTTTCCGAAAGGATGACAATTATGAAGCTTGAAGGACAGGTTCGTATACCGTCAGGATGCGCAATTTCCGCCGTTATTTCAAGAGACGGAAAACGCATGACAGGGGAAAAGATAATAGAGAGCATGATTCCCATGCATGACAGATCAAACGGTCTCGGCGGCGGATTTGCCGCGTATGGGATTTACCCTGAATACAAAGATTTTTATGCATTCCATATTTTTTACAATGATAATGACTCGAGGGTTGAATGTGAAAAATTCTTAAAGGACAGCTTTGAAATAGTAAAAGCTGAAAATATACCTGTAAGAAAAATACCGAGCATTACAGATGTTCCGCTTATCTGGAGATATTTTTTGGCACCGCTTTCATCAGTACTTACACGTCTTCAGATTGATGAGAAAGAGTATGTTGCAAGATGTGTGATGAAGATTAACACCGAAATAAAGGGCGCATATGTTTTTTCCAGCGGAAAAAACATGGGCACATTCAAGGCTGTGGGGTATCCAGAAGATGTAGGTACATTTTATCGTCTGGATGAATACGAGGCTTATTCATGGACGGCACACGGAAGATATCCTACGAATACACCCGGATGGTGGGGCGGTGCCCATCCGTTTGCGCTTCTTGACTACTCCGTTGTTCACAACGGTGAAATTTCATCCTATGATGCCAACAGAAGATTTATTGAGATTTTCGGTTATAAGTGTACTTTGCAGACTGACACAGAGGTTATTACATATATTGCCGATTATCTTCTCAGAAGACAGGGCTTGACTCTCTCTGAGATGGCATCCGTTATTGCCGCACCGTTTTGGAGCACAATAGAAGGGTGCAAGGAAAAAGACCTTGAAAAGGCAAAGGAATATGAGTATCTTCGTAGGATGTTCGGGAGCTTGCTTATCACCGGTCCGTTTTCGATAATTCTTGGTTTTGAGGGCGGACTTATGGCACTGAACGACAGACTAAAGCTTCGCTCAATGGTTGCGGCTGAAAATGGTGATAAAGTGTACATTGCGAGTGAAGAGTCAGCAATTCGTGCAATGGACAGAGACGCTGAAAACTTCTACTCTCCGTCAGGCGGAGAGCCTATTATTGTCAAAGTGAAGGACGGTGCATACTAATGGAAATGCCTTATTTGTTTCCCGACTTTGAAGTGATCAGAAATTATGACCGTTGTATAAATTGTCACATATGCGAGCGTGAGTGTTCAAATGAAGTTCACTTTTTTGACAAGGAAAGAAATCTTGTGCTTAGCGATGAAAATAAATGTGTTGACTGTCAGAGGTGTGTTGTATACTGTCCGACTCATGCGCTGAAAATTGTAAAAAATGACTGCACGTTTCGAGAAAATGCCAATTGGACCGGCAGTACTGTAAAGGAGATATACAAGCAGGCATACAGTGGCGGCGTTCTTCTCTCATCAATGGGAAATCCGAATCCCACACCTGTTTACTGGGACAGGATCCTTATCAATGCGTCCCAGGTTACAAACCCGTCAATCGATCCGCTTCGTGAGCCTATGGAGACAAGAGTATTTCTCGGCAAAAAACCCCGAACTATAGAACGTGACAAAAACGGTAAAATCAAAACTGATTTTCCTCCGCAGATTGAACTTTCCATGCCCGTTATGTTTTCCGCAATGAGCTACGGTTCAATAAGCTACAATGCGCATGAAAGTCTTGCGAGAGCTGCAAGGGAGCTCGGCATTTGCTATAACACCGGTGAGGGCGGACTGCATGAGGATTTTTATTGTTATGGCGAAAATACGATTGTACAGGTTGCGTCCGGAAGGTTCGGCGTTCACGAGGAATATTTGAACTCGGGCGCGGCAATAGAGATAAAAATGGGACAGGGTGCAAAGCCGGGAATCGGCGGACATCTTCCGGGCGCCAAAATTGTCGGCGATGTATCCAGAACCCGAATGATACCGGAGGGTTCTGACGCAATCTCGCCGGCACCGCACCACGATATTTATTCAATAGAGGATTTAAGGCAGCTTGTGTATTCGCTTAAGGAGGCAACCGGTAACAAAAAGCCTGTTATTGTAAAGGTTGCCGCAGTGCACAATATCGCCGCTATTGCGAGCGGTATTGCAAGAAGTGGTGCGGATATCATCGCGATTGACGGGTACCGCGGAGGTACAGGTGCTGCTCCGACGAGAATACGTGATAACGTCGGAATTCCGATAGAACTTGCACTCGCAGCCGTGGATACACGACTGCGTGCTGAGGGAATACGTGACAACGTTTCCCTCATAGTCGGAGGCAGCATAAGAAGCTCCGCGGACGTTGTAAAGGCAATCGCGCTCGGGGCTGACGCATGTTACATCGCCACAGCCGCATTGCTTGCACTCGGGTGTCACCTTTGCAGAACATGTCAGACAGGAAAGTGCAATTGGGGAATAGCCACGCAAAGAGAGGATCTTGTAAAAAGACTTGATCCCGACGAGGGGTATGAAAGGCTCGTGAACCTTATGACTGCGTGGAATCGTGAGATAAAAGAACTCATGGGCGGTATGGGTATAAACTCAATTGAGGCGCTTAAGGGAAATCGACTCATGCTGAGGGGGGTCGGAATGACCGAAAAGGAACTTCAAATTCTCGGAATTTCTCATGCCGGAGAGTGATAAAAATATTTACATTTTAACTTAGGATGGTATTATATTATGTATGTTGATGCAAACAATTTAACATATACCGACATAAACAATTTTCTTCGAAAAGCGGATGACAATTTCATCATAAAAAATTGTCTCGGTCATAGATTCCTCGCTGCCGGTCTCGGGAAAAAATCGGTCACTTTTGAGGGCATCCCGGGGAATGCGCTCGGTGCTTATCTTAGCGGAGCAAGGCTGGAAGTACTTGGCAATGCGCAGGATGCTGTCGGTGACACCATGAATTCCGGCGAGATAATTATTCACGGAAATATCGGCGACACCGCCGGCTACGCAATGCGCGGCGGAGAAATTTACATTGAAAAAAATGCGGGATACCGTGCGGGAATTCACATGAAAGAGTACAGGGATAAGAAGCCTGTTATTGTCATTGGCGGCCACACCGGAAGCTTTCTCGGAGAGTATCAGGCGGGCGGGCTTATAATCGTGCTCGGCTTATTTGATGACGGAAAACCGATTGTCGGAAATTTTCCGTCCATGGGTATGCACGGAGGAAAGATGATCCTTCGCGGAGATGTATCCGGCATATCCTTTTCCGAACGTACAATTGTATCACCTGCCGGTGATGAGGACATAGCCGAGATAAGGCCGTATCTTGAAAAATATTGCAGGTATTTTGATAAAAAGACAGAAGATATACTAAACGAAAAATTCACGGTTGTTACACCGGACAGCAAAAACCCGTACAAGCAGATGTATGTTGCCAACTAGAAAGGACAGGTAAATCTATGACATATTCACCGAAGGAGATTATGCAATACATTGAAGAGGAGGACGTAAAGTTTATACGTCTTGCTTTCTGCGATGTATTCGGCAATCAAAAGAACATCTCTATAATGGCTGATGAGGTAGAGCGTGCGTTTGATTACGGCATTGCAATTGACGGCTCCGCTATAGCGGGATTTTCAAACGGAGTACATTCTGACTTGTTACTTCATCCTGACCCGTCCAATATTACCGTTTTGCCGTGGAGACCTGATCATGGCAGGGTTTTACGTATTTTTTGTGACATAACCTATCCCGACGGCACTCCGTTTGAACCGGATCTCCGCCGACTTCTTAAAACACAGATTGAAGAAGCCGAAAAAATGGGAATAACCTTTTCATTCGGTACAGAGATGGAGTTCTACCTCTTTGAAAGAGACGAAAACGGCGTTCCGACAAGAAAAACATATGACAATGCGGGTTATATGGATATTGCCCCACAGGACAAGGGCGAAAATGTAAGACGCGAAATCTGCCTTACACTTGAAAAGATGGATATTCAGCCTGAGTGTTCACACCATGAGGAGGGTCCGGGTCAAAACGAAATTGATTTCAGATATGCCGATGCAATGTCTGCTGCTGACAATGCAGTGACATTCAAATCAGTTGTAAATACAATTGCGGCGCGGAGTGGGCTTTTTGCCGATTTCTCGCCAAAACCCTTACCTGACAAACCGGGTAACGGTATGCATATAAATATCTCGGCAAAAGCCCGGTCGGGAGAGGATGTTATGGAGCCTATGCTTGCCGGAATTCTTAAATATATTTCCGACATGACACTTTTCCTCAATCCGTCCGCTGACTCATACAGGAGATTCGGCTGTGACAAGGCACCGCTTTACATCTCGTGGTCAAGAGAAAACAGGTCACAGCTTATAAGAATTCCGGCAGCTGTCGGTGAGTACAAGCGTGCCGAGCTTCGCTCTCCCGACCCAAAGTGCAATCCGTATCTCGCGTTTGCACTTATCATCCGCGCCGGACTTTATGGTATAAAGAACAATCTTAAACTCCCGGAACCTGCGGATATAAATCTTTATCAGGCATCTGATGAGGTTCTCAAGGAGTTTAAGTCACTTCCGAGGAACTTTGATGAGGCAGTTTCGGTGGCTAAAGAATCAGATTTTATTGCTGATGCATTGCCGAGGACAATCGTCGACTCATATGCAAATAACAAAACAAAAATATAAAATTACTTTACTGATAAAATAAACTACGGGGGGAGTTTTGCAGTGGATTTCAGAGACCATATATACAGTGTTTTACTGGTTTCAGCTTCTGAAAATTTCAATACATCGCTCAAAAAATATCTCCCCGACAGCCGATACAGTCCTCTCGTCATTGCAAAGGATGTCGCAAGGGCAAAACGACTTTTGCTCGAGAGAACTTTTGATATTGTAATCATAAACGTACCTTTGCCGGACGACTTCGGAATAAATCTTGCGCTTGATATCTGTGAAAAAACAGGTACAGGTGTTTTGCTTTTTATAAAGAGTGATTTTTATTCGGATATTTCCGCAAAAGTCAGTCCTTATGGTGCTTTGGTGGTTCAAAAACCTACCAACGGAGAGACTGTAACACAGTCATTGCTTGTTCTTTGCGGAATTCGTGAACGAATAAGACGAATGGAGGAAAAGACTGCTTCTTTTGAAGAAAAAATGGAGGAAATACGTCTTGTGAACAGAGCAAAATGGCTTCTTATCGAAGAACATAAAATGACAGAGGCTGAGGCACACAGGTACATTGAGAAGCACGCAATGGACAGGTGCGTGACCAGAAGAGTAATTGCGGAAAATATCATTTCAACTTATAAATAGATTTCAGAATGTGGGGGTAATTAATTATGACAAAGTACATTTTTGTAACAGGCGGTGTTGTTTCCGGTCTTGGTAAGGGGATCACTGCCGCATCTCTCGGACGGCTTCTCAAGGCAAGGGGACTTAAGGTTGCGGCTCAGAAGCTTGACCCGTATATAAACGTTGACCCGGGTACAATGAGCCCGTATCAACACGGAGAGGTATATGTTACCGAGGACGGCGCGGAGACTGACCTTGATCTTGGACATTATGAGAGGTTTATTGATGAGGACCTCAACAAGTATTCAAACCTTACAACCGGTAAAGTTTATTGGAATGTACTCAACAAAGAACGCCGCGGAGAATATCTCGGATCCACGGTGCAGGTTATTCCTCACATCACAAATGAAATAAAAGAATTTGTTTACCGCGTCGGAAAGAAAACAGACGCGGATGTTGTTATCACGGAAATAGGCGGTACCATAGGCGACATTGAATCACAGCCGTTCCTTGAGGCTGTAAGACAGATTTCTCTCGAAGTCGGCAGAGAAAACAGTCTTTTCATTCATGTGACGTTGGTGCCGTTTCTCAGTGGCTCGGATGAACATAAGTCAAAGCCTACACAGCACTCCGTAAAAGAGCTGCAGGGAATGGGAATAAATCCGAACATAATTGTTCTTCGTTGTGATGAGCCTCTCGAGGAGTCAATTTTCAATAAGATTTCTCTTTTCTGCAATGTAAAGCCTGACTGTGTTATAGAAAATATCACACTTCCGTGCCTTTATGAGGCACCGCTTATGCTTGAAAAGGCAAACTTTTCTTCTGTAGTATGCCGCGAACTCGGTATTGATGCACCAATGCCCGATCTTTCAGAGTGGACAGAGCTTGTTGACAGAATTAAATCACGTACAAACACAGTTAAGATAGGACTCGTAGGAAAGTATGTACAGCTTCACGACGCATATCTCTCTGTTGCCGAAGCACTTCATCATGCGGGATATTGTTATGATTCCGAGGTGGAAATTGAATGGATCGATTCCGAAACTCTTACAGGAGAAACATATAAGGATGTTCTTTCCGGGGTTGACGGTATAATTGTTCCGGGAGGATTCGGAAACAGGGGAATTGAAGGAATGATTCTTGCTGCAAAATATGCACGCGAGAACAATGTACCTTACTTTGGAATATGCCTCGGTATGCAGATTGCCGTTATAGAATACGCACGCCATGTTGCGGGATTAAGCGATGCATTTTCGGGCGAATTCGATGAAAATTGTAAAAACAAAGTTATTGATTTTATGCCCGGACAGAGTGATGAGATAAACAAGGGCGGTACGCTCAGACTCGGTGCTTACCCGTGCATTATCAAGAGCGAAACGACCATGGAGAGATGCTACGGAAAAACGGAGATTTCAGAGCGACACAGACACAGATACGAGTTCAACAACGACTACAGAGATATTCTTACGGAAAACGGACTTGTTCTTTCGGGACTTTCTCCCGACGGCCGTCTTGTTGAAACGGTTGAGCTTACGGACAGACCGTTTTATGTCGGAGTTCAGTATCATCCGGAATTCAAGTCAAGACCGAACAAGGCGCATCCACTGTTTAAGGGCTTCGTAAAAGCCTCACTTGACCGTTCACTCGATAAATAACATAAAGTTAAATTCGGAGGTTGATTATGGCAGTTCATCAGCTTAAATCAAGATTTTATGACAGCGTCGATGATAAGCCGTGGCAGGAGTATCCGCGCCCGCAGCTTGTACGTGACAGTTACCTTAACCTTAACGGTTATTGGAAGTATGCGATAAGGAAAAAAACAGAACCGCTCGGCGAATATGATGGAGATATCCTTGTTCCTTTTTCGCCGGAATCACTTCTCAGCGGGGTTATGAAAACTGTTACACCTGACGATACGCTCTATTATAAATTGGTTTTTGATGTCCCGACAGGTTTCATCAAAGAGAAAACATTGCTTCATTTCACGGCTGTGGATTATGAGTGCAGTGTTTCGCTCAACGGAAAAAAAATCGGTGAACACCGCGGAGGCTTCTATGCCTTTACGCTGGATATTACAGACGCGATAAGATCCGGTGAAAATACATTGACGCTTGAAGTTTGTGACCCGTCGGATACCGGTGTCGGAGCATTCGGAAAACAGAAGCTTCATGCCGGCAACATATGGTACACGCCTCAGTCCGGTATATGGGGCACTGTATGGATGGAGTCTGTAGTTGACGAGTATATTTCCGACCTTAAAATCACCCCGGACATTGACACCGACTCCGTAACCGTATCTGTAAGAACGACTTCGAAAAACATTGATGTTTCGGTTATTGACAACGGACGTGTGATTGCAAGCGGTAAGGGTAAAGACTGCGTAAAAATAAAACTCTCCGAATACGAGTTTTGGTCACCTGAAAATCCGAAGCTCTATGACCTTAAAATAGTTGCCGGAAAGGACGTTGTAAGCTCATATTTCGGCATGAGAAAGTTTGGCACGGGTAAGGATAAAAACGGCATACAGCGCCTCATGCTCAACAATAAGCCATATTTCCATAAGGGCGTTCTTGATCAGGGCTATTGGTCTGACGGAAAACTCACACCTCCGTCGGATGAAGCCTGTATTTATGACATACAGATGCTTAAAGACATGGGCTTTAACATGATAAGAAAGCATATAAAAATCGAACCTCTGCGCTGGTACTATCACTGTGACAGAATCGGTATGCTCGTATGGCAGGACATGGTAAACGGCGGCTCGAACTACAACATGCTCTGCATTGGAATTCTTCCGTTTATAGGTCTTGAGTTTAAAGACACAAGACACAGAAGATTTTTCGCAAGAGAATCGGAAGAGGGCAGAAGAGAGTATGAGACAGATATGAGAAGAACTGTCTCTTATCTTATCAACTGTGTTTCTCTTGCAATGTGGGTTCCTTTCAACGAGGGCTGGGGACAGTTTGATTCAAAACGTATTTCCGGGGAAATAAAGAAGCTTGATCCCACAAGAACAATTGACTCGACCAGCGGTTGGCATGATCAGGGCGGCGGAGACTTTGTAAGTAAACATATTTATTTCACACCGGTATATGTTCCACGCGATAAACGCTGCTACCTTCTTTCGGAATTCGGCGGTTACAGCAAGCCGACTGTCGGACATATGTATAATCCGTTTATGATGTTCGGCTATCATATGTATCCTACAAAGAGAATGCTTTCAAACAGCTTCAAGAAGCTTTTTGAGAAGAGGATAATTGCCAATGTAAGTCGTGGACTCTCCGCTACAGTTTACACACAGGTATCAGATGTCGAAGAGGAAATAAACGGTCTTGTGACATACGACAGAATGGTTGAAAAGTTTGACCGTGATTTCGTTAAAGAGATAAACGACAGAATCTTTATTGAAGATTGATTTTGCTTGAGTGTAATTTATAAAAACCAAAAGGCTCAGAGGTTATTACCTCTGAGCCTTTTTTGGAGCTGATAACCGGATTCGAACCGGTGACCTCATCCTTACCAAGGATGTGCGCTACCACCTGTGCCATATCAGCATACAGACAAGATATCAAATTTTTGCGACTTCAATATAATATCACGCTGCAATAAAAAGTTCAATATAAATTTTGCACCCAAATTCTTTTCTTTTCATAATATGTTTTGAAAGGAGGAGATTATATGTCTGAAATCAAAGAAGCGGTATGCGTTGATTGCAAAAGAGCAATTCTCTACGGAAGTGACGGCAGAGTCAAAATTTTCTCAAGTGAATTTGCACGTGAAGAATTTGACGAGCAGCTGTGAGCCAGATGATCCTTGCGACGCATTCAGAAAGATAAAATTCCCTGTTGATGAATTGGCTTATAAGGTACAAAAGCGAGCGGTAACCTGAGTGTTACCGCTCACTTTTTTTATTTTTATCGAAAATGATAAATCAGTTATTAATACATGCCACCCTGTGAAGCCATAGCTGCTGCCTGTGCTGCTGCGGCATCTGCTGCAGGATCCGGTTTGTCAGTTACAAGTGACTCTGTTGTGAGTACCATTGCAGCAACAGATGATGCATTTTCAAGAGCAGAACGTGTTACCTTTGTCGGGTCAAGTATGCCTGCTTTGAACATGTCAACATATTCTTCAGTTGCAAAGTTGAAGCCGTAACCTGTCTTCTTTGACTTAATAATAGCATCTATGATAACCGAACCTTCAAGACCTGCATTTGCGGCAATCTGACGGATAGGCTCTTCAATGCCCTTAAGTACAATCTTTATACCTGTGCGGATATCAGCGTCCTCTGTCTTGTCGAGAAGTTCTTTTACGGCAGGGATAGCATTTACAAGTGCAACGCCGCCGCCTGCAACCGTACCTTCTTCAACTGCTGCCTTTGTAGCTGCAAGAGCGTCCTCAATACGGAGTTTCATTTCTTTCATTTCGGTTTCTGTTGCAGCACCGACGTGGATAACGGCAACACCGCCTGAAAGCTTTGCAAGTCTTTCCTGGAGCTTCTCTCTGTCGTAATCTGATGTTGTAACCTCAATCTGTGACTTTATCTGTGAAATACGTGCCTTGATCTCGTTCTTGTCACCGGCACCGTTTACGATGATTGTATTGTCTTTTGAAATGGTTACTTTTGCTGCGCGACCGAGTTGTTCAACCTGTGTATCAGTAAGCTCAAGACCGAGGTCGGATGTGATTACCGTACCGCCTGTGAGAATAGCAATATCCTGAAGCATTTCCTTACGTCTGTCACCGAATCCCGGAGCCTTGACAGCAACGCATGTGAATGTTCCGCGAAGCTTGTTGAGAAGGAGAGTAGCGAGAGCTTCGCCCTCAATGTCTTCAGCTATGATAACGAGCTTCTTGCCCATCTTGAGAACCTGCTCAAGAAGCGGGAGTATCTCCTGAATGTTTGAAATTTTCTTATCTGTGATAAGGATGTAAGCATCCTCAATTTCAGCTGTCATCTTGTCTGTGTCCGTGGCCATGTAAGGGGAGATGTATCCGCGATCAAACTGCATGCCCTCAACAACATCACATGTTGTCTCTGCGGTCTTTGCTTCTTCAACTGTGATTACGCCGTCAGCGGTAACTTTATCCATAGCCTCGGCAATAAGTGTTCCAATGTGCTCGTCTGCTGATGAAACAGTAGCAACACGGGCAATATCAGCCGAATTCTTTACCGGCTTTGAGTTTTTCTTTACAGTTTCCACTGCAACGTCAACAGCTTCTTTGATACCTTTCTTTACAACCATTGGGTTTGCGCCGGCTGCAACATTTTTCATGCCCTCACGTACAAGAGCCTGAGCGAGAAGTGTAGCGGTTGTTGTACCGTCACCTGCAACGTCGTTTGTCTTTGTTGCAACTTCCTTTACAAGCTGTGCACCCATGTTTTCAAACGGATCCTCAAGCTCAACTTCCTTTGCGATTGTTACACCGTCGTTTGTAATGAGCGGAGCACCGTATTTTCTGTCAAGAACAACGTTTCTGCCCTTAGGACCGAGAGTGATTTTTACAGTGTTTGAAAGTTTATCTATACCGTTTTGAAGTGCCTTGCGAGCTTCCTCGCCGTAAATAATCTGTTTAGCCATACTATCTTCGGATCTCCTTTATCTCTTATTCAACAATTGCAAGAATATCTGACTGACGAACTATAGTATATTCTTCGTCATCAAGTTTTATTTCTGTGCCTGTGTATTTGCCGACAATAACCTTGTCGCCGTTCTTTACGAACATCTTGACTTCATTGCCGTCAACAAGTCCGCCGGGACCTGCTGCAACAACTTCCATCATCATTGGTTTTTCCTGTGCCGAAGCGGCGAGAAGAATTCCGCCTTTTGTTGTCTCTTCTGCCTCAAAAGACTTGAGAACAACGCGATCTGCAACCGGTTTAAGTTTCATATAAAATTCCTCCAAACAGAATTTATTTTTAAAGTTAGCACTCATTTATCTCGAGTGCTAAATATATTATATAGTTTTATTTTCAAAAATCAATAGCTAAAATAAGAAAAAATTGAAAAAAAAGAACAATAATATTATAATGCTCGTATGAATAAATCAGATTTACTTTTGAAAGTCAGAAAGTTTCTCGCGAGTGATACTTTCGGCATCTTGCTGTTTATACTCGCCGCACTCATCATAATATTCAATTGGGAGATACCCGGTTCCATTTATCTCGGATTCCTTGTATGCGGAATTCTTGTAGTATCCGATGACTTGTTTTCATGCTTTTTACCCGCACTTTTGCTCATCTCGTTTGCGATAAGAAACAAGGATTCTTATGATGCCTACATGGAATACCTATGGGGGATTCCTATAGTTGTATTTGCGGTTTTGTTCCATATCATAGCGTACAGAAAAGCATTTACCTACAAAAAGGGTGAACTCCTTTTACCGATGTGCCTTGCCACTGCAGCACTGATGCTCGGTGGAGTGGGCAGTATGACATGGGCTGAGTATACGTCTAAAATTAACCTGTCATACATGTTTGCCCTCGGCGCGCTTATTATTTTGGTATACATATTTATAGGCGGTGTTTTGCGCCCGGGCAAAAACTACACCGACCATATGGATGAACGTCTTTCCAAGGTCATGATAACTGTTTCGTGTTATCTGGTATTTTCAGTGCTGCAGTGGTATGCGGAACATTTTGATGAATTTATTTTTGAAAGAAATATTCTCGCGTTCCAGTGGCGTAACAATGCATGTACCATACTTATGATAGCCATGCCTTTTGCATTTTATATGGCTGCTAAAAAGAATTTTGCATATATCTCTGTTGCATTTTTGTCTTACGGTGCAATTCTTCTTTCGGGCTCAAGAGGAGGACTGCTGTTCGGTGCTGTTGAACTGATGATTCTCGTAATCTATTTTGCTGTCACGGACAAGAAACACAGAAAACCGCTACTGATTATTATAGGCGTTGTTTTTGTTGTCGCTCTTTGTTTATCCCCGAAACTTATTCATCTCATGCGGTACACGCTCGAAAGATTTACATCATACAAAGAAAATTTCAGACGTCTGGGTCTTATTAAGAGATCTTTTGAGGATTTCCTGTCAAATCCTATTACCGGAAGGGGAATAGGTTACATGGGGAACAGGGATCTCCACCCGTCAAAGATAGGTCAGCTTTGCTGGTACCATTCGTCAGTACCTCAGGTCATAGGAAGCTTCGGAATATTGGGTATACTTGCATATGGATATCAGTTGTTTTGCAGAATAAGATTTTTTATCAGAAGAAGGTCGCTTTTTTCAAAAACAGTATTTATGTCATTTATAGCTCTTGAACTTATGTCGCTTGTAAATCCGGGCATTTTTGCACCGGCATATCTTGTTATCATAACAATTCTCTTTACTATTGTTGAAAATTATGAGCCTGAATTATATGGATCTGTCACTTTTCGTTGACAGGTCCTTTTTTCTATGTTATATTTTTAAATGAACGAGTTCACAAAAGGGGTGAGATTGTGCCTAAAATTATCGAAAATTTAGATGAACGCATTCTTAAAGAAGCAAGCGAACAACTGTTTTCAAAGGGTTATCATAACATGACAATGCGCAGTGTCGCAGACAGTTGTAACATTGCTGTGGGTACCGTTTATAACTATTATAAGTCAAAAGATCTTCTGATTGCGCAGATAATGCTCAAAGATTGGAAGAAGATACTTGCGGACATTTCTCTTAATTGCAGTTCGTCAATTAATATTCATGAGGCATTCAAAATTATGTATGACGGACTTACTTCGTTTGTGGCAAAGTACGATGTTGTATGGAGCCAGTACGGAAAAACGGCAAGCATACGAAGAGACATGCCCATGCAGTATGATATGCTCATAAAACAACTTTCCGGGGTTCTTAAAGAAGTTCTTGAACGCTGTTATAATGAACAGGATGAGTATATTCCGATTTTTCTTGCTGAAATACTTCTTAATTCAGCTGCAAAAAGAGATTTTGTATTTGAAAATATTACGGGAATACTCAGACGTATGTACGGTTGATTTTTTGTATCAAAAAGTTATAAAATAACTTTTAAATAATTGGAGGTTTTAAAAATGAAAGTAGTTCTTGCAGGTGCATTCGGAAAGCTTGGTTCTGATATTCTCCGTGCTCTTGTTGCCGCAGGCCATGAGGTTACTGCTGCTGACATGGTTATAAGAGAACTTGACGGACTCTCACCGGATGCTTACAAAACAAGACAGATCGACGTAACTG